>JAHHIA010000005.1 GCA_019359045.1 Scytolyngbya sp. HA4215-MV1
GGGCAGCGAATTCCAGGTGATTGCCAGTCCCGATTGGGTCACCCTGGAGGACATCGCCGAGTTTGGGGGCAGTGAGACCACAGAAGCGGAACAAGTAACCGGGCACATCCGGGCTGGAGAAGAGTACACAGTTGGCTTTGGTGGGGTCTACTTTGCCATCAAAGGGGGCATAGACCGCATTGCCGTCGAGTTCGATGGAGATATCGCCCAAGCCGCCTGTAACGGAGCGTCCCGCGATCGTGTCACCCGGTTGCAGTTGCCACTGTTGGTAAAGTTGCAAATCTACAGGAGGACGATTGATCGAAGGGCTACAAGCAGCAAGGGTGAACAACAGGCTCCAGCCGCAAAAAAGCTGGGAACGGCGGGTAAGTAACTGTAGCAATGCAGCAATAGGTGAATTGGATGGAAATCGGCAAAACACATTTTTTATTGATGCATTTGTGCATTTATGCACTTTTGAATTAATGCATTTTGGAGTTTGTGGATTCTGGCAAGCCTTCACCGGATCGTCTCTCGTCTTAGTGACGGAAGCTAAAGGCATAGCCTGCATATTCGTTGCCTTCATAGAGAATGACGAGCCAGGTTTGGGGGTCAAAAGCTAGGGGGTAAGCTTCGCGTTCAGCCATGACCCCTGCCCGAACTTCTAACTGGGGAAATTTGCAGTAGGGCGCTTGGATGATTGCTTTGACTTTGGTTTTGGTGCTGCGTTCTGGAATGGTGAGCAGTTGAGAAATTTGTTCGCGAGTTAGCTTGCTTTGGGGTTGCACGATCTCCTGACAGGGTTCGCTCGGGGCCCTGGCGCTGAGCAAGTCGCGAGGGTTAAGGATGAGTCCCATCAATACCAACAGAGTGCCCCCAATCGCCAGATAGGACGGCAAAAGCTGCGCTTTGCGCCGCCGTGCGGGTTGTTTTCTGGTGCTGAGCTGAGTTGGGGAGGATGCTGAAAAAGCAGGGGTATAAGGGCGGATTGCCCAGGGATCACGTTGCTCAGGGGGTGTTACAGGGGGGGCAATGATCGATCGCCAATATTTGGTGTTTGGGTCTGAAGTCATGGTTCTGGTTGAGCAAAAATTGGTGTGCGGTGAAAATGACGGTCACCAAAACAGTTCGCCCAACCGTACTCAAGATCAAAATTGTCCACAAAGCACCAGCGGGTGTCTGGGAGCAGGGTTCGCAATCCATTGGCAATTGGGACAGAGGGCAGCACAGAGCGAGCTTTTAGGTTTTGGTTCGGGTAAATGAATGCGGGTTCAAGCCCTGAAATGAAAGGCAGAGTGACCCAAGTTCACCCTTCAATCGTTGAGTGCGAGTTAAGAAGCTGAGGGATTTAGAGAGCGTTGGAATAAAAGTGGCGTAACACAAACATACTACAAATAATCAAATAGTACAAACGTTCTAAGAATATAGAATATACCGTCTTTTAGAAAATGGAGACATCCGACCCAAAATTTGTTAGAAATCTCGACCTTAGAGTAGTTGATCCTTTCCCCCAATCAGGTTAATCAATGGGATGAAGCGAAATTCCATTGGAATCTGCTAGCTTCTTCTCTTCTGGAAGAATGGGTACTGACCATAATAGTGATTGAGACTCCCTGGTTACTTCTGCGGCACATGACCTGGGACGATTAGGAGAATCTGGCTGAACTTTATGCCGATCCGGCAGTGATGAGGTTTTTCCCAAGTACTCGAAATCGCGAAGAAACTCGACAACGTCTTGCACACCTTCTGAGTGGCTAAGATCGCTACGATTTTGGTCTCTGAGCAACGATTCATAAAGCCGACAATCAATTTATTGGGCGGTGTGGCTTAATTCTGCAAATTGTGAACGGGCACCCGAAATCGAAATTGGCTGCATGCTGGCAAAAGCTTATTGGGGAAGAGGATTGGCAACTGAAGCGGCGATCGCGATTAAACAGTATGGGTTTCAAGCGATCGACTGTGATCGGCTGATCTCTCTAATTGATCCCCGCAATCTTGCCTCTTAAAAAGTCGCCCTCAAAAATGGCTGGAACCTATAAGAAAAATACAGTGATTGAGAATAAGCAGGTGTGTATTTATACTATTTGTCGCGCTTCGCTTATCGGCTGAGGTTAGAGTTGGTCACCAAGACTTACAGAAGTCTAATTGCGATGAGAGAAAAGCGTACAGTTAAGTATCTTTTATGACAATTACGGATCTAGAATTATCCTTAAATTCAGTATGATCCCCTGCTGGATGCATTGATCCAGATAAATTGCATTTATGAGAAACGATGATTTTTCTGTCAGGTTCCGACCACTTTTTTCCGTGATTGACCGAGGTTTTTGCGTAGAACCTATGGGTAACTTCTGATAACTTTCTGATGTAACTGCAAATATCGATTTCTCTAAAAGAGAAATTCGATTCTGATTAATGGTGAAATTAATGATGATGATAATGATTGCAAAATATTTGATGTTGTTTTAGGAAACATTTTATTTTCTACTTCGTCGTGCAGCGAGGTAAGTGACGTTTAACAATCTGTCACAAGGCAGAGGTTGTTCCCTGATTGAAACGTTTAGACTTCTTCCGAAGCGTGGTGCATTGTCCTAAATGTCAATAACAGCTATTCCGTATCGCAGATAACCAATGTTGTTTTTCCAAGGAAAGGCATGCTGCATACTATGTGTTTCAAAAGCTGGAAAAGTCCATTGATAAGGACAATTTGAGTGCATCGGTGAAGATTTTCTGAGCTTGAACTATACTCTTCTTGAGCCAATAACTACGCCTTAACCTGTGAAAGTAGCATTAGTCCACGATTATTTAACTCAAAGAGGTGGAGCGGAGAGAGTTTTCGAGCTGCTCTGCAAGCGTTATCCTGACGCAGATATCTATACCTCACTCTACGACCCCGATCGTACAATTGATTTAAGCGATCGCGTGGTGAAAACCACTTTTCTTCAGAATATTCCAGGGGCTGCCAAGCATTTCCGACTCATGGCCCCACTTTATTTTCCAGCTTTCCGTGCGTTAGATCTGCAAGATTATGACCTGGTGATTAGTAGTAGTACCAGTTTTGCTAAAGCGGTTCGTAAGCGTCCTGATGCGCGGCATATTTGTTTTTGCCACAACGTCACCCGCTTTTTGTGGGATACGCACACCTACTTGAAGGAATATGCTGATTACCGATTGTTTTATCCGGTAATTGAGCGCATCTTCCGCATTATGCGTCAGGTAGATTTGACCTACTCCCAAGAGCCAGATTTGTACATTGCCAACTCCAGTGTGGTGGCACAACGGATTGAGCAAATCTATGGAAAACAGGCGATCGTCGTCAACTATCCGATCGACAGCGGCAAATTCCAGTTTTCTCAGCAAAAGGATGATTTCTATTTAGCCGCCGCTCGCTTGCTGAGTTACAAACGCATTGATGTCATCATTGAAGCCTTCAATTGGCTGGGATGGAAGTTGTTGGTGCTAGGTGATGGTCCCGAACGTAAGCGGCTAGAAGCACAAGCGATGCCCAATATCCAGTTTTTGGGGCATGTCAGTGATGCAGAACGGACTTATTTGATGTCGAAAGCGCAATCTGTCATAGTTGCAGCACTTGAAGATTATGGTTTAGTGCCCGTTGAAGCGAATGCGAGTGGGACGCCAGTGATTGCCTACGGTGCCGGTGGCGTTTTGGACACGCAAATCCCTGGACAAACAGGGCTACTGTTTCAACGACAAGCGCCCGACTCTTTATTAGCGGCACTTCTGAAGTCCAGCAAAATGTCTTGGGACTACTCTAAAATCCGTGAGCACGCTTTGAGTCAGTTCTCTGAGCCTGTATTCTTTAATCGGGTAGAGCGAGTGATTGAAAAGGCATGGGCGATGTGATCTCAACCATCCGTTAAAGACCCGTTTTCTTTGTAGGATGAGGAAGGTCTGATGCGGAGGGATTCATTGGAAAAGGTAAAGATCTAGGAAACAATCATGAAATAATGTTTTCACAAGCGGTTCGCCCCTTTAAAATTCGCGCGTCATCCTGCCCTTTTAGGACAACGGTTTAATCATTGACTGAAGCGATCGCTTTTGTTTGATTTCGACGAAATCAGCGTTGCTGCATCGATCGGGGTACTGCATCTGGTAGAAAACTCTTGTCATTTACTCCAAAATACTCATTAAATGCTCAATCCGGCGATCGGGCATTACCATCGCCCCGACTTCTGACCCACGAAAGGAAGGTTGAAGTGACTCAAAGTAACCTCATCCCAATGGCAGATAACGACCCAGGCTATGGGCAGTTGTTTGCGATTTTGATGCGTCGCCGTCTCTGGCTGCTGGGCACATTCTTGGGTGTGACGGTTCTAGCATTGCTTTTCACTCTTTTGCAAAAGCCAACGCATCGTAGCTCGATGCAGCTCTTGGTTGAGCCAAACTACCAGAGCAAGCGAGAACCGGGAGAAAAACGCACGGCAGAAAGCGAATTTACTGACACCAACGTTGAAATTGATAGTGCTACCCAGATTAATTTAATGCGGAGTTCTGGTTTATTGCAAAGAGCTGTGACGCTGCTCCAACCAGAGTATCCCGATATCAAGATCGATGAAGTGAGAGAAGCTTTATCAGTAAGTCAGGTTGTGGCAAATGATCCAAGTACCAATAAGAAAGTTAATACTAAAATCTTTCAAATTGCTTACACCGATAGTGATCCCATCAAAACACAAAAGGTTTTAGAGGCACTTCAGAAAGTCTATCAAGACTACAATCTGGAACAACAAGAGTTACGTCTGACTAAAGGACTATCGTTTATCAAAAAGCAACTGCCAGTGGTACGAGATAAGGTAAAAGTTGCTGAATCTAATCTGGAGCAGTTTCGTAAAAGCCAAAATCTGGTTGATCCAGAGTTGCAGTCTAAGGCATTGGTCGATTCGCTCAGTCGTATCCGGCAAGACCAACAGGCGAATAATGCCCAAATGCGAGATCTAGCGGCGCGGTATGTGACCTTGCAGCAACAGCTCGCCATGTCGCCACCGCAGGCGCTGGTGGCTTCCCGATTGAGTCAATCGGCGCGTTATCAAAATTTGTTGAACGAGATTCAGAAAACCGAGTTGGCGCTTGAACAAGAACGCACTCGATTTGAAGATGTTTCACCGTTTGTACAAAAGCTGGTAGATCAACGACAACGGCAACTCGCATTGTTGCAGGGCGAAGTGCGGCGGGTGCTGCAGGCAGATGTGTCAGCAGATCCCGATCGTCTGCGCTCCGAGGGTCAGTTGGGCACGATCGACCTTACTCTGGTAGGGCAGTTGATTGATGCTCAGGTTAACTTGCAAGCGGCTCAATCGCGTGCTCAAAGTCTGGCACAGGCAGAGCAACGAATTCGGGACGATTTACGTCGGTTTCCTGCCCTGTTGACTGAATACGGACGCTTACAACCAGAAGTGCAGGCAAACCGAGAAACGCTGGAAGAGTTGTTGAAGGCAGAGCAAGACATTGGACTAGAAATTGCGCGTGGAGGATTTGACTGGCAAGTGGTCGAAGAGCCTCTGGAAGGCGAGAAAATTGCGCCAAGCTTGCCCAAAAACTTGTTGCTAGGGATGGTTGCTGGATTGATGTTGGGAGGGGTTGCTGCTTTTGTGAGAGAGGCGATCGATGATTCGGTTCATTCTTCTGACGAATTGAAGAAACAAGTTGCCTTGCCCCTGCTGGGTATGGTACCCGAAGCCACCCCCACCGAAGCCAATCAGTCACCCACCTTATCTTTCCGAAAATCTCAGGAATTGGCTGTCCCAACGCTAGAAGTGGTGCAGGGACTCCCCTTCCGTGAATCGCTGGATTTGCTCTACCAAAATTTGCAATTACTCAATGCCAGCAGCCAACTCAAGTCTTTGGTGGTGACCTCGGCACTCGCAGGGGAGGGCAAAACGACACTCGCGTTGGGATTGGCGATTAGTGCTGCCCG
Organism: Scytolyngbya sp. HA4215-MV1; assembly: GCA_019359045.1. Taxonomy (GTDB): domain Bacteria; phylum Cyanobacteriota; class Cyanobacteriia; order Leptolyngbyales; family Leptolyngbyaceae; genus Scytolyngbya. The sequence continues at coordinate 5,909 of JAHHIA010000005.1, forward strand.
CTTACATCAACGGGTGTTGTTGATTGATGCGGATCTGCGTCGTCCCAGTTTACACAAGCTGCTGGAACTGCCGAACGATCGGGGGCTTTCCACCTTGCTGGCAAGTGACACGCCCATCCTCGATACCAACGACTTGCAACTCTCCAACCCCTACGGTAATCTCTCTGTCTTATCCGCCGGCCCCACTCCCACCGATCCGGCCAAGTTGCTGAGTTCCCATCGGATGCAAGAAGTGTTGAACACCTTTGAACAACACTACGATCTCGTCTTGCTGGATGCCCCGCCCGTCTTAGGCATTGTGGACACGATTTTAACCGCTTCTGCCTGTAGTGGTGTCGTGCTGGTTGGGCGCATCGGGCGGGTAACCCGTACCGAGTTAACTCATGCGATCGCTGCACTGCACCAGCTCAACGTTATCGGAGTTATTGCGAACGGAGCTGATAACCCAGTTTACAACTATGCATCTTATGTACGAAGTGCGTGAGGTTTCCATGACTAAGGTTACGCTACTCAATTTGGACGAAGCTGCTGCGCTCAGCCGGGATAAAGTGATTCCTGCTGCCCCAAATTGTCAATTGCAATGGCGGCAAGGAAAGTTGTGGGTCGGAGTGGCAGAACCGGAAAAACAGATGCCACTTGCCCCGTTGTTCAACTCATCCTGGTTAATTGATTGCCTCTCTCGTTCTACGGTTGAGCAAATTGTGGTCGATCCCCTTTTGGGAGAAGTGGCGCTCAGGTTTTGGGCAGAAGTAGGACAAAAAACTGACAAGCCTGTCTATCTACGGGCGAATGGCAGTAGTGGTTTTCTGCAGAGTCGGGATGGGTTGGCTTGGATGGTGAAACGGCTACTCGATCGTGTCGGTGCTGCATTGCTGTTGTTGCTGTTGAGTCCGCTTTGGCTTGCCATTATGGGGCTACGGCGGTTGAGTCCGACTCCATCGCTGTTCACGACTCAATGGCGAGTGGGTGCGCGGGGTCGGTTGTTTCAGGTGCAGCGATTTCAGGTGAGGAGGGTGACGCTGGAAATGGCTGAACTGGCGAGAAGTCAGGGCGATCGTCTGACGCTGCTTAAGTTTTGGTTTACCAAGTTCGGCTTGGCTCGGTCACCCGAATTGTTGCAGGTAGTGCGGGGTGAAATGAGTCTAGTTGGACCTCGATCGTTGAGTTTGGCAGAATCGGCACGGCTGGGTGTGGCTGAACGAAAACGGCTGCGAGCATTACCAGGATTGCTAACTCCTCATCAAGAAATGGGATTGACCACAGAGATTCATGGTGATTTGGAGTATCTCCATCACTGGTCGCTGCTGAAGGATTTAGAAATTTTGCTCCTGGCAATTCCTCAACTTTTTTGGTGGAGTATGGTTGCCATCTCCACCGTTTTTTCGTTAACGATTTATGCGTCTTAAACTTATTCTTTAAGAATTTGCTGTTTGTAGGGACGAAGCATCGGCTGAACAAGTTTTGCAATTTACCTAAACAGATGTCTCAAGGCTTTACTCTTCCCGGCGATTTTTCCCTCAATATTAATGATATTTATGAATTCTGTTGCTTCCAGTATTCGTTGGGTCTTAAAGGGTAAAAGTGGCACGGCTGCCATGCTACAAACACTGGTGGCACGGCTGTTCATCATTGGGCTAAATGTGGCGACGGGTGTGATTACCGCACGCAGTTTGGGGGCGGGAGGACGAGGTGAACTGGCAGCGATGACACTCTGGCCGCAGTTTCTAGCTTACATGCTGACTTTGGGACTCCCCTCCGCCATTATTTATAATTTCAAGCGTCATCCAGAGGAAGAATCTAGTCTATTTTCTGCCACGCTGCTATTGAGCAGTGGATTGGGCGTGGTGGCAGCCTTGGTTGGGGTTGTATTTATACCGCAGTGGCTATCGCAGTATTCGCCCGCAGTGATCCAGATTGCTCAGGGGTTCATGGTAACGGCTCCGCTGGCGCTGTTATCGTTGACTTTGACTGCCACGTTGGAGGCACAGGGAGAGTTTACGATCGCCAACCATAGCCGCTATTTGCTTCCTCTCAGCACCCTTTTAGTTTTGGTTGGGTTGGCGGCGGTTCACTGGTTGACACCGCTCAGTGCGGGCTTAGCCTATATACTGCCCAGCCTTCCTGTGACTTTTTATCTCATGTATTGCTTGTGGCAGCGACTCCACCCCACCTGGCAAACGATCGGGCAATCTTGCCGTCGGCTACTGAGTTATGGAATTCGCTCCTATGGGGTGGATTTGATGGGGACGTTGTCGCAGCAAATTGGGCAGGTCTTGGTGGTGGGATTACTCAGCCCCACCTCAATGGGGATGTATACCGTGGCGCTGAGTCTGTCTCGAATGTTGAACGTGTTTCAGAGTTCGATCGTGACGGTTCTCCTGCCCAAAGCGGCGGCTCGACCCATCCCAGAAGTGATCACTTTGACCGGGCGGGCTGCCAGAGTCAGCATGACTTTTACCTTGATGATTGCCTTGGCAGTGATGCTGCTGGGACCCTTTCTCCTACATTTGCTCTATGGCACTGAATTTGCTGGAGCTGTACAAGCCCTAAGAATTTTAGTGATAGAAGTCGTCCTCAGTAGCACGGTTTGGGTGCTAGCGCAAGCTTTCATGGCAGCTGGACGCCCCGGCGTGGTCACCCTCTTACAGGGGGTAGGGCTAGGCTTAAGCGTCCCTCTCATGCTGATTCTCATTCCTCCCTATGGGCTGGAGGGTGCCAGTCTTGCCTTGTTGCTTTCCACGCTTGCTCGATTATTATTTGTCTTTGTCAACTTCCCCATGGTGTTGAAAGTTCCGCCCCCCAGTCTGATCATGACTCGCCAAGATTACGCTTTGATTCGATCGACCTTAGGAAAAAAGGGCTAGGAGGTAGGGCTGGGGATGAGTGGATAGATGAATCAGGACACTCAAAACTTAGCCCTCAAAACTTCTCTCGCTTGTCCCGCTTTCTCAACTTCCTAATCTCCGCATCTCCGTGTCTCTCCCTTGCCGCATCTCTCTCGTTTCCTCATGCCTTCCCCTTCCCTCCCTACGGCTTCTCTTACCCCTCGCTTGTGGTTGCGGCTACCGCATCCAGCGTTGGGCTGGTTGGCAATTTTTGCCTTAGTGGGGCTGTCGGCGCTTTGTCTGGTGGCACATGTGGGCGGGGTATTGCGGCTGCTGTTTCCGGCAGGGACTTTTGTTGTAGGAGGATGGCTATATTGGCGTTATCCCTTGTTGTATGTGGGGTTTACCTGGTGGATCTGGTTTCTTTCGCCTTGGGTGCGTCGGGTTGTGGATCAGCAGGGGGGGTGGGTTGATCCGAGTCCCATTTTGCTGGCTCCATTGTTAGTGACGCTCATAACGTTGGTGACGTTGCTGCGCTGGTTGCCCAAAAGTTTGAAACAGGGTGGATTGCCCTTTCTGCTTTGCATTTTGGCGGTGATTTATGGTGGGCTCGTTGGGCTGATTCAGAATTCGCCGACCTCAGCAATTTTGAATTGTTTGGGCTGGATTGCGCCAGTTTTGTTTGGGTTTCATCTTTTTATGTTTTGGCGACATTATCCGGACTATCGTCAAAATCTTCAGAGAGTCTTTCTTTGGGGAACGTTGCTGATGGGAGGATACGGAGTGGCGCAATATCTGATCGCTCCAGAGTGGGATCGGTTTTGGATGGTGAATGCGGGATTGAGTAGCATTGGGACGCCGGAGCCGTTGGGGATTCGGGTATTTAGTACGATGAATGCGCCGCAGCCATTTGCAGGAGTGTTGATGGCGGGACTACTGTTGCTATTTTGCGATCGTGCATCCCTACGATTTGCTGCAGGGGGAGTGGGCTATCTGGCGTTTTTGCTATCGTCGGCTCGGTCTGCCTGGTTGAGCTGGCTCTTGGCACTGTTGAGCTTTCTCCCATCGCTAAAAGCCAGTTTGCAAATGCGGTTAATTGGCAGTTTATTCGTGTTGGCGATCGTAGTAATTCCTCTAATCAATCTAGAACCCTTTTCTACAGTGATTGCGCCACGTCTGCAATCGCTTTCCAATGTAGAAGCAGATGGCAGCTACAATGCTCGTAGCAATGGTTACAACCAGTTATTGGGTGAGATTTTAGTTAACCCGATCGGTGAAGGGTTTGGGGCGACGACGGAGAGTGGTGAAATCGGCGCACGCGATAGTGGCATTTTGGCTCTCTTTTTGTCGTTGGGGTGGTTTGGAGGAATTCCTTACTTGGCGGGGATGGGGTTGATTTTTTTCCGATTGTTTCAAGGCACGGAAAGTCGGTTTGATGTATTTGCAGGGGCATCTCGGGCGATCGCACTCGGCGCTTTCTCACAAATTGGTTTAAATGTTGCCACGGCAGGAGCGATCGGCATGGTGCTCTGGAGCTTTTTGGGCATCGGCATGGCAGCGAATCAGTTTTACCAACAGCGAGATAAATCCAGATGAAAACACTGCAACTTGGTATGGGTTGGTTCCCCGAACAGCCAGGAGGGCTGAATCGGTTTTACTATAACTGCACTCATCATCTACCCCAGGTTGGGATTGAAATGTATGGGTTGGTGGCAGGGTCAAATGCTGTACGGATGGATTCCCATGGGTATGTTCAAGTGTTTGCACCGCGTGAGAGTTCGCTGTTGACTCGCTGGCGAGGATTACGACGATCGGTTCGGCAAACGTTGCAGGTGGATGATCCTGCGTTAGTGGCATCCCATTTTGCTTTGTATACTTTTCCCGTATTGGATCAATTGGGCGATCGTCCGCTAGTGATGCATTTTCATGGACCTTGGGCACTTGAAGGGTGTGTTGAAGGCAATCTGCTGTTTACTACCCGCCTCAAAAAAGTTTTGGAACAGATTACCTATCGGCGGGCGACTCACTTTATCGTACTTTCTCAGGCATTTCGGGAGATTCTGCATCAGGTATACCAAGTCCCTTTGCAACAGATCCACATCATTCCTTCGGGCATTGATATCGCGATGCCGGTTGATCAGCCAACACGTGCGCAAGCGCGGGAGAAATTGGGTTGGGCACAAGACCGAACGATTGTCTTTGCGGTCAGGCGTTTAGCCCATCGCATGGGGTTGGAAAATCTGATTCGCTCGATCGCTGAGGTGCGTTTATTTCATCCCGACATTTTGTTGCTGATTGGGGGCAAAGGGTTGCTGATGCCTGTTTTGCAAAAATTGATTGATGAATTGGATATCCAGGATTATGTGAAATTGCTAGGCTTCGTGCCCGATCATGAGTTGGGACTGGCATATCGGGCGGCAAATTGCTCGATCGTCCCTACGGTGGCGTTGGAAGGGTTTGGGCTGACGGTGCTGGAATCGCTGGCGGCTGGCACGCCTGTTTTGGGCACGCCGGTGGGTGGCATTCCCGAAATTTTGCGTCCCCTATCCGAAGATCTGGTGTTAGCAGGGAGCACGGCTGAAGATTTATCCGATGGGATTCACGAGGCGTTGATTGGCGATCGCTCCTTACCCGATCAGGTTGTCTGTCAAGACTATGTGCGGCAAAACTATTCCTGGCAGGGCGTGGCACAACAAATTAAAGCGGTTTACCAAACGGCACTCGCTGGAGGAACCGCATGAACCGTCGGCAGATCGGGTTTCTGGCGTTAGGACTGGGGTTATTTTTAGCTATCGTCGGCTGGTTGCATCCACCCCAGGCAGAGACGATTTCTGAACGGGCACAGCGATCTCAGGCGTTTGTGGACTCGATTGGGGTTGCCACTCATCTGCGCTACCTCGACACGGCGTACCAACATTATGACGACCTAATTAAGCCTCGCTTAAAAGAATTAGGGGTTCAGCATATTCGAGATGGCTTTGGTTTGGGCGATGGCGGTACTCGCCAAAAGCTGCGCGATCTGGCAACCCTGGGGATTCACTCCACCCTGGTGATGGACCCCCGCAATGGCATGACCCCCTCGGAGGCGGTGGCAATCGCGAAATCTGTGACTTCATCGGTTGAAGCGATCGAGGGACCCAACGAATGGGATGTTAACCCCAAGCTGACTTATGCCGGAAAAGGCTTTCCATCGGGCGTGAAGCAATTTCAAACCGCATTGTATGTTGCCTTAAAGCGCGATCTCGTAACGAATCCATTGCCTGTCATCAGCCCGTCCCTTGCGCGTCCCAACAACGCCGCAAAAATTGCAAACATTCTCTGTGATCTGGGCAATATGCACAGCTACGCGGGTGGTAATGGACCCACCGCTGGTTTGGATGATAAATATATTCCCAAAGCCAAACAGGTGTGCCGATCTCGCCCGATCGTTGCGACAGAATGTGGTTGGCACAATGCACTCTCTGGGAACGCACAGGCAGGCATTCCCATTCAGGTGGCGGGTAAATACGTCTCGCGTTTGTATTTGGAATACTTTAGACGAGGAATTCAACGCGCTTTCATCTACGAGTTGATTGATGAACGAAAAAACGCCAGCAATTCCGAAGATAACTTTGGGCTGTTGTATAGCAACGGTGCGCCCAAACCATCGTTTACCGCATTGAAAAACCTAATTGCTCTGTTAAAAGACACGTCCACTCAATTCAAAACGCGCGCATTGAGTTATTCTCTGAGCGATCGCGGCCAGGCTCTCCATCACAGCCTATTCCAAAAACACGATGGCAGATTTTATCTAGTGCTCTGGCAAGAACTGCCCAGCTTCGATCAACGGACTCAAAAAATAAAAACAATTCCCGATCGTGCCCTTACGCTAACGCTGCAAACCCCGATTCGCCAAGCCAAGCTCTACAATCCCCTGAAATCTGCAACTGCCATGCAATCAGTCGATCGTCCGAAAAGTCTCAAGCTAAAGGTGCCTGATCATCCTGTTGTTGTTGAGTTGCTGCCGGGATAGAGAGTAGAGAAGTAAAGAGGTCAAGAAATTGAGCAATCAAAATTTCCCCATCCCCCCATCGCCCTACTCCATGCGAATCCTACATGTCCTCAAACATGTCCGAAATAGTGGTAATGGTACGACGAACGTGGCAGTTGATCTGGCTTGTCTGCAAGCCAAAGCGGGTTATGAAGTGGCAGTGGCTTCTGAAGGTGGAGAATATGAAACGTTGCTGGCAAGCTATGGAGTGAAGCATTTCACGCTGGATCAGCGTAAGCGGTTGCCGGTTTTGTTGGCTTTGGCGGGGCGCTATCGAACTATCATCCAGCAATTTCAACCCGACATTGTCCATGCCCACATGATCATTGGCATCGTGTTGGCGTGGACGTTACGCGTTGGTTTTTCTTATCAGTTGGTCTCGACGGTGCATAGTGAATTCCAAAGCAATGCCATATTGATGGGGTTGGCAGATCGGGTGATTGCTATCAGTACGGCGGTTGCCCAGGCGATGGAAAAGCGAGGCATTCCTGCGAAAAAGCTGCGATTGGTGTTCAATGGGACGTTGGGTAGTCCTCGAACGCGATCGCTCCAAGAATATACACCAATGCCGCTTCACCGTCCGGCGATCACCACGGTAGCGGGGATGTGGAAGCGCAAAGGGATTGCAGAATTGATTGACGCGTTTGCTCAAATTGCGCCGGATTTTTCCAATGCTCACCTCTATCTGGTTGGACAGGGAGAGGTAGAACCTTTCAAACTCAGGGCGAACGAGACAGGAGTTGCCGATCGCATTCATTTTGAGGGTTTTCAGCCTGAGCCCCAGCGCTATTTGCTAGCAACTGATATTTTTGTGCTAGCATCTCATCGAGAGCCTTTTGGACTGGTACTTTCAGAAGCGAGAGAGGCTGGATGTGCCATTATCGCTAGCGATGTGGATGGAATTCCCGAAGCGCTCGATGGCGGGAAGGCAGGGCTATTAATTCCTCCTTTAGATAGTGTTACATTAGCAACTGAACTCGCTAGATTACTGCGAGATACATCGACCCTCAATCTTTGGAGAGACCGAGCACGGCAAAATGTGGGGTGGCTATCTACTGAAAGAGTGAGTCAGGAAACCCTGGCAGTTTATCAGGAATTGATAAAATCAAGGGTGAAGGATTAAAAGAGTGAATGATTTATCCACATCTACGCTAAAGCTCAGAACTGTGAAAGTCCTCATTGTCAGTCACCCTTGTGTTACGGCGATTAATCAGCAATTCTATGCTGAGGTGGAGCGGCAAACGGGTTGGGATTTGACAATTGTCACTCCCTCTAATTGGCAGAATGACTACGGTCAGCGCTTATATCCCGAACGATGGGCTGAATATCGGGGTAACTTGCTCAGCTTACCGGTGTGGAAGCCTGGAAATATTCCTCTACATACGTATCGATCGACGTTTATCCCCTTGTTGAATGAGATCCAACCCGATTTCATTTATGTTCAGCATGAACCGTATGCTGTCGCAACAGCTCAGGTTTATCTAGCAAATCGCCTCAGTGTTAGACGACCGATCGGCTTTTTTACCTGGCAAAATATCTTCAAACACTATCCCTTGCCTATTCGCAAAACCGAGTCCTGGGTATTACAAGCAACGGATGTTGCTTTTCCAGGCTCTGTCAGTGCCGAAGCAGTTTTACGACAGAAAGGATATCAGGGCAATGCAGTTTTGTTGCCGGGTAGTGTTGATCCGCAATTGTATAGCCATTACCCAGTCGCAGATGCTCTGAAACAAAAGTTACAAACTCATGACCAGGAAATTCTGATTGGTTATGTTGGACGCATCGTGGAAGAAAAAGGGTTAAAAACGCTACTCTATGCTTTACAACAACTGCCCGATTTGCCTTGGCGTTTAGTGATGCTGGGGGCAGGTGCCTACGAAGCCGAATTTGATGCGATCGCCCAAAAACTGCACCTGAGCGATCGCATTCGTCGTTTGGGCTATATCTCTCATGCCGAAGCGCCTCTCTACCTGGCGGCATTTGATGCACTGGTGTTGCCTTCGGAAACTCGCCCCAACTGGAAAGAACAATTTGGGCGCGTCATCATTGAAGCGATGGCATGTGGAACCCCTGTGATTGGGTCTACTTCAGGCGAAATTCCCCATTTAATCCAATCCACCGGGGGCGGGCTGACTTTTCCGGAGGCGAACCCTACTGCACTGGCAGAGCAATTGCGACAGATCATTCTCAATTCCCAATTGCGGCAGACGTTAGCAGCTCATGGTAAACAGCGAGTCTTGCAAGACTACACCAACGCTACTTTGACTCAACGCTTTGTTCACAGCATTGAACAAGTTGTTTCTGCAAAGGATAGAGCGTCCGATCGGGTTATGCAACTCTTGTAAAGGCTTATGCTTAGGGGATGAAAAAGGAGAAGGGTGAAGGAGGAAGGCGGAGATGAAATTCTCAAGCTCTCTCCATCCCAATCTAAAATCTGCAATCTAAAATCTAAAGTCTCCATGGGCATGAAAATTCTTTTCCTCGATCAGACAGGCAAATTGGGAGGGGCAGAACTTTCTTTACTGGAGATTGCCCGCCAGTACCGTGAGACTAGCCTGGTTGGGTTATTTGAGGACGGACTTTTTCGCCAGGCGCTGGAGCAACAGCAAGTGCCTGTCAACGTGTTGGCAAATCGATCGATTCAAGTCCGAAAAGATAGTGGCTTGTGGCAAAGTCTGGGCAGTTTGGGACAACTCTTGCCTTTGGTGTATCGGGTGGCCCAGCTTAGCCGTTCGTATGATCTAATTTACACGAATACCCAAAAAGCCTTGGTAGTAGGTGCGCTGGCGAGTGCCATCAGTCGTTGTCCAATGGTTTACCATTTGCGAGATATTCTTTCGGTCGAGCATTTCAGTCGTACTAATCGAGGTTTGGCAATCTCCCTGGCAAATCGGTTTGCGGTGCGCGTTATTGCCAATTCCGAAGCCACCCGTGCGGCTTTTATTGAAGCAGGGGGACGGGCAGATCTGGTGCAGGTAATCTACAACGGTTTTGAACTCAGCCTGTACGACACTCCCGACCCTGCGCCAGAAATTACTAGACGGCAGTTGGAACTGAACGATCGCTTTGTGGTTGGGCATTTTAGCCGTCTTTCTCCCTGGAAGGGGCAGCATATTTTGATTGAAGCGTTGGCGCATTGTCCAGACAATGTAGTAGCAATATTGGTCGGTGATGCCTTATTTGGTGAACAGGACTATGTTAAACAACTTCACCAGCAGGTGAAAGCATTGGGGTTAAGCGATCGCGTTCAGTTTCTAGGATTTCGCAAAGAGGTGATCTCCCTGATTGCAGCTTGCGATCTGGTTGCCCATACTTCTACCGCACCAGAACCCTTTGGACGGGTGATTGTAGAAGCAATGCTCTGTGGTACTCCGGTTGTAGCTGCCGATGCCGGAGGCGCAGTTGAACTGGTGTCGCCTGGAAAAACAGGTTGGTTGACTCCACCGGGTGATGTCCTCAAACTTGCCAGCGTCATCCAAGATTGCCAGAAGATGCCGGAGAAGGCGGCTGCGATCGCGCATCAAGCTCAAATTGATGCCAGAGAACGTTTTGACACAATGCAGATTCAACAGCAAATCCAGGCATGTTTGCAGAAGATTCGCTAGTGATTGGTTTCAGGCGATCGGGAAAGTCCAATGTCTACAGTCCAAAGTCTCAATCTCAATCTCAAAATCAATTGGTTCGCCCATTCCTACAAAACCATTGTGATAAAAAAAGAGTAGAGACGCAAAAGCACACGACTCTACCCACGTTCACTCAAAGGGAACCAGTGAGGTTGGGTTACACATTATTGAACATCCGTACTCTTGGCTAACGTTGCCAAGAGCAACAAGAAACCTGAGACATTGTTCCCATTTACCAACCCAAAATGGATGGATTGCCCCCAGCAACTGCCTCTTGAGCAGAGGCAATTTCGGTATGGGCGGTTTCCGATCGGGTCTCTGTGCAAAAAGAAGCCGTACTGAATCCACCAAACCGCTTCACGATGCTGGTGCGAACCCGTAAGTCAGGACTGGCAAACCAAAACCGTTCTTTAGAACTCATCGTTTCGTACTCGGTGAGCATGACCAGCCCCCCCTCTTCATCCATAAAGTAACGACCCACGACGGTCATCACCTCGGCATAGCCCCGCTCGCGCAAAATTTTGCCTTGACTGGGATCATCTGCATCGGGCACCAAAGCAAACACCGTCTCGCCCGCGTGCTTCTCTTCATCCTCTCGATCCCAACTCATAGTGCCGTACCAGGTGACATGAGCACCACCGATCGTCAAACTAGGATCGACTTCATGTACCTGGCAAAGGGCGATGACATCAGGATGATCCGCCGACAGCGCCTCAACTTTGATCTCAGACTCCCCAACTTCCGCCCGTTTAAAAGCAAGATGGTGCGTTGTACGCTGCGATTTCCACGTACCGGCACTTCGGCGAAAAAACTCCATTGCATCCATTGCATTCATCGAATCCACCTGACTCCTCTCTGCGATAGCTCTATCTCTGTGGCAAAAGCAGTGTGTAACGTTCTTTCTGTGCCTTTATTTTGAGGCATGTAGGGTGAGAAGGGCAAATGGCGAGGGAGGGAAAGTAGGGAAGGGATGGAGTAATAGGATGAAGTTTCCTGACTTTCTACTCTACTTCCCCTCCCCCTCCCTCTTCTCCATCGCTGTATTCAACTCTGTTTCCAACTGCTCGATCGTCGGCAATTGTCCTTGTAACGCCTCTGGTAGTTGCTTACTGAATTGATGCGTGGCAACGCCGATCGGTTTGTTGACATCGCGCAGGGCATATTCCACCACAGTCTTATTTTTGGATTTGCAGAGAATGATCCCGATCGTGGGATTGTCGTCGGGGTGGCGCAACAGGTCATCCACAGCCGAAACGTAGAAATTCATCTTGCCAGAAAACTCCGGCTTAAACGGTTTCATCTTCAGGTCAATCACCACAAAACACCGCAACCGCAAGTGATAGAACAATAGGTCGATATAGAAATCCTCTTCCCCAACTTCCAGGTGATATTGACTGCCGACAAAGGCAAACCCCACTCCCAACTCCAGCAAAAAATCTCGCATATGGTTGACTAGCGCAGATTCCAGATCGCGCTCTTGTACTGCTTCGCCCAAATTGAGAAAATCGAAGGTGTAGGGATCTTTGAGCAGTTGGTGTGCCAGGTCAGATTGGCTCTGGGGCAAGGTGCGATCGAAATTGGTAATGGCTTCCCCTTGCCGCTGATACAACCCACTTTCAATCTGATAACTCAGCACGGTGCGACTCCAGCCATTTTCCAGCGTTTTCTGGATATACCAAGCCCGTTCAGTGTCATCTTTGACTTTGTCCAGCAAAATGCAGTTATGGAACCAGGGGATTTGTGCAGCAAGCTGCTGCACAATTTCTCGATCGGGATAGGCATCTGCAAATGCTCGCATGTATTTGAGATTGCGGCTAGAAAATCCTTTCACCTCTGGGAAAGATTGACTCAAATCTTTGGATAGGCGAGTAATTACTTTTGCGCCCCAGCCAAATTGTTGCTGCTGCAGCAAAATGTTGCGACCAATAGACCAGTACAGCAACACCAACTCCCGGTTGACCGATAGTGCAGCTCGCACCTGAGTCTGGCGAATCTGCTCTTTGATTTCATGGAAGAAGCGATCGTAATTGTTGGGCAAGGTGAGTGGAGACATGGATGGGGGTGGGTTGGAGATGAGGAGTCAGGAGCCAGAAATCGGAAAACATCACTTTTGCACTGCAAGGTTTTGCCTCCTGCCATTTTCCAACCAGAGTATCGGAACGAGGTATCCCCCATCGCCCTATTTTCCCTACAAAAAACCCTGGCAATGACGCCAGGGCTGGGAAAACACGTTCACACGACGTTCGGTTGTCTAGGGAGGAAAAAACGATTAGCTAGCAGCGAATGCAATCAGAGAGATAAAGGTAACCAGGAGAATCGCAACTGCACCCTGGAGCATGTAGCGTTGTTGCTCGTATACGGTGGGGTATTCAGCGAAGTACATTGCGGGTTCGATGGCGTAGTTGTTTAAGATGCCTTCTTCGTTGGTGGTATACATTGCTTGGTTCCTTTTGTAACTCTATGTAAATTAATGTAACAGATTTATTACAATTTCGCAACAAAGCTTGACTTTTTTAGCATTAGTCTTACTTATATTCGGTATTTACCTAAATTGATAGCTTAGGGCGGCTTGTGGCAGTCTCGAGCCAAACTGTCATTTGTTACACGATGTAAGGAAAATTTTTAGAATGCGAGTCGTATGGCTGCAAAAGTCGGCACAGTGGGGTTGCTCGACTTTGCTCTTGCGATAGAGGCGATCGTTTGGTAACAAAATGTACCGTTTCATATCAACGTTCTGCCAAAATCTGAAGCATTCCAACCGTTTTGTTACGTTCAAAAAAAATCTTAGGACGTTTTGTCGATGCTTCCGGAGACTTTACCTGCTCGCCCACGCTCTGAAGAATTCGCTAGGATATAGCGATGTAACAAAACGCAAATAATGACACTCAAATCTTGACTCGTTGACCATTTTGTGAATTAAACCATCTCGAATGAGGTTGAAGCTGAATGACTTTTTCTGTACAAAACACTCAGTTATCTCAAGAATCACTAGTTGAAGAATTTTTCTGTCGTTCTCATGGCAACTGGCGATCGGAGCGACGATACTACACTCTTAAGGATGGTGAAACTCAAGAAGTAGTGAGCTTCCTGACGGTGCATTTTCTTGAGCAAGGTAGTGCAGAGTTAGTTGAATTGGCAAAGCTCCATGAGTTAGCCGATGCAACTATGCTGATTTGTGGTGCAAAGACCACCTGGGAAAGTCATTATTCTGAACCGAATTTTAAGCAGGTAACGGGTTCTACGATCTTTGGTGTACAGGGAACAACGTTATATCGCGATCGGGGCTTTGCAACATCTAAACCTGTAACGGCAGAGTTTTATCTACCTGAACCGACGACGATGCGGTTACGTACGGAGTATAGTGGTTCGGTTTTTGAGGAAGAAATTAAACTGATTGGTACCAAATATCGCACTCGCCAAACGATTATTTCCCGTGCGGGTGAGGAGCAGATGATCGGTCAATACCTGGAACGGCGGATTCAAGAAGCATCCTCTTCTCTCTAAATTTGTTTCCTCTATTGATTGAGATGGATGGGATCAGCTTCTCTCAGGGCGCTGATTCCCATTGGTTGCACAGCTTATTTGCTAATCGCAGGGATGCACAAAGACTAAGTAGTTGTTAACCTCGTGCTGACGATCGCTCGTTGGCTGGAACTCTAAATTGAGATGGATCAAGACTCTAAAGCAATCGCTGCTAATTAATATTGGGGTGTTTGGTATCGCCATTTTCGCTTATTAACACCCCAATTTCTTGCTAAATTCCAAACAAACCATCGAAATTGAAGATGACTATTACATCATTTTCTCAATTGAGTAGGAAAGTAAATTCATTATTCTATGTGATTTGTAATCTACGATTGAGGATATACACCGGTTTATATAAAAATATCAACTATCAAACATGAAACCCTCAGCAATGACGAATACTGAGGGTGCATTTATGAGGAGGAAAAAACTGATGTTGGCACAGACAATCGAATTACTGCCAGCGCCAGTTGATTGCTTGAGGCTTTCGATAGGCTTGAACCGGAGCAGGGCTTTCGCCATAGGTTTCACCAGGAGCCTGAAAGCGCCAGTTTAAGGCTTGGGGCTTGCGGTAGAGACTGGGTTCAGCAGGCGTGTAGGGGAGGGTCTGACCGCGATAGATGAGTTGCATAATTGTGTCCTTTGGGGGTGTGTGGCTTACATGTCTAATCATCTCCTGTTTGTTTCTCTATGGAAGTGATAAAAAATCGGCAAGTTTGTGAGTTTCGACAGAAGGATCTTGTGAGGCTCACAAAGCTTAAGTGATTGAGATAACGCCATTTTTAGATTTGGATCACTTTCGGTGAGCTTGACCCAAGCACGCTTGCGGCTGTTTGGGTTTTGCTAGGCACATGCAAGTCTATCTAAGGGCTTAAATCCTGCATTGATTGAACACTCGCACTCATTGAGTGGGTCTAACCAATCAAATGCACAGGCAAAAGGGATTTCGTTATGAATTATAAAATCGCGGCAGCCGTCTGGGTCATTCCCATGGGGTTGGCTTCCTCACTCGCTAGACCTGTTTCAGCCGCAGAGAGCAATTTCTCTCCGGTTGTGAGCCAGTCTCCAGCGGTCGTGGCGCAACGATATGATGATCGTCGCGATCGTGACCCTCGTAACAACGATCGCGGTGAAGCAACCCGTCGGGAATCAGCACAGCGTGAGGCGGCACAGCGTGAAGCAGCCCGTCGGGAACAAATCCGACGCGAACAAGACCGGCGCCAGTCAAACCAAAGAGTCTGGATTCCCGGTCATTATGAGGCAGGGTTCCTGGGAATCGGACGCAAATGGGTTGCGGGACATTGGGAAGAACGTTAAATCAACCCTTCTCCCCTTGTATCAATCGCTGGCGATTTCGCCAGCGTCTGAGCGCCTTGTTGCATTGTTGAAATCTGCAAGTCTGTCCATATGCAGGTAGATTGACAATGATGAGCCACCAGTAAACCCCATAGCCCTTGTGATGTCAGCACAGGTACGACCAAATTTGCCTGCACTCGTAGTGAGCGGAGAAAGTCACGGTGACAGGGGGCGATCGGCTCGGTTTCGATATCCGCGATCGCCCGCACCCGTCCCGCTAAGTACAGCGCAGCATAATCTTCATTAAAACAGTCGTCCGGTCCGGTTGAACCAAAAATAGAAAACTGTGGGTCACTCAAGGCTTCGAAGGTCACTTGCCCTTTCCATTGGCGATAAAAGTAATACAAGAGCACTCGATCGACCCCAATCTTGTGTTTCAGATCGTGCGTAACTTGTCTAACGACCTGATCTCGCTCAAGTGTTGTTGAGAGGTGGGTGATTAGTCGTTGCAATTTAGGATCTCCACGCAACGCTAAATCAGGATGATGTCCTTCAGAAAAAGGGATACTCACAGGTTAGACCGTTGTTATCGCTAGAGTATGAATGCTTATTTTAAGGGTCTTAGGTAAAGAAGAAAATGGCTGGGATATAACAGAAGGTGCGATACATTGCGATTGATTGCGCCTATTTTCTCCTATCAAAACTTGAGACTTGAAGTAGTCTAGGGTAATTACTGAGTGCTTTAAGGGGTAGCCTTTTGTTTTCCAACGATCGGTTCAGTAGAAACTCGTAGTTACTGAGTTTTGGGCACGATTTACAAAGGTGAAATGATATTTTTATGAGACTTTTATAATCCTAATTGTGTTAGCTAATCCAACTGCTAAATACTATTCTACACAATCAATTACTCGGTTAAAAAAACGCTTTAGCCCTTCATGAGGCGTTTCCCAGTCTAGGCTGAGCCCCATTGTCATTTGATTATTCGCTTCACAGTCCCTTAATTCAAAGTGCCTTTAGATTAAGAGTGTCCTATTAGAAACAAAATTGAGTAGCAGTGTGCCTCCTGAAAAAATATATTGGAGGGACTGAAGCAATTAATCAGTGATGAATCGAGATCGTTCTCTGATCTCTGCTCATGTTCGATGTTATCTCAGGGTTCTGCTTTGTCTGACGATCCTTCGACGATACATTATCGAAATATTTGTTTAATCATGGATGATCGGATGACTAATTACGACAGGACTTAAGAGATCGACCCAACTTTTCGACTGGTTGAATTTATATCATCTACTCGATAAGAGGTATTTGTTTGATTCAAACAGAGGGTCAAAGCACAAAATTTTTCATTGTGTCGAAGTTCGATTGTAGCTGTTTGGGTGCCAAGAGAAAACTCTATCCTTCAAGGTTAGAAAAATAGATTCGCAAGTAGAGCACACTAACGGCAGAGCTGGAACTCTTGATTGGTAGAGTCTCTAGCCTAAACAACCCATTTTTTTGAGGTACGGAGATGTTCGACTTTTATCAGCTTTCAAACCTATTTAGTACAAAGGATGCCCATCTGACAGTCAGCTTTGGGTTTGATAATAAGTACCTTGACTATGGGAAGATCTTGCTGCGATCGATTCAGAAGAATTCCCCCAACATCAGAGTCAAAGCCTTAGCAATTAATGTTCCAGAAAGTAGCTTTGATGAGTTTTCTGGATATGACAATATTGAAATCATCCACGAAAATAAACAATTTGAGCATCCCTACGAGCAACGCTTGTACTCCATTGTCAGAAGAATCTTCCTGATTCACGAATTACGGCATGATCCAACGGTAGAGAATCTGCTTCAGCTAGATGCCGATCTTATCGTCAGACACGATCTAAATCGCTTTGGGCGTTTGTTTGAACAAGGCGATATGTGCCTTACTGCGCGACTCAAAATGAAGCATGAAGCGCTACGGCTCATGGCAGGTATTTTGGGTTTGTCAAATACGCCTGCGGCAAAAGCCCTAACCCAGGAATGGATTACTCAGCTTTGGAATTTGCTAGAAGAGCCGCAGGATAGCAAATATATCGATCAGCTCACTTTGTGGAAAGCCTACGAAAAGGTTCAAGCAGCCCAGGGACTGAAAATCGTTAATTTGCAAGCGCCTTATATTGGTCGAACTGGCAACACGGCGATTCGCGTGTTTGCAGCGACTAAGGATGCCCGAGGAGATAAGCAGCTGTTGAAAGAACTGAATCAGTATGCTGATAAAGTTTTGGATGATGCGCCAAGTAACGCACCTAAACAGCCTGAGCAGAAAAATATTTTCCTGGAGCGCTCATTGGTGTTAAATCTGTTTAAGACTGCAGGCTTTGCTGAACCGAAGCAACCAGGCTTTGCTAAGCCCAGCACAGCTAGATTGTATCCGCAATGGGTGGAGAGTTTTGCATGATGAGTAATGCACCGTTGCTTCATCGGATTCAGGGTAAACTTTGGTGGATTTACAAATACAAGCTACCGTTTTGGCGAATTTATAAGTACAAGTTGCCGGAATGGAGAGCATTGTTGCAGTTCTATTGGCTGTTGTATGGACTGAGTCAACCTGTGGCGGTTAGCCAAAAGCCTGTGATGGTGGTTTCCCCCCATGAAGATGATGAGGTACTCGGGTGCGGTGGATTGATTGCCCTTAAGCGGGAGCAAAAAATCCCAGTGCAGGTGGTCTTTATTACGGATGGGTCAGCGTCTCACAAATTTCATCCCGATTTTCGATTGGGCGAAATTGTACCAGTTCGTAAAGAAGAGGCTCGGACGGCTTTGGGGATTTTGGGTGTGGAGCCTGCAAGCATCCATTTTCTCGATAAGCTAGATGGCAAACTCCGACAAATGCCTGATCGGGATCGGCAACAAACGATCGACGAGTTGACTGAACTCATTCGGGCATTTCAGCCGGGTGAAATCTATGTGACCCATCGTAAAGATCGGCATTCAGACCATGAGGTTTCTTATGATCTGATCAAGGCAGCGATCGTCCAATCGGGTTTAAACATTGAACTTTTACAGTATCCGATTTGGATTTTGTGGCGACCTATCCTGTTCCGTGATTTGAAGTTGAGTGAGTTGGCGGGTGCAGTTCGTTTGCCCATCAATTCGGTGCAGAAGCAGAAACAACGGGCGATCGCCGCCTATCGTTCTCAATGCCAACCGATCGCCGATTCCAACCACACCATTTTGCCGAAAGGCTTTTTAAGACGCTTTTTGGTGCCTTACGAAGTCTTTTTCAAAACAGATCAGTAACCTATCCTGAATCACGTTTTGGAGCGTTACTCTAGCGTCAATAGTCTGCTCGCATTCCTACAGCATTTGTGAAAGAGGAACTCAAGAAGGTCAGAAATTGACGTGGCATAATCGACTAAATCCCCGGAATCTCGTCAGATTCCGGGGATTTAGCCTATGAGCGATTCCTAGTTTTGCTGGAGGGGAGGAGCAGCTTGTCAGAAGGTACGTTCAGTGAGCAGCCCTTAGTAAGCGCGACGACTCATGAAAGCATAGTAGAGGAACAAACCAATAATGGCACCAAGGACAGCAACAACGATTCCACCAATACTAAAACCCACCGATGCGAGTGTGAAAGTTCCCGTGGTTAGCAATGTGTAAAGTGTTCCACCGATGAATGCGCCGACAATTCCCAGCAGCATGGTGCCGAGAATGCTACCGCCTTGGGCACCGGGATAAATTGCCTTAGCGATCGCACCTGCAATCAAACCTAATACGATCCATGCGAGAATACCCATTGTCTTGCTCCTTTACCAATAGATTTTAAACAGCTGTGCGTATCGGAGAGTTTAGTCATTGTTAGGCTCTGGCAATACGCTTTCGGTGACCTTAGCTTATCAAGACGATCGGGCAAATCCTCCCTACCCAAAGATAGGAAGCACGTCGATCGTTAGAGGGAGATCCCCTGAGAGAGCAGTGGGATTGCCGCTAGAGCCAGTTCCCCACCAAAACAAAAGGTGCCCAAAAGCCTGGATCTTGATAATCAGTCCCATCAATCAGGCTTAACTGAGCATTTCGTAGGGCTTCTGCTTTGGTAACTTTGGGATTCTTCAATTCTCGATAGAATGCGCCAATTAACTCAGCCGTTGCTTGATCATCCACTTGCCACAGAGAGGCGATCGTACTGCGTGCTCCAGCCCGAGTTGCAACGCCAGCCAGCCCCAGAGTGGCGCGGTTGTCACCTGTGGCAGTCTGGCAGGCACTCAATACCAAGAGTTCCACTGCTTCAGTGCGGACCTCGCCTCGACTGCGCAGTAATTTGTCGAATTCCGTCACATTGATGGGTCCATCTGCTGCCAAGATAAAAGTGTTTTTTGCTTGAGAGCTAAACTTCCCGTGGGTTGCAAGATGCACGACATTAAAAGGTGCTGCGTTAAATTCTTGTTCTAGAGACTGGCGGGTAAAGCCCAATAATTCTGTAGTGTTTACTCCGGCGGCTCGAATCAAATTGAACTCGGTTGGAATAGCTGGCAAAGGTTGGAAATCGTAGCCAGCCGGCGGATTCACAACGCCTGCTGCCAGGACTTTGAGTTGTCCCCGTGTCAAAGGTTTGGGGTCAAAAAGGTGCAAGCCAATATTGAGTGCGACGGCGTATTTTTCGACAAGATATTGCTCGCCATCATAGAGAACTGCCATGGGGACACTTCGCAGTGCGCCATCCGGGACAAATACTAAGGTTTTAACGCCACTTTTTTCCAGATCGGCTGCGATCGGTTGAATAAGCCAGTGATAAATCTGTTGCGAAAGGGCTTTTACCCTAATTTCTTCACTAGGTTGAATAATTTTTTCGCGTAATTCTTGAACTACTTCTTCTACATTTTGTTCATCAATTGCCTCTGAGGCTTGACCCTTTATTTTGGGGATTAGATTGACTTGTTTCCCCATCGGTGCATTTTCATCACTTGATAAGTGAGCCGTGTAGTATCGCAAATCTTGCTGGGGAATTTTGACGATGACCTGCAACTTGTTAGACAGAATGATGGGGTAAATGATGGCAGTGGTAGGGTTATCTTGATCAACCACTTTATCTAACAGAACAGTTTGAGCATTGAGACAGGCTTCTCGAAAAAAGTTGTCCAGTTCCGCCAATTGGAGAGAATCGATGCGCTGGCGGGCTTTTTCCAACGTTTCCTTACTTGGGTTTAGGGTAGATGTGAGGAGCAGCTCTACCGATTGACGATAGACGGGTTCTACGCCTTCACGAAAAGACGCTTGCACGTCTTTGTTTGCCACCAGATCGCCGCGAATCGATTGCAGGGTTGAGATCGCTGCATCGTAAGCTACGATCGCTTTTTGGGTTTGCCCTTCTGCTTTATACAACCGCCCCAATTGCCACTGCCAGCGATAGGCAATATCGCTGGCATTCACCGTCTGTGCCAGTATCAGCGCTCGTTCGGTCAATTGTTGTGCTTTTTCAGGTTCCTGAAATTCATACAGTTCTCCCAAAATACCGAAAGCATAAGAAGCGGCTTGCTGATCGCCTAATTGCTCTGCCTGTTGCGTGGCAAGGATGAGCAGTTGGCTGGCTTCGGTGAACAGGGGGGAAAGATGGGGATAGGGAGATAGGGAGATAGGGAAATTTGGGGGCTTCTGGTTTTTGGTTCCTGATTTCTGGCTTTTCAGTCCTGACGATCGCTTTTCCAGCTTCATCAGGCTTTGGGCAAAGTTGATACGCGCATAAATACTGGAGCGACTGGGGGGTAGGTTTTCGATCTGCGATCGCACGGGGGGCAGCAAATCCTTAGCGTCTGAGTCGCGATCGAGATCGAGTAACAGGCTAATGTGATTCAGGGTTGCTTGCACCTTAAGTAAAGTGGAAGGTGCATTAGCTGCTACTTCTTGGTAAAGTGCCAGGGCAGTTTGGGTAGATGTGGTGGCGGTTGCTTGATCATCGCTTTCCTGGCTGTTGACCAAAACGGCGGCACGGGCACGCGCTGTATTGCCCAAGCTAAATTTTGCCTGATAAAGATCTGGAGCTGAGTTGAACTGACGGGCGATCGCTAAGCTTTTTTCTAATGCCTGGGTTGCTTGATCAAAATCGCCTACCCGTTGCAGGGCATCTCCCAACGCCCGTAAGCTGATGGCTTGGGTCAATGAATCGGGTTGCGTTTGGAGGGATTGCTGTAAATCGGTCAGCGTTTTGAGGGAGCGTTGATATAACCCCAGTGAGCGCAATGCCTGTGCCTGATTGATGCGACTGCGGGCTTCTCGATCGGGCGCTTTCAGTTGGGCATAGAGTGTTGCTGCTTGTTGCCAGGTTTCCAGTGCCTGCTCCGATCTTCCCAACGCGAGTTGCAACTTGCCCTGAATATCTAAACTTTGAGCCAGCACACTCAACGCCGCCGCATTCTCTGACTCCTGACTCTTAACTCCCGACTCCTGACTCCTGATCAATTGCAAGCTTTCGTCGATCGTCTGCTCTGCCTCTCGCCACTGACCCGTTTGTTGATAGGTGAGCGACAGATTGCTCAGGGTCATTGCCTGCCGCAAACGATCGCCTTGTTGTCGATAAGTTTGCAATGCCTGCTGTAAGAGGGTAATCGCTGCCGCATAGTGACCCTGATTGTAGAGATCCTTGCCCTTGTCTTCTGGTGCAACTGCATTAACCGATTGGGCGATGGCTGAAGCTTGAACTACCTTTCTCCAAGGTGCTCCTGACAAAAACATGCAGAGAATGGCTGTGGCAAATGCCAAAATCAGGTAGTAGATTTTTGATTTTCCCTTCATCTCATCTCCCCCGATAAACTCAAAACGTCCACCTCAAGCCTCAATCTCAAGCCTCAACCGCACGCATTCAAAACGGATTATAAATCACTGAAAAATACAGCCCATCCTCTTGTAATGTACTGCCATTAGAATTGGCATCGATTAACGGAATGCCCCATTCAAAGCGGGCAGTTAGCTTATCGCTGACTTGCAGCCGCAGACCTAGCCCAAAGGAAAGCAACTCGTTAGGCGTGGGATTTTCGCGATCGCCTCGGTTCCATCCAGTGCCGAAGTCCACAAAAGGAGTCACTTGCAACAACGCCTGCCATTCTGGAATGCGGAGAACTGGAATACGAGCCTCAGCCGAAGCAAAAATACCGCTATCTGCTAATAGTAAATCCTGTCGATAGCCCCGCACACTTTCCATTCCACCTAGACTAAATTGCTCCAATGAGACAATGGGACCCCCTGCCAGTTGCACATCCCCACGCAACAGCAAAAGGGTATCGGGAGCTAGCAAGCGCACATATTGCGCCTGTCCTCGCCAGGCAAGGAAGCGACTGTCGGGTTCAAAGTCGGTTTCTGTGGCACCTAAAATATTGAGTCCCAGGCTGAACTGAGATCGCAATGCTAAGACCTGTTGACTGCTGCGCTGAGTCCACTCCTGAAAGAAGCGTAAAACCGAGAGGCGCGTTTTCCCGTCGTCATCTGATCCGGCTGAAGGGAAAGGAATTTCTCCCCCCAGTAATGTGGCTGCACTCTCTCGCCGGCTGAAGGTAATCCCTAGCGCCAGATCTTCGGCAAGGGTTTGTTTGATCGGCTGGCGAAAGGTAAGTTCATAAGTACGAGACTTCGATTCGATATCCAACACATCAAAGGGTTTTTCAATTACAGTGCTGTTGGAGGAACTGAAGTAGAAACTCAGTTTGCCATTGTGCGGGTTAACAGGAATGCTATAGCTCAAATCAAAAGAATCACTGCCATCGGTGTTGGTATAAGAAGCGCTGATGCCATCTCCCAAACCCAAGAGATTTGCCTCATTGAGCTGAATCTGGCGACGATCGGTGCCAACACTGGGCGATCGACCATTGTCCAACAACACTTGAGCACCAAAAGTTTTTGCTTCGGTTACCTTTACTTCCAACAGGCTCACCCCTGGGCGAGTTCCCGCCGAAAGCTCTGCCGAAATCGTGCCAATCAAAGGATCAAGTTGTAATAATTGCAAGGCTTCCAGCAGGCGATCTCGGTTCAGGGGGGGGCGCGAGGCAATTCGCAACCGACTCCGCACATAATTTGGATTCAGTCTGCGTGTCCCCGTCACTTTGATGTCTTCTAGCGATCCTTCCACCACCCGGATTTCTACCACGCCTGCCTGCAACTTTTGGGGGGGAATGTAGGCACCGGAGGTCACATAGCCCTTCTCCAGATACATTTGGGTCACAACTGTCCGCGCCTGAAACAAATCCGTTAGTGTAATCGGTTTGTTAACAAAATCCTTGAGCTTTTCGTCAAACTGCTGCTGACTAAACACCGTACTCCCAGTTACCACAAACCGCTTTACCGTAATGGTTTGCGGCGTATCTGTGCCTTCTTCGATCGGCGTTTGTCCTGGCGCAGGTTTCAACAGATCATCCAGAGATGGCAAGGGTTCGGTCGGTTGTTGTTCCGGTAACGGTTGCGTCGATGGAGGATTTTCTGGTCGAGGCAAAGGATCTTGTACGGGAAAAGGCTGTCTGGGCGGGGGAGGAAGCGGCGTCTGGGCAATTTGAGTAGAATCCTGCTCCACAGAAGATGTTGGTATTGGTGTCATCCGCATCGCGACCCATGAGGCTGTTGGTGGCAAGGATGAATGAAGCGGCAAAGGCGTGATCGTGCCTTTCTCTGGCATCACCGCAGATGCCTGCACGGCGGACATCGAAAACAACGGCAAAGCAATGAATCCCAAACAAAAACAGGAAGGAGAAGAAACTTTCAGGGGCATCGAAAAACCATGACAAACGACAACAAGATGGGAAATTGGCAGAGGGGGAGGGGGCAAGCGACAATTGGGAAACTAGAAAAGTGATCGGGTCTGACTCCTGACTTCTGACTCCTGACTTCTGACTCCTGACTTCTGACTCCTGACCTCTGACCCATCGCTCCAGGCTCTAGCGAAAAGATGGCTGGAGGCAACGCTGTGGAACGAGGGAAGGTTACCCCTTTGCCCCCCTGCTGCTATCACCCCTTCACACTTTTGTACACCGACTATTTATTGCCTCATTTCTAGGCACAGCTCAACAACGGGATGAAAATGATGCTGAATGATTTGATTCGTTCCAAATCATTCAGCTTTTCAGCAACGCCCGTTTCTATGCTTTGCTTAGGAAGATCTCAGGAGACTCTGCCGATTGAGAAACTTAAGACGCGCCTGATCACCGATCCGTTACTTCCTGCCACAAACTGGAGCTACCCCGATCGGAGCACTCTGAGGCACTGCATCGACAGCCTGGGCAACCAGGGTAATATTGCCTTGTTCATCTCTTATCCAGCTTTGGGCTTCAACAATTTCATTTGGAGAGATTTTAACAGGTGTTTGGGCATGATTGGCGATCGGCTGATTATTTTCTGGCAGGGCAACCCAGGCTGCCAAAATAGTTTCGCTATCCAGTGCCTGGGTGGGATCGCTGGACAGTCCGCCGCGTCCAGTGACGGTAAAGTTGCCAGCAATTTCGCGGGCACCGGGTTTGCAGCCTTGAGAAATGAGACCGGAGCGATCGACCAGGTTGGCAGGTAACGCTGGAAATTCGGTCAGGTTCTGGGTTTGTATATTCACCGTGCCATCAATTCCCAAAACAGAACTGGCGATAAAGTCGCTATCGGGGGTTCGTCCAATGGTTTTATTAAACTGGCGAAACTGTCGCACGGTGCCGATCGTGCCAACAATGTTTCCTCCCCGTCCCGAAAAGGCATTGGCAACTACATCATTGTTGTCTGTCAAGTTTGCTAAAACAATGAGTGCATTGAGAGTAATGTTGCCACCATTGCCATTGTTCAGCGCCAGGGCAGAAATCTGGTTGTCACGGGGAAACATGAAGACGCCCCCTTGCAATTGCAGATTGATGTTGGCATTGCTGCCAGAAGCAGTTTCTGCATCAATGCTGCTGCCATTTTTAAAAAAGATGGAGTTGGCATGAATCACGATATTGCCGGGATTCCCAGTCCCTTGCCCGTCAACGGAAATGCGCCCTGCATTCTGCAAGTTGAGATCGCCATCGATGTTGAGAATAATGTTTCCAGCAGTGCCACTGCTCTGGCTC
Organism: Scytolyngbya sp. HA4215-MV1; assembly: GCA_019359045.1. Taxonomy (GTDB): domain Bacteria; phylum Cyanobacteriota; class Cyanobacteriia; order Leptolyngbyales; family Leptolyngbyaceae; genus Scytolyngbya. The sequence continues at coordinate 31,236 of JAHHIA010000005.1, forward strand.
TCGCTGCGAATTTCACCAAAATTGGAGGCTTCAAAACGATTGGCGTTAATTGTAATGGTGCCCGCGTTAAACTCATTTTCAGTGGTTGCATTAATGATGGCGGAGTTAGCAATCCGAAAACGATCGGTGGTGATACTGATATTGCCTGCCTGTCCAGTAGCACCGCGCTCGGTGCTGACAAATAATCCGCTCGAAAATCGTCCGTCTGGTTGTACGGCAAATCCAGCAATATCTACAAAGTCCGTCATGGTGATCTGGATATCTCCAGCATTGCCGATCCCCCCCGCGATATTGGGACCTGCTCGAAAAACTCCCGCCTGGATTTGAGCGCCTCCGGTCAAAGTGAGCGATCTGCCAGTTAAAACAAGGGTTCCTCCTTGACCAATGCCCCCTTGTTCTACCGTTCCGCGAATATTACTGGAGTCGCTCAGGACAATATCCTCAGCCGTCTGAATCAGAATATTGCCCCCCGCTCCTAAGCCAGATGTGCTGGTCGAGAGTTCACTTGCTCCGGTCATGCTGAGGGAACGAGCATTGAGCAACACCGTGCCCCCTTGCCCGATCGCGCCCCCCCGCACAGCACTGGCGATCGTGCCCGCATCCATCACAGCATCCCCATCCAGAGTAATGACTACATTGCCTGCATCTCCCTGTCCAAAGGTACTCGTTGAGATGAGACCGCCCTGATTCACCAGGAGGGAGCCATTGCCTGTTAGAAAAATAAACCCACCCAGTGCATTGGGATCAATGGATGGCGTAATCCTCGCACCTGGTTCAATCCGTGCTTGAATGGCACTGGCAGCATTCACCGGATCGATCGTAAACCGCGCCAATTCATTCGCCGTAAATCCTGAGGGGGCAGTGCCATTATCAATGCGAAACTGCCAGGCTTGTTGTACCTGATCGAAGCGATCGTCATACGTTGGATCAAAACCAGAAATATTGATATCTCCCGTGGCATTGATCAGGATATTTCCTGGGAGTCCACTGTCAAATGCTGAAGCAATAATCTGCCCTCCTCCAGTAATATCCAGCGTGTTCACATCCACCACAATATTGCCGCCAATGCCCGACCCTCGCGTTCTGGCACTCAACACTGCACCATTGGCAATTTGGAGGTGATTAGCAGTCAGACTCAGCGTTCCGCCTTGTCCAGTAGACCCATCCTCTGCATTGACCAAAAAACCGCTAGAAAAGCCGCCTACATTGAGATTGCTGCCATCCGGTAAAAAAGGAAACGGGGCAACTCCAGAAAGAAGGATGGTATCTGCATTCACCACAATGCCACCCCCCTTGCCTGCACTAAAAGTACGGGCAAGAATTTCTGCGCCACTGAGGACTGAGAGGGTGCCTGCATTGATGCTAATAATACCGCTATCTGCATTGCCATCCGTGTCAGTCACAATGACTCCGACATTGGCAAGGGTAATATCAGGGGCGTTCAGCAGAATATTACCTGAGGCGCCACTGGTCTGGGTATTGGCATATAAACCACTATTGGGTTGAACGACGCCACCAAATACATCTGGGACAGTGTCGCTAGGATTGTTCTGCACATACTGGAGCACCTGCTGCACACGATTGGCAAAATTTGGATCAACCCCATCAATCAGAATGCGATCGCTTGCCGTGATACTGATGATGCCCCCTGCACCACTCTGGAAGCTGTTTGCTAGTACCTTACTGCCCGACAACAACTCAAACCGACCAGCATTGATGAAGACATTGCCTCCCGCTCCTGAGTTAAGCGTATTGGTTGTGATTGCAGCTGCCCCTTCGAGTCGGAGCAGCCCATTGGGGATGTCCACAAACACATCGCTGGCATCACCGGTTGCCCCCCGTTCTGTCAGGGCAATGATCCCACTGGGAAACCCATCCTGATTGATCCCAGAAAGGACGATTTGATCGGTTGCATGAATCTCGATCTTGCCCTTACTTCCCTGTCCGCCTGGGAAAAGTAGATTACCGGCAGCATCCCGGATTTCTCGAAAAAAGCTACTGCCAATCTGCGAACCCCCGGTCAAAAAGAGCGATCGGGTTTGAATCTCCACATCTGCTGCTTTGCCAATCCCACCCGATCGAATCAATCCTCTAACCAAGCTTGTATCAGACAGCCTAATTTCATCCCTGGCTCGAATCGAAATATTTCCCGCATCTGCCGCCGCGGACACCTGAGGCGAACCAGGCACGAGTAATGCCAGTGGAATCGTACTGGTTTCGACGATCGAGCGATCCAAAAACATCGACCCCACATCAATTTGGATATCTCCACCGCGAACTCCGGGGGCAGGTCCAAGACTAAAACTCGCAATGCCTCCCTCAGTAGCAGAAAATATTCCTGCGGTGGCAATCCGAATGTTGCCCCCTAAAACTCCGGTCGAATCAATACCTGAACCCGTCGTAAAGGTAATATCCCCTGTTCCACCCAATAGGGTGACATCGCCCCCCAAACCATTCACATTGCTAAGATCGATCACACCTGCCACCGTAATCCCATGCGTCGAATCAAGCACCACTTCTCCGCCAGGAGAATGAATTGCCTGGGTCAGAATCCGCCCTTGTGACGGGACTGTCGGATTGAAATTGGTCAGGAAAACACCCCCGCCGGGCGAGATCGTAATCGTTCCGGCAACGACCACATCCGATCCGGTAATTACGCCTGGGGTTAGTGTCCCAAAGAAAGCAGTTTGCCCAGCTCGTACATCCAAAATGGGTACAGCCGTCCCGGTAATGCTGAGCGATGTGCCATCCGATAGCGTGACGGTACTGTCATTAAACAAGGCACTGGGAGCGGTAATTGTGACATCGCCCAAAAACACACTGCCACCCGCCAAAATTTGCAGAGATGCTCCGTTGTAAGGTCCCAGTGCTACAAAATCGCCCGCCACTTCAACAACGGGGTCATACAAACTGAGTAATCCGACCGGACTCCCATCCAATTGTTCAGCCCGAAAATTGCCTCCCCCCCTAAAGTGGGCATCGATGCTGATCGGGTTTGCCGATCGCAGCACCAGATTCCCACCCGCAAAAAATCCACTTGCTGGGTGACTCAGGGCAAAAATGTCAACCTGGCGATCGCCCTGTACCGTCAGCGCTCCCCCTGCCGACGCCACAAAGGCACTCGTCGCACTATCGCGCACCTTCAGCGTATCCAGCGCTTGCAGACTCAGATCTCTACCTGCCAGTAACCGCCCCTGTAGATCCAGATTGCCCGCCGCCAAAGTCAAATCTTGCCCGGTTGCCAGATGCCCTCGATTGGTAATCGTCGCAGTCGGAGTGGAACCATATTGCAACCCTGGCTGCACATTCATTGTGAGCAGAGGTGCAGGTTGAGGGGTGGTAGCACTAAATTCCAGATTGTTGCCAAAGGTCAGACGACTGGCGGTGCTAGCAACAAACGACCCGGCGATATCCAACCGGGCATCGGCTCCAAACAAAATACCGTTGGGGTTGATTAAAAACAGGCTGGCATTGCCATCAACCCCTAGCATGCCAAAGATACGAGTGAGGTCTGCGCCCGTTACCCGACCGAGGATTGTCTCAATTCCGGCAGGATTAGCAAAATAAACCCGATCGCCAATTCCCACATTAAAGTCCTGAAAACTATGGAACAGGCTGCTACCCCGCGTTGCCCCGCCTTGAATCAAACTAGCGGGTAGCCCGCGTACACGCACATTGGGAGTCACGATCGAGCTTTCTGCCCCCAATGTCTGATCGGGTGTGATGCCTTGTGCCAGCGCTCCTGCTTGAGCCGAGACCGAGATCGTCCCCAGCATCCCGAGCGTGACCATTATCCGACCCTGCCATCCTGTTGAACCATTCATGGAAGAACTCGCTGAATCGTTGCGTACCGGATTTCTCAGCCGCCCACTAAATTCTTATGCGGTGTTTTGTCAAGATTTATTTCTGCTACAACATCTTGACAAAGCCCCTATCAAGGACTAGAAACCATAATTTTACAGGTATGTGCTTTAAAGTAAATCATCTGCAATGGGCTTTTCTCCAACTTCTTACCCCTCGCATCAAATCTTCTCAATCTGGGCATTCTAGAATATGAACTTCTAAGGTATTTACCCAAGCACCCCCTTCCTCTATGTTTGAAGTCTTTCAACCACTTAGAATGTTTAGCGCAGCCAACGGGCAAGAATTTCTTGAGTTCGTCAATCGGTGTATTAAGTCAGATATCTACACGATCGTAGTAGACTTGAAAAACGTTAATTTTATGGATAGCGCCGGGCTTGCAGCCTTGGTAACAGCCCTCAAACGCCTGCGGAGTAATGAAGGACGATTGGCGCTCTGTTCGCTCAATGGGCAAGCTCGCATGTTGCTGGAAATGACCAACATGGACACAGCTTTTGAGATCTATAAGAATCTAGAGGACGCGAAGCAAGCCTTAAACACCCCAATTTCGCAAGAGTAGGGCAGTCGGCGAAATCCAGGCGTTACAACCGGACAAACTTTGTGCAAACGCGCATCGATTTCCCCATGTTAGGGGCAGGTTGCAGATGACTCCATTCATTGACCTGAGCGAATTTCAGGATATGAAGGCGATGAACGATCTGAGCGACGCTCTAACGAGAACCAATGAGCACAACCCGCACGGGTTCTGGTTGGGCAACCCGATCTGAATTGGGCGGTACAAAATAAGGATTCAGAGTCCGGCAAAAACTCTTTAGCCATATACTACTCGATGTGAACTTAAATGTATACAAATTAGTCTACATTCAAATTTGCGCAATGTGAATAAATAAGTTCACATTTACTGACTGATCATCCTCTGACACGATTGGGGCATGGGAAAAGCAGGCAGCGCACTGAAACAGGTTTTAGAAATTTACGGGATTAGCCAGAATAAGCTGGCTGTAACCATGGGCATTGAGCGCACGGTTGTGTGGCGATGGGTGAGCGATCGTACTGACCCCACTGGAGACACCATTACAGAAATCACCAAAGCCCTACAAACCCTCAATCCTAATGCCGCCAGAGAGTTTGTCCGTCTCTATCTGGGTACCATCGTTCAATCTGAAGCCCCACCTTCAAATGAAGCCTAGGAACGCGATAGGAAGGAGAGTATTGAAACGGCATACCTAAACAGAGCGTAGGCTGAGAAAAATAGTACCAATTCTTTGTTTGCTATTGACGCAAAATTATATCTAGTGTTTTATGGCTCTTGTACAGGACTGATTACCTATCCCTAGACTTGCTGCCTTGATAGGAACTGTATAGTACGTCTCTAAGATTGCTGTAGTACTACCTGTGCAATGAAAAACCCCTAGCCCGTTGAGTAGTGATATCAGCACTGCTCTGATGGGCTATCAATACCATCATTTTGAGGCTAGGGACTAGTTAATATTCAAGTCGATTTAACCATGACTAGCGCTGAATGTCACGACATTAGCAAGAAAGCTTGGCAGACAAAGCAGACAATATCAATTCTCAGTTCGAGCATTGATACCATTTCAACCTCTACTGGTCTCTACTTAAGAGTTCAAGCTTATTGGAGGTGCCGCTGATGCAAGCTTTCAACACGCCTTCAATTCTTGATCAGGTGATTGCTCTACATCAACAAATCCAAATTCTGATTCGTCAAAACTGTTCTCTAGAACAACGAATTCAAGCTATAGAGCAGGAGCAACAAGAAGTAAAGAGATTCTTGGAAGATCATTCTAATCAGGACGTTTCGAACTCTCATGCTCAATTGGTTAAGAAAGCTGAACAGCTAGTTCAGCGTGAAGGACTTGTGAATCCCCCGTCTTATAGCAATCCTCCTCACTTTGAAGACATGACAAATGAGGAGATTCAGTCCTGGCTTGACCAGGTTCAGTTATTGCTCAACCGCCGTGATATTTGTTGACCGCAGAAATAGAGATGGGCAAAACCCACCTCCACGTCTTTAGTAAAGTTGAAGGTGTATGGCTGTTGCCCTTACAGCAACAGGTTAGCTTCAACTTGGCTGGAGTAATCGTTCTAGATATTCCGCCCCAATGCTTACTTGGCAATGGTTTACCATCCTTCTACTGAACCCAAGGTTGTTTGCCCCAAAGTTGCTTAAGAAACTCTACAAGAAAGTACACTTCTTTAAATCGATCTCAGAATTTTTTGAAATCTGTGTGGCTTTGTTGCATTATTCAATCCTTACACAGTAAGGATTTGAGGCTATGAATTCCTATGGAAATACCGTTTTTCTTAGATCTCAATTGCTGAAACCCTTACAGAGCTCGATTTATTTATGCAACAACGCCAATCTGTGTAACAAAATATCGAGGCGATTCAGTTAGATCGCCTCGACTAAAACTAGGGGGATTGAGTGCGTTTAGTCTGTCTTCCTATTAGTCTGTCTTCTTCAAGAGGGTTAATCTGGTTGGCTCAGCCATTTGCAGCTCAGCTTTCCATCCACTTTTTCCCATTTGGCAAACAATCTGGGGCGCTGAGGTTGGCAGTAGGGAATTTCGGCGCTAAATTCAGGGCGGATGGCAGGTAGACGAGTGGTAAACATCAGGAATCTCCTTTGGGCTTATGAAACTCATCATGCGCTTTTTACCGTTGTTCGGAGGTGATGAAATCATCTGCAAACCTGTGAGATTTAACGGGTAATTGAGTGACGGAAAGCCGCCAGAAAGATGTCCCATTTCACACCTGATTGTGATTTAGATCTCTGCATAGTTTGATGCAAATCACATACTGTTTCATCAAAAACTTTTGAGTGGATAAAGCTCTCTAATCTCCCCCTAATGCAGGATTGACGATAAACTCTTTTTTGTATGACGAGAATGATAGAGTAAGGAAAACTTTCAATGCTCTGAAAAAAAGATTATCCTGCGCTATATTTTGTGAATTTAGTGAAAAAGCCTATCTATCCTGGGAAATCAGCGTTAATTCTAAGTTTGCCGATCGTTTTGCTAGTGGGTGGGTGTGGTAGATCTGTAGACTTGTCAACGATTCAAAATTTCGCCATTCTTTCTAATCAAGCAGCAGGGCAATTTCCCAAAATTGCTGCGGATTTTCATGATTCCTGTGTGCGTGCTTCCCAGTTCTCTGATGCGCTTGCAGATCGCGTAGAAGAAGAGAGAGAGTGCGATCGATTGTTTGATCAGGAATATGAAAACAAACTCAACACATTACATGATGTTTTGGTGAGCTATCTCCAACTACTCTCCAAACTAGCAACTGGCGAAACTGCTAATTTCGATCCGCAATTAAACGATCTGACCTTCGCAGTCAATAGCGGGTTAGCACAAAGTCGAATTCCCACGACACCAGAGCAAATTAAAGCAGCCAATGGTCTACTTAAGTTTCTTTTTCGAGCTGGGACAGAGCGCTATCAACAAAAAAAGCTCAAGATCGCGATTGAAACGACGAATGGCGATCTCAAGATTGTGATTGAAACGCTCAAAATATTCGTCAATTCTGATTATGCTCGTTTGCTACGAACAGAAGAAGATGTAATTAATCTGTATTATTCTAAAAAGCTGGCTCAAGCGAAGAATGATCCGGCATTGGCTCTGGCGGTCGATCGCGAATGGAGAGAAATCAAAGCTGCGCTAAGAACTCGAAAAGAGGCAGTTCAAAGCTATACAGAAATTTTGATTCAAATTGCTCAGGCGCATGACCAACTCGCTCAACTCTATGCTGAAGGAGAAGCGCTGGATTCGCCAGCAGTATTGCAAATTTTGGCTCGATATGCACATACATTGATTCCTTTGCTTGAGGATGTTCGTAAAGCTTTTTAATGTTTAAGGGGGACAGTTTATGACAGTGATGACCTCGATGGAAATTCGTCAATTAGCCGATCATTATCAAGAACTCCATCGTCAATTATCGGATTTTTATATTCAAAATCTTACTCAATTGAGCGAGGCTGAAAGTAAATCCTATGATCAGTCATTAAAACAGTTTCGGAAGCAAGTTTATGCATTAACGGCGGCAGCGATCGATTTGGATCTGCACAGTCTTGTCAATCCGATCGGGAAAATTAACCAATCGATTGATCAACTCCAGCACGATATTCAACAAGTTGATCAGGCAAGAGCCAAAATCGATCTTATTACCAAAAAAATTCAAGGGTTAGCCCAAATTGCATCTGCCGTTGCGTCTCGTAATCCGACGACGATTGCTGATTCTCTCCAACAATTTCTGAACTGAAAAGAAGATCTGCCACCATCCGGAAAGCCTGTATTCTCCTCGAAAAGAGGAAGCATCCCTTTGGGAAGCAGTGGGAAGGAGTGTGCATTTGCCGATCACGATCGGTGAAGACAGGAAAATAGGTAGTTATGCAAACGACGGTTTATCAACCAGATTTACAAACGCTGGGTCAACAGTTGCAGTTACTCTTTGCTGAGATGCCACTGGGTATCCGTTGTATGTTCAAAGATGATAGTTTGATTGTGCTAGGACAGCACCAATCGGACTTATCGCTCGAACCGAAACAAGTACTTCAGTCGCTAGAGCGCAAAATTCAGTCGCTCCAAATTGGGTTTACTCATCGTGTCCAGTTATATCTGCAAAGGGCTGGGCAACAGGAACCCTATGCTCAGAGGCAGTTCCTGATTCAGCCACCGCCCCCGCCACCCAACCCAAAACTGTGCCAAGGGTCTGCTAAATCAGCAGAGGTAGAAGAAGCCTGGATTCCTGCGGATGAAGAATTGAGTGATCTGATGCATCAGTTGGTCGCTGTCTCGCCAACTCCTGAACAGAGCACTGCCTTGGCAGCGGCTGGTTCAGAATCCAGTGAAATGGGGACGTTTACGCCAGCGTCTTTGGCACTGTTGCAATCTGCGATCGAGCGGGTGGAGCCTGCTTTGTTGCCTGGTGTATGGCGCGATCGCCAGGCAATGGCAATGTTGGGCGTGGCGATGCTTGGCTTCACAGCTGGGGTATATGGCATCACACGCCCTTGTGTGCTGGGAAGTTGCACTGAGATCCAAACCGCTCGATCGCTCAGTCAACAACTGACTCAAACCCTACAACAGGCAAACACTCCCCAAGACTTGCAATCTGCTCAGCAACAAATTGGCAAAGCTGTAGCAATGCTGGAGACCATCCCCCTCTGGTCGGTGCGCCACTCAGAAGCGCAGACATTGCTCAAAAACTGCCGCCAGCAAGGCGAACAGTTGGCGCAGGTTACAGGTGTGGAAGATCTGGCGGAGATCGCCTTGCAGAAAAGCCAGAATGCACCTTTGTCCGTGTCCGATTGGCGATCGGTACAAACGCTATGGCAATCGACCATTCGGCAACTTGAAAAAACTCCCGTTAGCAGTGATCTGGCTCCCTTTGTGCAACGCAAGCTCGATCTCTATCGAGCAAAGCTGGCAGATGCTGAGCAACAGATGCAGCAGGAACAGCAGGCAGAACAAATCCTCAACACCGCCAAAGAAGCGGTCAAGCTGGCAAAGGCACGCGAAGGAGTGGCGCAAACCCCGGCCAATTGGCAACTGGTGCGCGGCTCCTGGCAGGCAGTGATCGATCGCCTACAACAAGTTCCCAGCGGCACTGCATCAGCCAAAGAATCATTTCCTTTATTGGAAGCCTACCGGGCAAAATTGAATCAAATTGATCAACGCATCCAAAAGGAACGATCGTCTGCACAGATTCTGGAAGAAGCCAATCAACAGGCACTCAAAGCGCAAGAAGCCGAACAAAACAGCAATTGGCAGCAAGCCGTTGAGAATTGGAACCAAGCGATCTCATCCGTTCGCAAAGTGCCTGTTGGTTCTGCTTACCAAGCCTCTGTCGATTCTTTAGTCACTGCCTACACTAATGGTTTGAACCAGGCAGAGCAAAAAGTTCAGTCTACCCAACAAATTCAAACAGAGGTAGACAAACTCTGTGTAGGGCAACTACGAATTTGCAATCTCCTCTCAGTTGGCACAGTCGTTAAAGTGCAACTGGCATCGACTTATGTCGAAGCAATTAATACAGCTAGAGATACGGGAGATACCAATTTACAGGCGATCGTGGCAGATCACCAACTCGCTCTCCGCTCTGCATTAGAAAAACTTGCCAGTCAATTGCACTTACCCGTCGAAGTTTACGATCCGGGAAATGCTTTGCTCGATCGGCATATGCCGTAAGGGATGGGGAATGGGGGGATGGAGTGATGGGGTAAAGAAGTTCTACCTTCTGACTCCTGAATTCTGACCCTTGACTCCTACCTACGTCATCCTCAACCGATCGGGATCAATCTGAAACTGCACCTTGGCTTTTTTCTTGCCGCCTGGCAATTCTTGTGCTTCCAGAATATAGCCTTCTTGCTTGAGTTCTTCAACAGTGCGCCAGAAGATTTGATTGTTGCGAGAAGAATTACTCCCCAATAGATCAAGATTTTTGAATAAATATTGTTTGGAAATTACCAGATATTGCCCATCTTCAGGCGTGTCCCATTTCAATCGGCTGGCAAGATACAACAAGAGTTTCATCTTGTAATCGTGTTTGGCGTTGCTGCCTAATTTTTGAGTCAGGTCAACATCGTTGCTAAAACGCACGGAGTCACCCGTTCGCCCGACACCCTCAAAGAACTCGAGAGAAATAGTGTAGGCATCGGCGAGTTCGTAGGTATAGTCAGCAGCGCGGGTCAAGTCAAAGTCGCGGGGCACGTTGTCAATTTCGTAACCTTTAATCCGCAAAACGTTTTTGACGGTAACTTTGGCACCAATGCTATCGCCCTTGCGGAGTGATTGGGCAAGGACGAGTTCGGTCCGGTGCAGAGCAACGAGGTCGCGATTGAGTTGAGATCGCACCTTGGAAGCAAAGCCACCATCGGGCGTACGTGTGTAGCCCAAGCTTTCTAGTAAATCATTGGAACGGAAGGAAATTACGGGATTATTGCCCTGCTTCGCCGCTTCTCGGTAAAAATAGAGGACGATCGCCACCTGACGGGGATTGAGAAAAGTCAGCAGTGTCATAAACAACCGCTGCAATCGACGATCTTGAATTTTTTCTAGCCCTTTAGTAATCCCCTGATCGACGCAGGCTTGGAGATCCAACTGCGAATATTGTTGCTTCAGTTCTTCCCACTCTTCGGTGGAAATATTATCCAGTGGCACCCGACGAGTGACCGCAATTTCGCTACTGTCTTTCGCATCGGCGTTTACCCGCATTTCCAGATAGTAGCCATCCGCATCAGAATGCAATACGGGCAAGCGAACATCCGGGTTGTTGAGGGATGCCCCGGCTCTGGGCAATACCATCAACAGCTGCCCATCAACTGGAAATGTTGAGTCTTCCTGGTTTTCCACAGTCAGCACCGGACAAAGACGATATCTACGTTAACAGCTCTTGCTTGAACTGAAGCATAGCTTTATACAGAGGTCGGAGGATGTCTGAGAAGTCGTTGTGCCGTCGAGGCACTTAGAGCATAAATTGCAAAATCGCTAGCACGATGCCAAAATGTCGTCCAAATGCTACGCTTTTACGATGCTTGCGGATGTGAAAGGAGGTATTGGGCAACACAATTCCGATCCGAAAGACCAGACAGAATATTAAAACTTAAAAAAACCATCGGAAAGCTTCTTCATCTCTTTGTAGTCTCCCATATCCGCTAAAGTGCTTAACTTCCTAAGCACAATCTGTGAGAAGAAATTTCTTTTCCTTGGCTCATTTTATTTGCAATCCTTCTCCATCGCTATCTGAACACTGCTATGCAAATAGCCGTCTGGGTTTTTGGCACCCCCCCAAAACTATCCTCATAGCCGCCCAAGTCATGACAAAACATTACGTCTTTTTTACCCGCAGGGTTCTACCGCAGGCTGATCCCCACCTAGTGCAGATTATTCAATGTGCGAATGCTGCTGCCAATCTCGGTTATCCCGCTGTTCTGGCCTATCTCCGTCGGGATTGGGGCGCCATGAACCCGATCGAGTGGGCGTTTCCAATGCAATTCAAACAGCCTGATGCCAAACTGGCTCAGTTCTACAATTTGCAGGAACGACTCAAAGTATTGCCACTGGCAATGCCCTATCCGATCGATGCTTGGAAAACCAAATTGACCCATTCCAACACGATCATCTCTCGCTATTACTTCCCTTTTCATTTGCGCCAACAAACCAAAATCGTTCACACCCGTGAGTGGAATTTTGTCAAAGTTGCGATTCAACATGGCATTCCTGCCATTTATGAACGGGATCATTACGAAGAAAAACCTTACGAACCCGAGATTGTGAACCATCCCTTGTTTCGAGTCGGGGTAACGGTGGTTGAAAGCGTACGGCAAAACATGATTCGGAATGGGATGCCACCCGAAAAGGTGATTCGTTTGCACAACGGGATCAACCAGTTATTTCTCTCCAGACGACCTGAACAAGCCGCAGAATGGCGCAAAAAACTATTAGCTCCTCAATATCAAAATGTAGTGGTTTACTCAGGCGGACTATATCGCTTCAAAGGAGTCGATTTACTGCTGGAAGTTGCCCGTGAAATGCCTCAGACTCACTTTGTTTTCTTGGGTGGTAAAACAGAACATGTTGAAGCTTATCGCCACTTGGCACGGGAACAGCAACTGAGTAATACAAGTTTTTTGGGACACCTGCCCCAAGATCAACTACCTGCTCTGATGCAAGCCGCCGACATACTGGCACATCCCCATTTATCGGGAGAAGCTGCCAATTTCACTTCTCCGATGAAATTCTTTGATTATATGGGTACGGGCACTCCGATCGTTGCAACCGAAATCTCCCCTCTGATGGAATTCAAATCCGCGGGCGTGGTAGCGGGATGGTGCGAGCCCGATAACCCAATTGCTTATGCGCGCTGCTTGCAGCAAGTTCTACAAACCCATCCCAGAAAGTCGGAAGGCTACTGCAACAGTGTCGAGTTTGTCCGGCAATTTACTTGGGAAAACCGAATTCAGCAGATTCAGCAATATATTGCTGCCAGTCTACACGATCAGTCAAGTCAGAAGTCGGTGTTGGCAGGTGACAGAGGTGGAATCTCTCCAGCAACTGCGCATTCGATAAGACCTTCTGCAGATTTATCTAACGGAACTTTTTCATCGCGATATTGATGGCTTCTAACAACTCCAGTTCTAGAATTCTCAGCTTCTGGTCAGTAGAACGGGACGATTAAACATACAACCTGCGTAGGATGGGGAAAGGTATCATTTGTCCATTATTGAGTTGGTCGGTGGGCACAGGTGACGCTCCTTGTCCATCCTACGTTTAATCGTAGCCCTCTACTTACAGCAATTTGTCAAAGGAATTCGCGATTTAGAGGTGGAACCCAAGGTTTATTTTTTAGCCAATGCAGACATATCAACACCATGAGACTTCCAATCAATAGATAAGATTGCAGGATGTTCAGAACTGGCACAAAGGCTAGGAGGTTCGTGAACTTGAAAAAGTTGCTGCATAATACATAGCTAATAGCTAAATAAGGCAATGTAAATTTGCCAAAAATTGGATTTTCAAGCAAGTGTGGCAACAAAGCCGCGTAGATGGGTAACAGAATTCCATAATGATGTTCCCAAGCGATGGGAGAGGCGATCGTTGCCGTCAATACAATCAAAGAAAAATCGATAAAGGCTGCTGGGTCTTTCTTCTTAACCGGCAGTAAAGCGGTGACTAAAAATGTTAGCGAAGTCATCAATGTGCCGAAGTACACCCAGGGGTTGTAAGGCGGAAATTTTTTGGACTCCCACGCCAGGTTATTGCCATTGAAGAGTAATCGATGCAAAAGCCCATTCACGGATTGATTGGCATAGAGCGCTTCTCCCCGTTTGGAAATAAAAGATAAAACTTTTAGGTAATCCAAATGATTGGCAAGACCAAAAATTCCGATCGAAAGCAGCATTCCTAGACCGAAAGTGAGAAGAAAGGGAACTACGAACTTCCATTGTCTACGAACAATTCCCCAAATCAGGATTAAAGCGTACTGTGGTTTAATCAGACACATAATTCCCAGACAAATCCCGGCAAGCTGCTTCTTTCCAGTAATCCAAAGCCAGAGGGTTACCGCGAAAAGTCCATTTAAGAGTGTTTGTACCTGTCCTAAGCTATACCCTTTCATGATTGGATAAAAGGTTAAGCCTAAAGCAATTAATGCCACAGCAATGATTCTTCGATCTTTTCGGGAATAATTGTTGGCGTTGTCTGACTGATTATCTTTCAAAACGAACTCAAAAATTTTGAATGAAAAAACAAGACTGACGACAACTGAGAGCCAGGAAAGAATATTGAGATACCACAATCGTCGCAAAACCATACTGATTAGCAACGAGGAAGGTGGATATTGAAATTTAATATTATTCTTAAAAAAGATGTCGTATATCGGTACTCCTTTCTGATGGAGTCTAAGGGCATTTTTCATAGGAAGCCAGGAATCTGGACCTTGATGAAAAATAAAAAATTTACCGATCGTATGAAAAATTCCTACATCCTCCCAAGTCTTATAGAGTCGAACCTCTTGCCAGACTGTCGAAAATAGGAACATCAGTAAGCCAGCAATGAAAATGATATTAATTAGAACAATATTGACAACCGCAAAGAGAACCAAATTTTTGGTTAGTGGCTTTAGTTGATCCCAGTCTTTAATGAAGTTCTTCATTTCCCTCAGAAAATTAGGATTGAAATGGAGTAAGAATTGAATTCGATTGATCCGGATTATTTCGTAGTTGATAACGCATCCACAAGAGCGCACCTAGTAGCATGATTCCACCAAAAAAGTAGTAGGAAATCAATACCTTAGAAATCAGGAGATTAATCAATGGATTTGCCAGGGTAATTTTGATGGCAGGAGGAGAAATTAACAAGGCACTCAGAGCGATCGGAATCACAATTTTGCCCTTTCTAAAGGAACCGAATTGACCCGCAATATACAAGCTATAGGGAATAAGCAGCAATAAATAATAGTGGGTCCATGAAATAGGACTGATTAACAACGCCAGCGTTAACACAATACAAAGTTCCAAATTCTTCATTTCCAGGGCCTTTGGTGCTTTAGCACGCCAGCAAACCCAAATACTGCCTCCAATCAGTACCATAAAAAATAAATATTTGGCGATCCGAGCATCCAAATCCATTTCCAGAGGATACCAATCAGGGGCATTGGTGGTGAATAACCGAATCACAAAAGCGCTGACAGATTGGTTATTAAAAGCAGACAAAGCTTTGCCCGAGAAAGGTTTGATACATTTTTCATACCACTCTACATGTAAGCCAAACCCAAATATCATGATTGACAGCAAAGGAACTACAATCGCAGGCACCAGAAAACCAAGTAGAGATCGCCATTGTTGCCGCAAGAAAAAATAGGCTCCAAATAATACAAGTGGCACCTTAATCAAGGCTGCGATCGCGAGCCAAAAGCCCACCCAAAAATTTTTGTTTTTTGCCATTAAAGAAAGTATTAATATAAAAATTGGAAAGAGAAAATGGGTCGTATTACCGATGGCAATGGAATAATACAAGGGGCCATTGATCACAAATAGCTGAAGAATTAGCCACTGGTTGAAGCCAGAAACTTTTAACCAATCAACAAATAAAAAATAACTTGCAAAGGCAATAATAATGCTAAAGACTGTAAAAACTAACTGGGAATTGAACGGATCTAAAGCAGAAAATGGGGTGAGCAGATAAGCAACGATCGGGATATTGACAAACCCACCTAATCTTCCCTCAATATTGCTACCGTATAACATTTGTGGATTTTCAACGACTAACTTTCCTGCTGGATAGTAAGCCTTGGTAAAGTCCCCTAAATGATTAAGGCTTTTTGCCAAACTAAATAAACCTATCATCATTCCGATCACTGGCAAAACCATCAGTACCTGACTTTGCCAATTACTATTCCATTTTTGGGTAAACCGAAATCCTACATAGCTGAGACTGGAAGTAACAATGAGTAATGAAAAATAGAAAACATACAGTTGCCAATCAGCAATCATAACTTTAGAGAGATCAATCAGGGCAATTAGCATGGCAAATAGAGAATGTATCTAAAAGGGTAAAACGACGGGTGATCAATTACATTCAATTGATTCACTTAACGGTTGTGTGAGGGAATCTCAGCTAAATCAATAAGCGCATCCAAATTAGTTAAATGATGATCTTTATGAATGCTCGAATGGAAAAACTTTAACACTTGCTACTCAGTTGATCTCTAATTCTGTTCGATGAAAGAGCAATTGTCCCGATTTCAAGAAGCCTTATGACTCTTCTAAAGGCAGGCAAGTCAATCTGGATAGTCAGAAAGAATTTCTTAAAATTTTTCTCGCAAAGTATTTTTTCATCCGCATCACTGAGAGCTAAGTAGGCGGCCCTAATTAATTACAAGAAAGGGGTTTGGGGCTGCCCCCCAGGCAGGGGGTTTTTACCCCTCCACCCCCAAAAACATCTTCAATTTAATCTAGCCCAGCTACTTACTGCATCGTTTTGATAAAAATGACATGATGTGATGCGCGGTTAGCCCCTGATGAATGCTACAGATTTTCACCATTATTGCTGATGCCTTGTGGGTAAACGATTGAAGGCGCAAAGCCTTTACATATTCTTTATACACAAACTATTTGAAGTTCATCGTAACTATCGTGATTCTAGTCTTGAAAGAATCAAAATCTTTTTGGACCGATTAGTCCAAAATCTAGATTTTGGACTAATCGGTTTGCTTAAATTTCTTTATATCTCTTTATTTTTTGGACTTCTTAGATAGTTGCTTCCGACACAACTAATCAAATAAGTTTATATTATTTATCAGAAAAATTTTCTGTGCCTCTCATGGAATCTTGATTTTCGAATTGAACTTTGACAGCAGAGACCGCTCTACTCAACCCCCTATCCGCGTCAGGTCGCTGGGTTGTTCGTCAAAGCAGAACTGATAGTTTTTTGGGCTGTTGGGTTTGTCCAAAACTGGAGGCGATTTGCCAAGTAGAATACGGCTCAAGTTTCTCTCTAAAACAGAACTTCAACTGTTCCACAATCAAGTTTGTATTGCGCTCCAACAATCTTGAGTCTGCTGTGTTGTACCAATTCGGCAACTGGCATCGAGGATTTCAACTGTTCCACCACCAGCTGAATGTTTGCTCGGACAGCATTATCCAGCAGATCACCTGGTTCATCTTTGGCTCGATCCACGGCAGGTTGAATGGCATTCAACAGGGTGCTAATGTGACCTGGAATATCTGCATGTTTTACTGTTGCCGCTACTGCACCACAGCGCTCGTGTCCCAATACCAACACCAGCGATGTACCCAACTCTTCTGCTGCATACTCAATACTACCCAGGATGGCATCATCCAAAATATTGCCCGCAACCCGAATCACGAATAGATCCCCCAAGCCCTGATCGAAGATAATCTCCGGGGGAACCCGAGAATCGGCACAGCCCAAGATTACGGCAAAAGGGTGTTGCCCTGTGGCAATTGCCCGCATTCGGCTACTGGACTGGTGATGATGCACTAATTGATGAGTAACATAGCGCTGGTTACCAGCAATGAGCTTTTCGAGGGCATGGTCTGCTTTCATAGCGTTGGGTTACTAACAACGATCGTTTGGTCGTCGCTAGCTTATCACCCAGTTTTATTGCGTACAGAGTGCTATCGAACACTTTGAGCAGCGTTCCCATCGATCTGGCTGCTCTTAGATGGATGAGTTGTTATTGAGGAATGCGAAAATCCAAAAATAAAGCCCTCGATCGTTCGATCGGGGCTTCTGAATATTAAATGCCAGCCATCATTCTGTGGCAAGACGTTTTACTAACTCCTTCAGTATGCTGGGATAATGTCGCATCGCATAGTGAGTGATCTACCCAATCTTGATTGGGTACTGGCTTACTCATACATTGATAATGTATTGACGATAAATTGTCATGATGAACGGCAGAAAGGGAGTAGGAAAAAGACTTGGCAGCGATCGATCATGCTCCACTAAGCGCAGAAAACGGGCTGCAAAACAAAATCCCCAGTGGTAGGCTTCACTGGGGAAAGATGGGTACACATCTATTCGGAGGAAAGGAGAGAGGAGCGTGAACAGAAAATCAGCTATTGCCAGCGCCAATTAATCGCTTGCGGCTTGCGATAAGCAGTGACGAGAATTGGTGTTTGATCGTAGGTTTCACCAGGAGCCTGAAAGCGCCAATTTAAGGCTTGGGGTTTGCGGTAGAGACTGGGTTCAGCAGGCGTGTAGGGAAGAGTCTGACCGCGATAGATGAGTTGCATGATCGTTTTCTCGGTGGGGTTTTCTTGTGGGCTTATATGCTTATAATCTTCTGTTTCTCTTGTTTGTGAAGTGATACAGGCTGAGAAACAGTGTGAGTTTTAGCAGGTATATCGATGAGCGATGTCCGTTTTTAAAGTGATTGAGATTGCAGGATGACAGAACTTGGATCACCTAAGAGGCTCTCAAACTGCAACATTTTTAGTTTGTTGTGCAATTAAAAATTTTTCGGAAAATATTAAAATTAGCACTCTTCAAGAAGTTTTTTGCTGATTAGGAAAAGCGCATGCTTTGATTTATTACCTGAGATAGGTACACCAACGATGCGAGAAAGGGTATATTAGGCACTCTTCGATCCGGTCTGGTAATGGGCCCTCTATACTTTTTTAGTTATAACCAGTTGGAAGGCTGTAGTGCTCCACCGATCGCTTCAATCAGTTAGCGAATCTTTTTTAATCTCTACTGAATATGCCGCAATCTAAGCAGAGTGGTTTTTTTCGGAAGTTTTCTCAGAAGACTTCGCATCTTGTAGGGACGCCGGCTGCCTTTTTCATAGCCGCTTCCATTGTGGTTATGTGGGCAGCGTCGGGTCCCTTATTCCATTTTTCTGATACTTGGCAGCTCGTGATTAACACGAGCACCACGATCGTCACCTTCCTGATGGTGTTCTTAATTCAAAACACCCAGAACCGAGATGCTAAAGCCATGCATCTCAAATTGGACGAACTGATCCACGCCCTCAACGAGGCGCGGGACAAGTTAGTCGATGTGGAAGATAGTTCGGATGAAGAAATCGAAAAGTTCAGTCAAGAGTTTCAGCATCTACATACTCGACTAGATAAGAATGGATCTACATAAAGCTTTCCACTAAGCTGCCAGAAGGTTGGACAGCATGAGTCAGGCTACACTCCGTTGAGCTGAATTGCTCAGATCTCAGTGCGATCGGGAAAATATGATCACATTGGTGTAGTGCCAAAATCTAGTATGAAATATCTCTAGCTTTTGGAAGTTTTTTTGAAAACATCCCCCCAAGTACGATGCTGTTATCGTCTTGTATGGTGAATGTATGTTCAGTCTACTCTGGGGCTTGGTAGTTGTACTGTTTGCCTTCTGGTTGCTAGGCTTCTCCTTCCATATTGCTGGAAGTTTGATTCACATCTTGTTAGTGCTGGCGATCGCAGTCGCAGTCTATAACTTTGCAATGAACCGCGATGCCCGTCAGCCCTAATTGACAAAAAGTAATCAGATGACCAGAAGTCCGGCAGCGGGACATCCAGGCGCTGCCGATTTCTGGTCAATGTGGGATACAACTCGCCCGAAAGTTCTAAAAATGGGACTGAAGCCTGAGCAATCAATCGCGACTGAGATCAAGGCTTAGCCCCAGCGTGCCATTGGATCGAGCGGCAACCTTTCGACTCAGCCGAAAACCCTCTGATTTTACAGCTTGGTTTCGATTTGAAAACTGCCTGTGTAGACAGAACCATCAAATCCATCAATATTTTTCTGATATTGAAAAAGTTGACCGGAACCGTATTTGTCACCTGGCTTTACTTTTCCATAGTCAAACTCAAAAATTCGGTACTTCAGCCCATCGACTTCTAGGTAGTAGTCGTTTTTGTGGGTGTGAAGGGTGCCTGCGCGGCGATCTAAGCTCATTATCATGGTTTATCCGGGTAGGGTTTCAGCCCTATCTGCTTACTCTACTCTTGTAATCGACTCTTGCAAAATCTCGTTGGCGGCGATCTCCTCAGTCTCAGCGGCTAGCAGTGTCGTCAAAATTCTGCATTCATGAACCAAGCTAATTTTGTTTTTTGGAAAAATTATTTATATTTATATTTTTCTATATTTTTTTATTTTAGACTTTTCTTATACTTGTATATTACTACATTTACATATTATCAAATTTATATATTACTAAATAAACAATATTAAATTTTTACTATTTTACTAATCTAAAATTTTTCAGATTCATAAAATAATATTTATGTAATTAACTATTTTTATAAAAGTTCAAATTTGTAAAAGTGCACTTTTACAAATTTGATTAGTTGAAAAAGTGTAATTTTGTAAAAAACCTGATCTATAAATATTCAATCTTATAAGATAGAAAAAGTTCAACTTGCGCTTTATTGCCAATAAGCAAAAGGCAAATTTACCAAAAGGTATCAGTGAAATATGCCATTAATGCAAGCTGTCAGTTCTGTCTCTTTGGCAGGGGGGCAAGGAAAAACAACAGTGGTGCTGTTTGTCGCTCGGTTGCTGGCAGAGCAAGGGCGCACCGTTTTGGTGGTGGATGCTGATCCGCAAAGTAGCCTGACTACTTTTTTAGGGCATCAGGTTGAGCCAGAAAGCCCCACCTTGCTGGAAGTGTTGAAAAAACAAGTTGGTACCGAAGACGGCATCTACAAGACTCGATACAATAACCTATTTCTCATTCCTTCAGATGATGCGCTCGACACAGTGCAAGATTATTTGGCAGGGAGTGGGACAGGAGCTTTTACGCTCAAACGGCGGTTAGCCACAGTGGCTCATTTATTTGATTACTGTATTATCGATGCGCCACCCCAGCGGAGCCAAATTTGCTTGACGGTCATCGGGGCGTCAGATGCGTTGGTCATTCCCGTAGAGACGTCAGTAAAGGGACTGCAATCCTTGATTCGCACCTTGGAGCTAATTGGCGAATTGCGGGATGATCAAGAAGCTTTTGATGGAGATATTTTGGGTGTTGTGCCGTTTCGCGATCGCTGGGTTGGGTTGAGGCGCACAACCGAGAGCGAAAGCAATATTGAGTCAATGCAGCAGATTACCCAAGAGTGGTTTAACCAGGATCTGGTGTTGCCGTCGATTCGGGAGTCGGAAAAGTTCAAGCAAGCGATTAATCGGGGGCAAACACTCCACGAAATGGGACAGGGCGAGTTGGCATATCCGATCGAAGTATTAGTGAAAAAGATCGAGCAATTGGAGTAGTTTTATGGCAGAAGTTAACGATATTCGCAGTCTCCTCACTGCCAAATCACGGGCAAAGGTTGCTCCGCGCGATTCTTCACTGAGTGGTAAGCGATCTCTGGCAGCAGATGAAGCCGTCAGCACCACTCCCCCTCAGCAGCAGCGCTCTACCACAGAACCTATTTCTGAGTCAACGCCTGAATCCCTCCCCCTGCAAGCAGAGCTAGCCAACTTACCCAAAATGGGAAAACGGTTAGCCGTGCATTTAGAAGAGAGTGTAAGAGAAAAGCTGATGCAGATCTGCGATCGACAAGATATTACCCCAGAGATTTTCTTTGAAGCGGCATTTATCTTGCTTCAAGATCACCCTGAGCTGCTTGATGAAGCGCTCGAAAATGCCAAAGTCCGCTTAGCTCAACGCAAACGCGCTGGATTAATGCGAAGAACCGTTGCGTTAATGCAGAAGTGTGAGGAAAAGTTCTGAATGTTGAATGCCAAGTCTTAGATCCTTATCTCCCATCGCTCCATCTCCCCATTCCCCGTAAAATCTGAAGGATGAAAGCTGAGATTTGCGATAATGCGACCTCCTACAGATTTTCCATCTGAACCTGCACGGTCTCAGGATTTAGAGTGGCAACGGTTTTTAGTGCCTGCGGCAGAGCAGGTGTGGTTTGTCACTTTTTTCACTTTGGCAACGATCGTAGGGTGGCTGGTCGCAGGGGTGGCAAGTGCGACAATCCAGCAGAATTGGGTAATGGTGTTGCCGGATGCGGTGCCATTGCAGATGATTTTGGCGCAGCCTGGGTTAAAGCCGCTGGAGATCGGACTATGGACCGGAGCGATCGTAGGGGTGACGCAATGGTTGATCTTGCGTGCCTATATTCCAACCCTGACCTGGGTATCCGCAACCTGTATAGGTTGGGGACTTTCCACAATGGTTGCGCTGGGTTGGTCGAATTGGGTTTCCCCCTTGATGGCAACCGCAGCATTTATCTGGCTGGGAGCAATTCAGTGGTTTGTACTGCGACGCTTTGTCCGAGATGCCGGATGGTGGGTGCTAATTCCAGTTTTGCCTAGTGTATTAGTGGTTGGGCTGTTTCAAATCATGACGCTGGGTGTGAGATCGATTGGGGTGGAGGTTGCTACATCACCTGTCTGGCAGTTCATTTTGTTTTCCTTACCAGAAATCATTCGGATCTTGGGGTTGGGGTTGCTGCAAGCGGCGGGATTTTGTACTCTTCGACGCCAGCAAGGGACAATTACGGTGCCAATTCGACAAAAATCACCGTTGGTAGCTGCACCTAGGATTACAGATACGCAACAAGTTTACAGATTGTCCCAAATTCTCTATGACACGATCGATCGTCACTGGCAGTCGGAAGTGACTTGTGATCAAGACTTGATTTACCTGGTGGGCGTCACCGAACAAGGAGAGATTGCAACCTATCGCCCCGTCAATCAAGCCGCGATCGATCATGACCACGAAACTCCTTTAGCCAGACTGATTGAGCTTGAAAATTATTCTACTGGGCAAAGACGTTTCAATCTTCCTCTCGCCAGATTTCGTGTAGTCTTTACACCCACCGGTGTGCTAAAAGTTAACCCCTGGTAGGCAGAAGCATCTGCTTCGCCTGGTTTGCATAAAATTCACGATCGCATCCGATGATTCTATAACAGGGTTTCACTGACTAAGTTTTAAGCACCTAGTTTTAGATTTTGTAACCCAGGCTGAGTTGGAGGATGTAGCAATGTTAGACAAGCAATCTACAGAAGAAAAATTCAGCACTGGCTTAAGCCTAAACGCAGTTTTGATCGTACTCGCGATCGCCCTCAGTCAGATTTTGCTCCAACCTTCTCAGAAACCCATTCAACCTAGCTTCAAGCAAACGACCGAAGTCCATACGATTCAGGCATTTGTCCCAACCAAAAGTGGTTTGCCGATGCGTCGTGTTGGAGGTGGTTGTCGCTAAACTGGTGGACAGTACAGATTGATCATGCTAAAAAAAGGCGGAATCACCGAAAAGAGGTATTTTTCTGTCTGGATTTCGAGCAATACTAAACACAGTTTCTTGTTACGAAAAAAAACTGGAATGAGTGAACCGGATGAACAGTTGCGCCATCTGGTGGAGGAGGCTTGCAAGCATCCACCGGGGAGTTTATTGCGGCAACGAAAGCTGACTCAGATTATTCGGCTCACTTCGAGTAGGCTTTGGCGAGAAAACACGGCTTATTATCAAGATGCGTTGCAGCAAACCTGGGTTTTCTTTTGCCAAAATGTTTGCGAAGGGAAAACCGGAGAATGTTATAACCCAAGCCGGGGAAGCATTGCAACCTGGCTGAATTACTATTTGAAACGGCGATTACAAGATTTTTATATTGCCGAACAAAAACAACAAGTCAAGCGAGCTGATGGGTTAGTGCAGCGATCGCGATCGGGTGAGATCGGTGACTTAATCGATCCAGTCGATAATTTGCCTGCTTCGCCCGATGTTCCACCCATTTTGGATGAAGTTAAACTCTGGGCAGAGTCTGATCCGCAGGGCTCGTTGCGTCAGATTCATATTGAAGGACATCCCCAAGTCAATTGTCAGACGTTGATCTTACGTCGCCTGCCGCCAGAAACAGGTTGGAAAGAGCTATCTCAAGAATTTGGGTTATCCGTTTCAACCCTAAGCAGTTTTTATCAACGACAATGTTTGCCGCGCTTGCGTAAATTTGGTGAGTCCCAAGGATATCTATAAAGGAGGATTCACAGCTATGACTTACAGCATTCATAATCCGGAAGCCTTTGCGCTGCCACTGCCCATTACTCAACAAGCTCGACAGATCGCTCAGCAATTTGCCAGTCAACAGCCAACCGCCGAAAAAGCTGAACAGGTGCGCCTAAATACATTGGCGGTTTGTGTCGTGAATGATTATTTGCAATTGATGGAAATTGCCACCGATCTGACCGCTAGCGATAGCTGGAATCCAGTGATTCAGCTCTGTGCAGATGTGTCTGATTTGCAAGTGGTGGGGTTAGGTCGGTTGGAGTGTCGCCCCGTTCAGCAAACGCCAACTTGTTATGTCCCACCAGAAGTCTGGCAAGATCGGATTGGTTATGTGGCAGTCCAGATCAATGAAGCCGATGGGCAGGCGATCGTGCTCGGATTTACCTCAACGGTGAGTGAACTCGAATTGCCGCTCAATCGGCTCCAAGCACCGGAAGCACTCCTCGATCGCCTAGAAGCTCTGCGTACTCCTGATTCAGTGTCAACGCCTGAGGCACCACAGGTCAACTTGGGGCAGTGGCTCCAAAATACGTTTGAAGCTGGATGGCAAACGCTCGATTCGCTGTTGAATCCTCCTGAATGGTCTCCTGCTTTTGCGTTTCGGGGTCGTGGCTTAGTGGAACTGCCCACCCAGAGATCGGAAACGAATATCCAGCGGGCAAAGCAAGTCTATTTGGGCATTCAGATGGACGATCGTCCGCTCATCCTGTCTGTGGAATTGGAGCCGCAGTCCAATCACTCAACTCGGATCTTTTTACGCATTTATCCTGCCGCAACCCAGTTTCTGCCCCCCGATTTGCACTTGACTATTTTGGATGCAACCGGTGCAACTTTCTTGGAAGCGGTATCCCGCTCTGCCGACAACTACCTTCAACTAGAAATTAGTGGTGAATCTGACGAACGCTTCACCGTCCAGATTTCTCTGAATGAGGTCAGCGTGGTTGAGTCATTTGTGATTTAGGTGCTCGGAGCGATCGGTGTGCGTAAGTTAGTGGTTCTGAAACTTGGGGAAGGCAGTTTTGAGCAAGGGTTTCCAGTCTCAGTCCAGATTGGCAATGATGGCGATCGTCCATCGGTAGAAACCAGCGGCAAGCTACCGCCCAATCCTTTGCTGGCTCGCTACTATGCCAATTGGCAAGAAACTTATCGCAGTTTGGGATTGCGATCGCGGTTGCAAGCCGCAGCAGTGCAAGTGACCAACGTTTCCTTGCTGGAAGATTGTCAGCAAGTCGCGCGAGAATTTCACCAGGCGCTCAATCTCTGGATTCAGTCCGAGCCATTCCGTCCAGTGCGAGAAAGATTGCTGGAAAAGCTATTACCGACTGATGAAATTCGAGTTATTTTACAAACTGAAGATCGGTTACTCCAGCGACTGCCATGGCATCTACTCGATTGGTTTGAGCGCTATCCCAAAGCTGAATTGGCTATCAGCGCGCCCAATTTTGAGCAGGTTCACCATTCCAGCAGTGGTATGGCACAAAAGGTTAAAATTCTGGCGATTTTAGGCAATGGTGAAGGGATTGACATACAGGCAGATCGAGCATTGTTGGAACAGTTGCCAGAAGCCGAAGTCACCTTTTTGGTCGAGCCACAACGCAAAGAATTGACGGATGCCTTGTGGGAACAATCCTGGCATATTTTGTTTTTTGCGGGGCACAGTTCTAGTCAGTCTACTAATGCAACCGGACAGATCTTCATCAATCAGACCGATAGTCTCACCATTAGCCAACTCAAATTTGCCCTGCGAAAAGCTGTAGAACGGGGGCTAAATCTGGCAATTTTCAACTCCTGTGATGGTTTAGGTCTGGCTTGGGATCTGGCAGATTTACAAATTCCAGAGATGATTGTGATGCGGGAACCTGTCCCCGATCGGGTCGCCCAAGAATTTCTCAAGTACTTTCTGGCAAGCTTTTCTCAAAATGAACCCTTTTACCGCGCCGTGCGAGAAGCACGCGAACGTTTGCAAGGGCTAGAAGATCAATTTCCCTGTGCCACCTGGCTACCCATCATTTGCCAAAATCCGGCGGAGATTCCGCCAACTTGGAAAGGCTTGTGTGGTCATACGGTTAACCTGCCAGCGATATCAACAACAATTCTAGAAGCAAACAGGACTCCGGTTCCAGTTCGCAAAGTGCTCAGGTTAAGGTTTCGGAGGGCGTTGTTGGTGAGTCTGGCAGTGGGGTGCGTTGTCATGGGTACGCGCCAGTTGGGTCTCTTGCAACCCCTGGAGCTGAAGGCGTTTGATCAAATGGTGCGGTTGCGTCCGCAAGAACGCCCAGACCCTCGATTGGTCGTGATCACCATTGACGATGATGATTATCAGACGGAGCAAAAGTACAATGCCGATGAAGTGGTGAAGAAAAAGTCTCTTTCTGATCGATCGCTCTCTCAGCTATTGAGCATATTGCAACAGCACCATCCGCGAGTGATTGGGTTAGATCTGTATCGAGATTTTCAGGTTGCTTCCCACCAATCCCAACTAGTCAACCAATGGCAGCAAACTCCCAACCTGATTGGCATCTGCAAAGGCAACGATGCTTCCCATAGTGGACTTTATGGAACCGCTCCCCCACCCAACTTACCGCCCAATCATCTAGGTTTCAGCGATTTTGTTGATGAGCCGGATGGCGTGGTGCGGCGAGTGTTGCTGTCTTATCAACAGGAAAGCGATTCGATTTGTCCTGCTACCCACGCATTTAGTGTTGAAATTGCCAAGCGTTACCTGGAAAAAGAGAATATTTCCCTTAGCCTCAACCCCGATCAAGATTTACAGGTTGGTAAAAAAGTGGTGCACCGGATACAAGGGCGCACCAGTGGCTATCAAAGGGTGCACACGGGGGGAACCCAGATTTTGCTCAACTACCGCGCCGATCCAGAGGTTGTGGTTCAGGTACCGCTGCGAACCGTTTTGGCCGGACAACTCACCCCAAACCTGATCAAAGATCGGATCGTATTAATTGGCTCAACCCACCGCTTTACTGAGGATCATTGGGCAACCCCTTATACTGTGGGTGCCACTCCGAAAACAGCGGGGGTCTTTCTACAGGCACAAATGGTGAGTAATCTTTTAGGTGTGGTGCTGGATAATCGTCCCTTGTTGTGGGTATGGCATCCTGGAGTGGAGGTCGTCTGGCTTTTGGGATGGTCTTTAGTCAGTGCAGTGTTGGTGTGGCGGGTGAGAACGATCGCACTTTTGATGTTGACGATCGTGCTGACCATTGCCATTCTTTTTGGCGTTTGTTTAGGGCTATTACTTTTAAGCGGCTGGGTTCCTTTTATCCCCGCTGCATTGATACTAGTCACCACAAGTGGAGTGGTGGTACTTTATGAGGTCGCTCAAGCTCATCAAACCCATTCGGCATTGACACCACAGGAGAAATAATATGAAATCGCCTATTCATTTTCCGAATCTTGCATCGGCGATAACCGCTTTGGGCTGCCTGGTATTGACTCAAACCGCTGCCCTGGCAAACAATTTGACTCCGATTTCAGCACCCAGCTTCGGGTCAAGTGACCATCCACTCTGGCTTGCCCAACTGGATGCATCAGACCCTCCCCCCCGAAGTAGTGGCGGCGGCACTCGCCTGGAAAAACCACCCACTCGCCGGGGGGGAGGAACTCGGTTTGTCCCACCCCTCCCGCAAGGGATGGAAGCTCCCGGTCACGCGCGTGGCGGCGCGAGTCGCTCAACCTGTCCCGCTGTCACCACCAAGTTAACCGCACTCATCCCAACCGCAGAAGTCAGTACCCAGCGTGCCAATGGTAGAACTCACACAACCGTCAACGTTTTCGGACAAACGGTTGCCGATCGTCCTGTCTTTTGGTTTTATGTACCCTACACCAACCAAGTGGCAAACTTGACCGAGTTTGTTTTGCAAGATGCCACGGGGAAAGAGATCTACAAAACACCGATCACACTGCCTCAAAACCCAGGCGTCATGGCTGTGCGTATCCCCCAAGACAAACCAGCCCTAGAGTCTGGCAAGCTCTATCAATGGTTCTTTCAGTACTATTGTGCTCCTAACAAAACATCGCGCCCGATTTTTGTGAATGGGTGGGTACAGCGCATCGGTTTGAGTGCAGATCTGAAAAAACAGCTGACCACAGCTACCACCCTCAGAGAACGCGCACAAATCTACGACAAAAACAATCTCTGGTTTGATGCCCTGACCACGCTGGCAGATGCCCGGCGGGCAAAACCCAAGGATGAAGCCTTGCTGGGGGATTGGCAAAAACTACTGACAGAAGTGGACCTGTCGGATATTGCAGCTGAACCATTTACGAATTAGCGTAAACGACAGACTTTAGACAAAGGACTGAAACCTTCAGTCCTTTGTCTAAAGTCTTGCCTTACAGCCCTGCTTAAACTGGTTGCAACGCTTTGGCATCCTGTGCAGACATCGCTAGGATCAAATCCACCATGCGGTTGGAGTAGCCCCATTCGTTGTCATACCAGGCAACAACCTTGAAGAAGTTGGCGTTTAGCTCAATACCAGCGCCTGCATCGAAAATACTGGAATGAGGATCGCCTGTAAAGTCGCTGGAGACGACATCATCTTCGGTATAGGCGAGAACTCCTTTCAAATCCCCTTCGGAGGCAGCTTTCATTGCCGCACAAATCTCTTGGTAACTGGTGGCTTTTTCAGTCCGGAAGGTTAAATCAACTGCTGAAACATCGGGAGTCGGCACGCGAAATGCCATGCCCGTCAGTTTACCCTTTAATTCGGGTAACACCAGGGTGACAGCTTTGGCAGCGCCCGTAGAAGCGGGGATGATGTTTTGGGCTGCACCACGTCCACCGCGAAAGTCTTTTTTGCTGGGACCATCCACAGTGGGCTGGGTAGCAGTCATGGCGTGAACAGTAGTCATTAAGCCTTCGACCATACCAAAGTTTTCGTGGATGACTTTAGCGATCGGTGCCAGACAATTGGTCGTGCAGCTAGCGTTGGAGACGATCGTATCTTTGCCGGAGTCATAAGTGTGGTGATTGACCCCCATCAATAACGTACGAACTCTTTCAGGATCTTTAGTCGGCGCAGAAATGACCACCCGTTTTGCACCTGCGGTGAGGTGCTTGGACGCACCCGCAGAATCAGTAAACAACCCGGTAGATTCGACCACATAGTCTGCACCCAGCTTGCCCCAGGGCAACTCTTCTGGGTTCCGAATCGAAACACAGGGAATGAATTTGCCGTTGACCACAATGCCATCAGCTTGTGCCTCGACCGTGCCTTTGAAGCGCCCGTGAGTAGAGTCATATTTGAGCAAATAGGCGATCGATTCTGGTGGCACCAGATCGTTAATTCCCACAAATTCAATCTCCGGATAATTCAAGCCAGCCCGGAAAACTAATCTCCCAATGCGACCAAAACCATTGATGCCAACCTTGACAGTGGGCATAGGACAAACTCCTTTCTCTAGCGTGTGGGTGAATCGATAAAGGCGAGGCTTCTCAGCAGCAAGCACTCACTTTCATCCTGAGTAGATTACTCAAATCCACGTTTATCTTGAAGCCACTCTAAGCAAGAAGCGGGGTTTCTAAGGTTTTTTAAAGGGGAGGTGGGGAGGAGTCAGGAGCCAGAAATCCGATCCCATCACCGTCTCACCAACCGAGCCGATACCTGTACCTTCCCAAGTTCGCGAACCAGGCGATGAGCTTGATGGAGATAGAGCCCAATGGGGATGATTCTAGGGAGATGGTTCATGAGCGTGCGGGCGAGTCCGATTTCGCAACCGGAGATGCGGGCGATCGCCATGGCACCTTCAAAAGCGGATTCGGAGGTGAGGGCTTTTTCAATTTGGACTTGCCAGATGCGGGCGTTGGTGGTGCCGCGTTCGATGCGTTGCAACCCTTCGATCGTGGCGAGAACAGTGAGCCGATCGCCAACCTGGAGCCGGACATCCTCTGAAGGCATAAACTTGATCGGATCTTGCCCAATACGCTGATGCAAAATCGGTACGACTCCATACCCATAAGCGGTTTCAGACAGTAATTGTCCGTTTAAGGTGTCATCAGCTTCAATTTGATACTCCGTCACCAGCATCGTCTGGTTGTTCAGCCGAAACAGACTCAAAACATTTTCGCCAAAAGCAGCAGCAGCATAGGCTTCAGCCGCCAGGGCATAGGCTCCCAATACTCTGGCATGGGGCAGTAATTTTGCCACATTTTCACTAAAGCGCGGCTCAAAGGTGCGAATCACCAGAGTAGCGTCGGGGTTGGCAGCATAAGCCCGCAACGCGAGTTCCAAATTTGCCACTTCATCCTCAGTCACGGCAATAATGCTTTTGGCAGTGGCGAGATTGACTTTGGTCAAAGCATTGCGGATATTGCCCACAATCAGGGGCATCCGCGGCAAAATACCAGGATCGAGCGCGGTGGCATGAATGCCGACCAGGGGCTGGTTCAAATCCTGGAGCAGTGTGGCAATGCGTTGCCCAACCCGTCCTAATCCCAGTAGGACGACATGGTTGGCTTTGGGAATAGGAGGTCGACGGATGAACTGAAACCGGGCTGCCACGACGCGTTCCGTAAGGGCGGCGTATAAGATCCCGATGAACACAGTGCCAGTAATGGTCAAGCCCAAACTAAACAGATGCAGCCACCAGGGAATACGAAAAGTCAGTTGCAATTGCCCAAACAGGTTATCGTAGCCACCAATGAGCAAAACTAGGGCAACGTTCAGCGCATCTTGCCAATTGAGCGTGGGATATTGCAGTTTGAACAGGGTCCCGCCAATGAGGAACAGGCTGAGCATGACAAAGCTGCTGACGATCGCCACTCGCTGGGTTTGGCTGCCTTCTTGCCAGATTTGTTGCAGCTTGTGTTGTAAGATTTGCCACGCTTGCTCTTGGGTAATCGTTGCCAGAATTTGCTTGACGATCGTTCGTTTGGCAGGTCGAACTGGGGGGATAGGTGTATTGATGCGGGTGATTAACCGCTCAGTGGCTTCAACATAACTGATGACATCCCCCGGTTGGACGAGCGTATCTGGGTTCCAGCGATAGAGACCGATCGGGGCATGTCCTGTGGCGCGGACATGACTGAGAATGCGGCGATTGGGTGAATTCAATTCGTGCAACTGACGGCGATGACTCCAGGGATGCTCAGCATCGATTTGGACTCTGGCAACCCGCAGAAGCTGCTTTTTAAGCGTAAAAAAGGCTCTGGTTTCCCCTCCCAGGGCTGCCAACGCAAAGCTGGGTACTGGCAATTGGGTGGCTTCAAAGGCGACAAAATTGCCCAGGTGTTCGCTGAGCACCTCATTCAACGTGTCTTGGGCAGAACGCACAATCAACCGTACGTGTGGATTGAGCGATCGTGCCGCAAAGGCAGCTTCAATATTAATCCGCTCATTACTGGTTACCAACAAAATCGCGCGGCATTGGTGAATCATCGCCTGCACCAAAATTTTGGGCTGACGACAATCCCCAATCAGCAAATCATCTAGCAAGTCTGGTAGGTCTGGTATTTCCCAATGAGATCGCTCTTCTGCTTCGATCGCATTCACAGTCACACCAAACTCTTTCAACACCGAGACACAATACTGTCCCAGGCTCCCCAGTCCGCAAACAATAAAACAAGTCGTATCCTGTACTTCGTGGTGACTCATACCGCGATTCTACTCGCACCGTGACTCCCTCATTTGGTAGATATTCCAAGGGGATGCAGCCATTTATCCGGATCAGATGCAATCGATCGAGGATGAAGTAGAGTCAAATTTTCAATTTTGATACTCAGACAAAATTCAAGATTAGCTCCGAAAATCTGCTGAAATAAAAAAAGCACGGTAATTTATAACACCTCGTATCAGGAGATTGTAGATGATTGTTTCATAATGCAAGACTTTAAAAAAGTTGGAGAAACTTGCGTAAACTTCCAAGATCTGATGAATATCGTAATAGAGATGTGTGTTGGGTGATGAGGCACGGGTTATCGATCTTCGATCATCGCAGTTGTCCATCACCCGTTTCTACTCATATTCACATCTTTACACCGAAAGAGAGTGCAGCGCCTTTGAAGGCAAATTGTGAGGATTTTCACCCAACGCTGCCTGCCTACTGGCATTTGGAGATGCGCACGCGCTAAGCTAGATTTTTCTTGACCTCCTCGCCCCAATCCATCTCATCCTGGTAGGTTTGCAAATGCGTCATAGACATTCGGCAAGCTTAATTCAATGGGCTTGCCATCTTCTATTTGAATTGCAAAACTCACCCCTGCCCCCGTTGATTCACTGTTCAAAACATCGCAGCAAAATTCCCCCCAACGGGGCTGGTGATAGGAGATCGGCATGTGAGAACATCGCTAGATTGATAGGTAACACTGCCCAATCCGAAGGCTGATGACTGTAAGAACTTTTTGCTGGATGCTTGCCAGACGCTTATGGAGCACTTGACCCGAGATCGCACAATGATATCTCCCCCAGGGGACTGGTATGAACCCCCGAGACTCCACTTCTAAATCTGATATGGACAGTGCGATTGAGTGTACAACGCCATTGGTGCATGAATCTTCGTTTCGGGCACTTTTCGAAGCAGCCCTGGATGCCATGCTGGTGGTCGATGATTGCGGCAACTATCGAGACATCAATGTGGCAGCTTGTGAGTTATTCGGCTTGCCCAAAGCAAAATTACTCCAGCAGAAAATCGCAGATTTTGTCGTATCAGAATTGGAATTTAATCAATCCTGGCAACATTTTTTACAAACTGAGCAAATGCGGGGGGAATTTCATCTGCGGCGAGTAGATGGTTGTCTGCGTACAGTCGAATTTTCTGCAACAGCAAATTTTTCTCCCGGTTGCCACCTCTTGATTTTGCGCGATGTGACCGATCGCAAGCCTCTAGAAACTCAGGTACTCAAGTCCGAAGTCAAGCTAAACAGCGTCTTGAGCCACATTCACGGCACTGTTGCTTGCTTTCACGTATTTGATGATGGGAGATCGGAGCAAGATTACTTGTCTCCCGGACATGAAGTGATCTTTGGATTCACCGCCGAAGAATTTAAAGCCGACAAACAGCTTTGGCAGAGCCGTGTGCTCCCAGAAGATTGGGAAACTGTCATTTTGCCCTTGTATGAATTGATTTTTGCCGAACAAACTAGTACGGTTGAATACCGCTTTCGCCATAAAGATGGCAGGATTCGTTGGATTTCAGACACTTTTACCTCTTATCGAGATACCGCAAAGAATTGTTGGATTGTGACGGTGATTGGCTTTGATATTACCGATCGCAAACAAGCAGAGCTGAAAGCTCAACAAACTGCTCTTTCTGAGCAACAAATGTTTCAACGTGAGCGACTCATTTCCGCCATTACTCAAAATATTCGTCAGTCACTCGATCTAGACTACATTCTCACCACCACCGTGGAAGAGGTGCAGCAGTTTCTTCAAGTCGATCGGGTTGTGATCTACCGTTTTAATCCAGATTGGACTGGAAAAATCATTGCAGAAGCCGTTGAAGAAGAAGAATTCTCGATTCTCAATCGAGAAATTCATGACCCTTGTTTCTACGAAACGATGCTGCCTGCCTATCGCCAGGGGCGCATCCACACTATCAATGATGTCCAGACTGCTGAATTGTCCCCTTGTTATCTAACGTTGCTGTCGCGGTTGCGAGTCCGGGCCTCGCTCATGATCCCCATTCTGATCCGACAAAACTTGTGGGGGTTGATGATCGCTCATCAGTGTATTTCTCCCAGACAATGGCAAGAGGGAAACTGGCAAATTTTGCTCCAGCTGAGCACTCAATTGGCGATCGGCATTCACCAAGCTGAGCTATACCAGCAAACCCAGCAACAAGCTCAAAAAGAATATGCTTTGAACCAGATGATTCAGGTGATCCGCAATTCGTTGGATCTCACCACCATTTTTTCTGCGGTCACTTCGGAACTGGGTCAGCTATTACAGATCGATCGCGCCGAAATTTTACAATTTCTGCCCGAACAAAACCGTTGGCTCAACATTGCCAGCTATCGCCAAACCCCCGATCTGCCCGACACCTTGGGATTGACCGTTCCTGCCACCGGCATGCCCTTTACTAAACAGCTCAAGCGCTTGGAAGTTGTGCGGGTGAATGGTCAGCCCCCATCCACAACGATGCTTGCCCCGTTTCCTCAAACCCCTGCCAGTGCCTGGTTGCTTATTCCTATCCAAATGGGAGACGGGGTTTGGGGCAGCTTGAGTCTCAGCCACAGTGAGCGCTTCTGGCAGTGGCAAGATTGGGAAGTGGAACTGGCGCAAGCGGTAACCAATCAACTCTCGATCGCCATCCAGCAATCAGAACTGTATCAAGCGGTGCAACGACTCAATAATGATTTGGAGCGCCAAGTCGAAGATCGCACCGCCCAATTGCGTCAAGTCTTAGATTTTGAAGAACTGCTCAAACGCATCACGGATAACGTAAGAGACAGCCTGGACGAAAACCAAATTTTGCAAACGGTGGTGCGTGAACTCGCACTTGGACTGGAGCTAAGCGGCTGTGATGTTGCTATTTATGAACCCAGTCGCCATACTTTTGTCATTCGCTACGAATATTTGTGCGATCGCAATTTGCTATCCGGACAGGGGCAAATCTCTGCGACCACCGCCACCGCCGATCTCTTTACCCAACTCTCTCAAGGCATTTCTGCTCAGTTCTGTTTCATTGCACCGGACCCCATCCGCAGTGCTCACCGCAAATATGCGATTCTGACCTGTCCAATCAAGAGCGAGCATGATTTCCTGGGCACTTTATGGCTATTTCGTCAGCGGCAAGATACCTTTAGTCCGGCGGAAATGCGTTTAATCCAACAGGTGGCAAATCAATGCGCGATCGCCCTACGTCAGTCGCGTTTGTATCAAGCAGCCCAAGCCCAAGTCGAAGAATTGGGCAAACTCAACCACATGAAAGACCACTTTCTCAGTACGGTCTCTCACGAATTACGCACTCCCATGTCTAGCATCAAAATGGCAACAGAAATGCTGGGCATTATTTTGCGCCAAAGCAATGCCAACAACACTCAGGTGAATGATCCAAAAGTGCTAACGCCTGAAACCTACCAACGGCTCGATCGCTACTTCAACATTTTGCAGAAAGAATGCGATCGCGAAATCGAACTGATCACCAACCTGCTCGATCTTTCTCGCTTAGATACCGAAGTAGAACCCCTCAAACCCTGCAAAATCAACTTACTGATCTGGCTACCCGAAATCATTCAACCCTTTGTTGAACAAGCACGCAACCAGGGACAGCACCTCCGCCTGCAATTGCCTAAGCGGTTACCCGATCTCACTACCGATCCAACCTATCTCGAACGCATCCTCTCCGAGCTTTTAACCAATGCTTGTAAATACACCCCAACTGGAGAAACTATCACCCTCTCCGCGCAACTCATCAACCCTCAAAGACATCCCAGCGCAAGTCCCTACTCTGCACTCACACTCCGCATTCTCAACACAGGTATCGAAATCCCAGCTCAGGAACTCCCCCGCATTTTCGACAAATTCCACCGGGTTGTCAGCAGCGATCCCTGGAAGCATAGCGGGACGGGACTAGGATTGGCACTGGTCAAAAAACTGTCCGATCTCTTGGGTTGCACAATTCAGGTCGAGAGTCAGGCAGGACAGACGGAGTTTACGTTGCAGTTTGAGATGGAGGAGAAGGGAAGGGGTAGAGGCGTGAAAGAGTAGGGAGCCAGGGAAAAAGATAAGCTTTTCATTCAGGGACAGACAATCAAATATTAAGTTCTGTAATGCATTGCATAACTGCGATCGTTCTCTCTGAGAACTCTGTATGAGGTTTGCGACGCAAGAGAGTCAGATAAAGAATGGATAACTTTTAGACAAGTTGCCATTCGATATCACAGGGTAGCATTTGCGACTCCTGGTGCAACCCTCTCCTACATGCACGGCTCAGGCGATCGCAGGGGCGATCGCCTTTTTTGTTCAGTGGAACTGTTTTTGAAACATCCGAAATTTTACGGGATTCTTTATCAGTTCTTCATCAAGTTCTCTGGCATCTACAATATATTTTTGACACAATAAACAAAGAACGCCCATCGCTGAGCGTTCCTAGGTTCCTTCTCCCTTCCGCGCTTGGTGGAGGGGTTTTTGCTTATTAGAAGCGTAATGTTCAAACCATTCTCAATGTTGCAAAACTGTGTCACTTTTTGAACTGACCACTCCAGATTGACTGATTAATTCACTCTTGGTTGACGGCTTAGCTAGGTGAACTGTCTGCTCGCTTCATCCTGCATATCTTCCTTACAAGCTTCTAGGAGGGCAATTTCACACTCGCTCAGGACAGAATTTTCTAATCTGCCTGAATCAATACAGTATTGTAGATTACCGTGTTCTACGATCGCCTACGGACATTCTCAGGGAACTGCTAAACCCTTGGCAGGGATGTTGTTATGCGATCGCTCAACCATCTCAGTATCAAATCAAAGCTCATTGTCATGCTGCTGGCAGTCAGCAGTTGTTCCATTTTGGTGACTGCTTATCTAGGCTATCGCAGTGGGCAGTTGAACCTCACCAATCGAGTTTTCAGCCAGCTCACCAGCGTCCGCGCCTCTAAAGCCTATCAAATTGAATCTTACTTCAAGAACATTCAAAACCACACCCAAACCTTGAGTGAAGATCCGTCGGTTGTTGCTGCAATGCAAGAATTTGCAGCCGCTTACCACCAGCTTCAATCTGCGGAAGTCCCTAACTCGTTTGACAAAAAGATTGCCGCCTACTACCACAACGAATTCTTGCCTCGATTGGCAAAGGTCGAAGAGGGTTCCCCCATCCTGCAATCCTATACGCCTAAAGCCACGGCTTCGCGCTATTTGCAATATCACTACATCGCAGATAATCCCAATCTGGTCGGCAAAAAGCATCTCTTAAACACCGCCCCAGACAATAGCGAATATAGTCGCCTACACGCCCACTACCATCCAATTTTCCGCAAAATTATTGAAAAATTTGGCTACTATGACATGTTTTTGATCGATC
The DNA here is from genome assembly GCA_019359045.1 of Scytolyngbya sp. HA4215-MV1. GTDB lineage: Bacteria > Cyanobacteriota > Cyanobacteriia > Leptolyngbyales > Leptolyngbyaceae > Scytolyngbya. The sequence continues at coordinate 68,064 of JAHHIA010000005.1, forward strand.
CACAAGGAACGATCGTCTATACGGTATTTAAGGAAACCGACTTTGCCAGCAACCTCGACAGCGGTCCCTACAAAGACAGCAATCTGGCAAGACTCAGCAATCTTGTCAAAGAATCAAAGGAAAAAGATTTTTCCCAAGTTGTTGATTTTGCTGCCTATGCGCCATCTTATGGTGCACCTGCTGCGTTTATTGCCGCACCGATCTTCAAACAATCTGAACTGATTGGGGTGTTGGCGTTTCAATTGCCAGTGGATGAAATCAACAATGTGATGACGGGCAATCGCAATTGGGAAAGCGATGGTCTGGGTAAAACGGGCGAAAGCTATCTGGTGGGTCGAGATTCGCTCATGCGATCGGTCTCTCGATTTTTGGTGCAAGATCCCAAAGGCTATATGGAAGCGTTGCGATCGCTGGGCGTGAAAGAAACCGACATCAACCGGATTAACCAATACAAGACCTCCATTCTGCAACAGCATGTGCGAACTAGAGCCGTGGAAGAGTCTCTGGCAGGGCAACAAGGCACTCGAATCATTCAAGATTACCGAGGGATTCCGGTACTCAGTTCCTACGCGCCCCTCCAAATTGACGGACTGGATTGGGTGATTTTGTCCGAAATGGATCTCTCGGAGGCGTATGCCCCGATTTATTCGTTCCAGCATCAGATTCTGGTTTATGCCACCTTGCTCATGCTCCTGGTGACCCTGTTGGCAATGGCAATGGCGTATTTGTTTGTGAAACCGATTAATCAGCTCATTGACAGCGCACGGAAAGTCGCAGCTGGAGAACTAACGGCGATCGTTCCCCTGGAAGCGGAAGATGAGTTTGGCGATCTGGCAAAATCCTTTAATGCAATGGTGCGCAGCTTACGGACGCAAACAAATCTTGTAGAAGAGAAAAATCGAGAAAACGAGCAATTGTTATTGAGCGTGTTTCCAGCCGCGATCGCCAAACGCTTGAAACGAGGCGAGAAAGACATCGCCGAAGATGTATCGAATGTAGCAGTGCTTTTTTCGGAACTAACTGGATTTTCCAAACTCTCTGCATCGCTTACTGCCTATGAAATTGTGGCAATTTTGAATGATTTAGTTACGGCGTTTGATGAAGCCACCGAACGCTATGGCATGGAAAAAATTAAAACGATCGGAGACAGCTATCTAGCGGTCTGCGGGCTATCAGTGCCCTATCTGGATCACGACAAACGGGCGATCGATTTTGCCCTAGAGATGCTGACCATTATTCGTCGCTTCAATCATGAACGCGATTTTCAACTGAATATTCGGATTGGGATTAATTCGGGTGATGTGGTTGCCGGAATCGTCGGTCGAAACAAGTTTATCTACGATGTCTGGGGCGATACGATTAATGTTGCCAATGCGTTGCGATCGGTTTGTCCACCCGGCTCCATTCTAGTAGCCCAAACGATTCACCATCGTCTGCAAGACCTCTACGAGTTTGAGGCAATGGGAGAAATGCTGGCAAATGGTAAAACGAAGTTAAACGCATGGCGACTAAAAAGTACTCAGTTAACGGTACAGGCTGAGGGATTAGGGATTTCATGAGTAGTGCCATGGTGCAAAACAGCTTATTGGGTTGGGCGATCGTATTAGTCATCGGATTTCCGTTTCTGGTGATTGTGTTGGGTGAATCTATTCACTACCTGAAACGACGTGGTAAACCCCTGGCAGCGACCTTGCGCCTGGTACGCAACCTGATTTTGCCTGTTCTGGTCTTTCTGCTATTCATGCAGCATGTCCTCAAGCTGGATACCGATGGTCGATGGATTAAGAGTGTTGAGACCTTGTTGTGGGTTTGCCTCATCCATGCTGCCCTTTCCCTGTTTAATGTCATTTTGTTTGAGCAGGCAAAAGCAGACACCTGGCGTTCCAGAGTGCCTAAATTGCTGATTGATCTGGCTCGGTTGTTTTTGATTCTGCTGGGAACGGCGATCGTGCTCGCGACTGTGTGGAATGCCGATTTAGCAGGATTGGCAACAGCTTTGGGCGTCAGTTCCATTGTCATTGGTTTGGCCCTGCAAGACACATTGGGTAGCGTCACCTCTGGAATTGCGCTGTTGTTTGAGCGCCCCTTTTCGGTAGGCGATTGGCTCCGGATTGGCGAAACCGTAGGTCAAGTGACAGATATCAACTGGCGAGCCGTGCGTCTACAAACCTTGGAACGGGAAATGGTGGTGATTCCCCATAAGGTAATTGGTGGCGAAACCATCCGTAATTTCAGTCAACCGCAACGGCTCCATGCCGAACGAATTCGACTGGGCTTTTCTTATAACGATCCGCCTAACTTGGCAAAGCAAGTGTTGAAAAATACGGCGATCGCCACTCAAGGCATTTTGACCCATCCAGAACCGCAGATTTTTACGCTGTCTTACGATGATTCTGCAGTCACTTACGAGGTGAAATTTTTTATCCAGGATTATGGGGATCTGGAAGAAATCCGCGATCGTTTCATGACGCGCGTCTGGTATGCCGCCCAACGCAACAACCTGTCAATTCCCTTTCCCATTCGCACGCTCTACCATTTTCACGGTCCTACCTCTCAAGCCCAGGACATTTCCAAAAAAGTTGCCGAAAGCCTGCAATCGATTCCAGCCTTCGTCCCTTTGGATAAGGAACAGGAAAACGGGCAAAGTTTTTCTCAGGGAATCGTACTTCAGCATTTTGGGGCAGGAGAGAAGGTCGTGCATCAGGGCGATGCTGGTAAGGCTTTGTATATCATCGTTTCGGGGCAAGCTATCCTTTCGGTGACCGATGAATTGCTCCGCGAACATGAAGTGCTGCCCCTCAAGGCGGGGGAGTTTTTTGGCGAAATGGCACTCTTTTCGGGAGAACTGAGTCCCGTATCGGTCACGGCGGCGAACGATCTGGAAGTGATGATGATTGCTTCTAACGTGGTCAATCAAATGATTGAACGACAGCCCAGCTTTGCTCGCGAGATTAGTCAAATTCTAGAAATCCGGCGCAGAGCCATCCAGTCCATAAAACAGACTCCGATGCAACCGAATCTGCAAATTGATATCAACTAGCTGCTGCGGTTAGGCATAGCGCAGGCGAAACCAAGCTCTTGTTGTATTCCTCTAAGGAACGAGAATCAAATCAGTTCGGGCATTCGGTATGGGTGGGCTTATCGAATTCCTCATTCCGTTAGTGATGTACTGTCAAACTCACCCGTACTCGGACAGCAGGTTGCTATTACACGAATTCCACAGTCTCGCAGCACTGAAGCAACGGCTCCAAAAAGCTGTGGCTGTGCAGTCTGACCAACGCATCTAACTCGTGATTTGCGCTCATCTCCTACATCGTATGAAGAATGGCTGAAGGACGTGCACCTATAGGGACTCTTTAGGTGTATCGATGCAGCAATAACCACTGTTGCAAAAGATCGCCCAAATCTTCCATGCGGAATGGCTTACTGAGATAGTCATCCATCCCAACCGCTAAGCACTTTTCTCGATCTCCCGACATCGCATGAGCCGTGATACCAATGACAATCGTTCGATGCTTCGGGTCTTGCTGTTGCCGTAAGCGACGGGTAGTCTCATAGCCATCTAAAACTGGCATCTGGCAATCCATAATCACCAGCTCATAGGTTTTTTGAGCCAGTCGATCGAGGGCTTCCTGCCCATTGCTAACCAAGTCACACTGATAGCCCAAGCGCTGTAGCATTTGTTCCATCAAAATTTGGTTATCTTCAACATCCTCAACTACCAAAATTTGAGGTGATACAGGCGCAGTAGGAACCGGCGTATGCGTGTCGTCAGCAGCGCTAGACGCTAGTGACCGAAACGGTTCGAGCACGACGGTAAACCAAAAAGTAGATCCCTGCCCCAAAGCACTTTCAACCCCAATTTCGCCTTTCATCAAATGCACAATTTTTCGACAAATTGAAAGACCCAACCCTGTGCCCTGATAGAGGCGGGTAAAAGATGAATCTACTTGAGTAAAAGATTCAAAAATGCGCGCTTGATCTGGAGGGGCAATGCCAATCCCCGTGTCTTGAACTGTAAACCGTAGTTTGATGCCCAGCTCGTCGCCTGCCTCCGGCGAATCGATCCAAAGGGATATTTTCCCAATCTCTGTAAATTTGATGGCATTGCTGATGAGATTGGTCAGAACTTGTTGGAGTCGGTCAAAAGATCCGATAAAGGAAGCAGGAAGGGTTGGGTCGATCGCAGCGGTAAACAATAACCCTTTGTCGGCAGCTTGTTGTTGAAAAAGGTAGATGAGGCTACCAGTCAAATCTTCTAAAGCAAAGGGTTGGGCAGTAATTTTGAGAATTCCAACTTCTAATTTAGATAAATCTAAAATGTCGTTAATAATCGTCAGCAAACTATTGCCATTGCGGCTAATCTTCTCAACATATTCTTCTTGCTCATCTGAAAGCTCCGTACAGGTGAGAATGTCTGCATAACCTAAAACAGCAGTCATGGGAGTACGAAGTTCATGACTCATATTGGCAAGAAATTCGCTCTTCGCCTGATTCGCGACCTCTGCGGCTTCTTTACTAGCCTGCAATACAATCGTTTGTTCACGTAACTCAGCTGTACGTTGCTCCACTAAGTGTTCTAATTTCTCATTTAGCTCACTCAGTTGTTGACGATCTCGCTCGATCACCATGGACTGTACCAACCGTCTCAACAGCACATAGATGGCAATTCCACAAACTAGACCAACCAACAAAAGTGATGCCCCTAAATAACGCAGGCTAAACAGCCCTTGCTGGTAAACCGTTCTGGCTGTATCCACTCGCACAATTAGAGCTGGCTGATTGAACACATCGCGTAACAAAAGATAGCCTGCAACCCGATTGGCGGAAAGGGGCTGAATAAAATGTTCGCTGGGGAGATCGCGTAAAGAGATCGCTGCCCTTTGCACATCTTCAGGTAACGATGCTTTTTGAATCGGATAAAGGGCGATCGATGACTGCGTAAGCTGTTCTAGCCGCTTGATCGCCATCTGATCCAAGTAACGCCCCAGGAACAGGGTGCCACGACTAGGACCCTTGATTTCGCTAGTTAAGATCGGGCTGGAAGCAATTAATAAGGCACCTTCAGGTAACATGAGTAGCCCATGACTACCGTTATCATTCACAAAATATCGAACGAATGCTTGATCCAGCTTTCCACCATGATTGAGCGCTTCAGGAAAGGGCTTCTCTTGCTGAGTCTGAAAATCAAAGTTTTTTTTGAAGACAACCTGAGACGATGCATTGACGAGTGCCACGATATTAAGTTGCAAATTAGTCAAAGGAATATCAGTCCAGGTCAATTTAATATAATTTGCATTCTGCGTTTTTATGAAATTGTAAGTATCATCCCAATGAGCATACTCATAGATTTTGGATTGAAGTTGATTTAAATCGTTGGTTATCGTACCTTCTACTCGTTGAAGATTGAGTTGCACCAGTTGACGTTCCGCTTGAGCAAAATTGTGTAGAAGAATCTTTGCTGCAACTAAATACAAAAATCCTGTAATGCCAAAAATGGTGAGTAAGCCTGTGAGTGGTAATCGTAGCGAGGTTAGCTTGACCATACAACTAGTCATTTGTTGATGAATACCAGCGCGGTAAAACTCCAGCTTAGTTCTGGTTCTAACTCAATTTGTGTTGGCGTAGGGGCGCGGCATCTGGTGCGAAATCTTTGCTTAGCCTGAAAATCGTTGTCTAAATGCACGCCCCTACAGGGTTGGACAGCTCCAACACAAAATCCATCAGAAGCAGGCTTCATTTGCTAACGCATAAACACAAATATACGAATCGTTAAGGGCTGTAGCAGCGAAACAGGACTAAAATTTTGCCAATTCCCTGGAACTTTTACACGATCGAAGGCTGGATGCACCCGTAGTATTTTAGCTCAAGCAAGTTAAAGAATCGGGTTCCGACAAAGGGCAACCTTTCTTACGTCCAGCCATTTGCAGAACAGGCTGAGTGACGAATTTGAGGTGTCAGCGTCGATAAACACCAGTAATTTTTGCCATCAAAGACGACACCGCTGGTAATGTATTGCAACTCAGAAATCGATCGCCAGGGTTTATTGCCCAGTTCATCATAATATCGATACCGTTGTCCCCGAACTTCTAACCCCTGATCGGTGCCTCCCAGAGAATAAAAACCATCGACAATTTTGTTTGTTGAGTCTGGTTGAGTTGTACCTGTTTTTTTCTCGACCCACCAATTCCGAACAAAACGGTTGATGTTTGCAGAACCTCCGGTGGTTGCAACGACGGACAGCAAGGTTCCTTTTGCATCAACAAACTCAAATAGACAGGGTCCTTCTCCGGTGCCAGCACAATCTTTAATCTCCCGATAGCCTAAGTCAAATAGCTCTCTGACTGAACGGTCTCGGAGGTTTGGCGGGTCACCTTGTAAATTGGGCTGCCACCCTTGTCGAAGTAACCGTTGCCTTGCTTCTCTGTATGCCATCCCGTTTCGCAAAGGTAATCTTCCAGGTACGCCGGCAACCACCACTTCCTTGTGAATAATGTGAGTTGATGGTCTTTTACTTTGATTGCCGAGTAGAGTGTTATTGGGAGCGTTGCTCATGAAGCCATTCTGACTTTGAACAGACTGCTGTCTACCCTCGATCGCTAGACTGGTCATTCCCGAACTGATTAGCCCCACTAAACTGGTTAGAACACTCATCATCACGATCGAAAAACGAGTTTCTACTTTATTCCACACCATACGCTCAAACCTGATTCGGAATCGTAAAATCTGTCTTCAAGGCACTCAACCAATTGGCAGCTTGGATGCAACGCAACCCCTACGGGCTACTATTATAACGACCCGACCATTGGCAGCAATACATGCTGTGGAATGAGCGATCGCATCAAGACCTTAAAAGAAGACTCAAGGAGTCACGCATGAGTGGTGGATGTGGCGGTAGCGGCGGTTGTGGCGGTAGCGGCGGTGGGGTTGGTAGTGGTGGCACATCACCTAAAGCGAGCTATTACCTTCGCCCTGAGAGTAGCAGACCCAGTAACTTTGTGGCAAACCTGGGGATTTTTTTTCTCATTATCCTGGGGATTAAACTGTTCATGATTGGTTGTGGACAGTTTATCTCACCGTCTACAAATTCGACCCACACGGTTCAACCATCGCAGTCTAGATGAAACGTAACCGCACTGATGAGATTAGCGATCGTGCTTTCTCAAAAGTATTCGTAGCATAAATGTCTATCCAATCATAAGGTGCGTTTGCTTGATAGAAGTGGACGCTATCGATATCGAATTTCAGGCTTTCGCTTAGCTTTTCCGCCAAAAACGCTCTAGAGGCGCTAGGAGGAGCAAGAAGTTCTTCTGTCAGTTGCCCAATCGCTTGCATAACCCTCACAGAATCTTCAATGCCCCTATTTCAACCTATCCTGTCTTTTCAGCAGAGTCGAGTTCTTTACCTGCATCTTGACGATCGAGCTAACCCTGAAGCTTTGCCTGATACTGCGCTGAAGAACCGACAGAGCGTATTCTGGTGTTTGTTGGTTTACGAGGGGTTGTGATGGGAATGGGTATTGAAAAAAAGCTGGGTAAATCGCCCTTCCGTTTATTTGGGATATCTGCCATCTGCGCGATCGTCCCCTTTGGCTGCACTCCAGCGACCAATCTAGGTACATCCTCCAGCCCCAGCAGCCTTGCTCCCAACCAATCCGGCGTGCTGGTCTACGGTTCTGGCGGGTCGCCTGTCAATCTGGAACCGGGCAACATCACCGATGGCAATTCCATCATTGTGCAAGACCAGATCTACAACCGCCTGATTGAAATCAAACCGGGTACCACCGATTTAGTACCGGGACTGGCAGCCGAGTGGTCTGTTTCTACGGATGGCAAAACCTGGACGTTTAAACTGCGGCAGGGGGTAAAGTTTCACGATGGCACCGACTTCAATGCCGAAGCTGTTAAGTTCAACATTGAACGTTGGTGGGACCCTAACCAGCCCCAGGGCTATCGCAACGAGGGCAAGATTTATGAAATCTGGCAACAGATGTTTGGCGGCTACAAAGGCGACCCCAATTCCCTGTTGCAAGATGTGAAAGTAGTGGATACCTCAACGATTCAGTTGAGGCTAAAGCAACCCTTTGCTGCCTTTCCTGCCGCGATCGCCTCTGGTTTCTACGGCATCGCCAGTCCAACGGCGATCAAAAAAGCCGGAGCTAACTACGGCAAACCGGGTTCTCTGGCAATCGGAACCGGAGCTTTTGTGTTCAAAGAATGGCGCACCGGCGATCGGGTCGTCCTGGAAAAGAACCCCCACTACTGGCGAACTGGACTGCCCAAAACCAACCAACTCGTGATCCGCTTCATCACCGATCCTGCTGCCCGACTGGCACAACTGCGAGCTGGACAAATCGACTTCACGGTAGACCTGGCGCCCGACCAGATCAAAGAATTGCAGGCAGACCCTAATCTAGAGTCTGTGCCCCGTCCTTCTTTCAACGTGGGTTATCTAGCGCTCAATCCCAGCTATGCGCCCCTAGCGAAACCGGAAGTGCGACAGGCGATCGCCCAGGCACTTAACCAGCAAGCCATTGTCAAAGCTTTTTGGGGCAACCTAGGGCAAAATGACGCTCACTTTCTCCCACCCTCTCTGAGTTGGGCAACCACCCTCAGTCTGCAACCCTACAGCTTCAATCCCCCTCAGGCAAAACAACTGCTGGCAAAAGCAGGCTATCCCAACGGCTTCCCTCTAGAACTCTGGTACATGCCCGTTTCTCGCCCCTACTACCCCACCCCCAAACCCATTGCCGAGTCCTTTGCCGCAGATCTGAGTGCGATCGGCATCCGCGTTACCCTCAAAACCAAAGACTGGGCAGCCTACCTGGAAGATCGTCGCAAAGCCCCCGGCTATCAAGCCTTTATGATGGGCTGGACAGGCGACTTTGGCGATCCTGACAGTTTCCTTTATGCTCACTTTGGCCCCGGTGGCACCAGCGACATTGGTAACTGGAAAAACGATCGGGTCTTCCAACTGCTTAATCAGGCGAGAGCAACCAGCGACCAGACGGCTCGAGGAAAGCTCTACGCTGAAGTCGATGAGCTTCTGCATCAACAGGCTTTGCGATTGCCGATCGTCCATGCCCAACCCCTCGGTGCCAAACGCAAGAACATTACCGGATGGGTGCCCAGCCCGCTAGGCACAGAACCGTTTGAATCCGTTGAGAAAAAATAAGCTACCCTAGCTGAATCAATAGTAGTTTGAAAAGAGGCAAACCTCCGCAACCATTCCCAAGCAAAGCCTGGGAACAAGAAAAATCAAAAATCAAAAATCTTTCATGTGGATCTACCTCACTAAACGTTTGCTCAGCCTGCTGCCTGTGCTTTTAGGTATTACCCTTTTAGTTTTTGCCTTTTTGCATCTGATACCGGGTGATCCGGCAGTGGTATTGTCGGGAGAGCGGGCAACGCCAGAACAGTTGGCAAGTTTGCGAACCCAATTGGGATTAGACCAACCGCTGCCTTTGCAATATTTGGCTTTTTTAGGAAATCTACTCCGATTCAATTTGGGTAATAGCATTATTAGCGGTATTCCGATCGCCCATGAAATCCAGACTCGATTGCCCGCTTCGTTTGAGTTAACGGTGAGTGCCATGCTGGTGGCGCTGGTGTTGGGTATTCCGGCGGGAGTGTTAGCCGCTGTACAAAAAAATCGCTGGCTCGATAATCTCACCATGAGTAGCTCATTGATTGGAGTTTCGTTGCCTGTGTATTGGCTGGGATTGTTGCTGGTATATTTATTTGCTGTGAATCTACATTGGTTGCCGCCCAGTGGCAGACTCAGTGTGGAAGCTGGGTTTAACTTTCAGCCAATCACTGGTTTTTATGTCCTCGATGCCTTGCTACGGTTGGATTGGCGGACTTTAGCAGATGTTCTAGTGCATCTGGTTTTGCCAGCGCTGACCCTGGGCACTATTCCCTTGGCAATCATTGCTCGCATCACTCGTAGTGCCATGCTAGAAGTGCTGTCTCAAGACTATATCCGTACCGCCAGAGCCAAAGGAGTGCCAGAATTTCGGGTGTTTTTTCAACATGCGTTGAAGAATGCTCTGTTGCCCGTCAGCACGGTAACAGGGTTACAGTTTGGTTCTTTGTTGGGCAGTGCCATTCTTACCGAGACTATCTTTGCTTGGCCCGGTATTGGTTCCTGGATATACGATGGCATTCTGGCGCGCGATTATCCAGTTGTGCAAGGTGGTGTGATTTTTGTGTCGATCGCCTTTGTACTGATCAATTTGCTCGTTGATCTTTCCTATGCGCTTCTTGATCCCAGAATCCAATATTAGGGAGGGATTGCTAAGAAAATCAGTCCGTGGAGCTATCCACACACACGCACCATGTCATCTAAAAGAAACCCCCAGCATGGCGACTGGGGGCAGGTTGGGAGTGAATTTGGTTTTTAAGACGAGAAAGGTAATACGACCAGCAGGCTAGGCTGCGCTTTCGCTAGCAGCTTTGCGCTTACGGCGTACCGCAGTCATACCTAGACCCACCAGTGCCAAGCCCGCCATAGTGGTCGGTTCGGGAACAGATTGGGTGGAGGCTGCGATCGCGACCCCGTCATTGCCACACTCCAGGAAGAGATTGGAAAGGAAGGAACCCTGAGGCAACAAAGATTTGCTAAAGCTAAATCCAAAGGTTTGAGTGCCTTGAGCAGAACCAAAGTTAAGACCGGCTGCGGTCAGATTGCTGGCGAGAAGCGGTGTGATATTACCAATTTTGGTGCCAGAGGCTATCGAAGTTTGGATGCTCCCGCCACCGAAATAGTTCAGAGCAGCTGTTTGCGTAGGTAGAGCAGCGCCAACACTATTAGCTTTACCATAGCCAGCGTTGTAGTATTGTTGTAAGCTGCTGTATCCAGAGTTGATGGTCGCAACACTGGTTGTTTTGACATTGGAATAGACGCCAGCCGCGAGAGAAGAATTGGTATTAGACCCGAAGTGAATCCCAAATAGACTTCCTTGAGCTGCGTTAAAGCTGTTGCCAGTGAAGTTTAAGAACAAATCTCCCCAACTGATGATGCCATCTAATGCATGACTATAAGCAGTACCAGTCACCGGCATTCCACCCGTCAGCGCCACCACGATCTGATCGTTTTGAATGCTCATAGCAATGCCTTTGATTTCAAAGCCATTCCCACCAGACCCATCATTTGCGGCGTCAATGCTATAAGTCCAGCCCGAATTGAGCGAGGTCGCATTTGCTTTGGAGGTAAAGACTGGAGCGAAACCTAAGATCAGTGCGCCACTGAGACATAGAGCAAGTTTCGAGAATTTCATCGGATGTACCTACTAAGTGAGGAAGGAGTCGTGAGTGATACACCAATCTTTCCCTATCCTAAGCGGCGGTATTCAGGGAATGATGACGGTTTGGCAAAGTTTGCCCAATCTCTGAAAAAGCTTCTGTAAAGAGGTTTGAGGACTTATCTTGGCTTTAAATTGGAATCAATCACCAATGAATTTGTTATTTGGCGACTGAGATTTATCGGATAAGTTTTGTATTTTTAATACATTAATAATCTCTGCAATACGGAGAACTATGATCAACCATGCCCAGCAACAGTGGAGATTAAGTATCGGTGATTTGCCGTACACTCAAGTCAACCGATGGGCAGCAGTATGTTTTCAGCAAACGATCGTAATTTTCGGTTTGAACCGTGGGTAATTTTACGCCAGATTGGGCAAAATCGAGCTTTGCAGCGTTTTTGGCGATCGCTGTCTGGCAAAGTCGGGCTATTTTTGACCCTTACCTTGCTCCTCCTGGCATTACTGGCTCCCGTTTTGCATCCTTACGATCCAGCCACCGATCGCGACTATTTAGCACGGCTCAGTTCCCCCAGCCTTAAGCACTGGTTTGGGACTGATAGCCTAGGGCGAGATGTGTTTACACTGGTCTGGTATGGCATCCGCACATCGCTGAGTGTGGGCTTTGTTTCAGTATTAGTGGGATTGGTGATCGGAGCCATATTGGGCTTGATGGCAGGATACTTTCGAGGGTATTGGGAAGCTCTGATCGGTTGGTTGACCAATATTCTGCTGGCGTTTCCGTCAATTTTGTTGGCGATCGCCATTGTCACCGTGACAGGACCCACTCTGCAAAGCGTGATGGTCGCAGTGGGTGTGGTGCAGATTCCCATCTTCATCCGTCTAACACGCGGGATGGTGTTGTCGCTACGAGAGCAAGAATTTGTTCAAGCCGCACGAGCGTTAGGCGCAAGCGATCGGCGAATTATTTTTCAACACATTCTGCCAGGGAGCCTTGCGCCGTTGGTAGTGCAAGCAACTTTATCGATCGGCATTGCCACCTTAGAAGCCGCAGGTTTGGGTTTTCTGGGTCTGGGCACCCAACCCCCAACTCCAGAACTGGGCACTATGCTGGCAGATGCCTTTAAGGGCGGTTATGCCCTCACCTCACCCTGGACGACGATCTTTCCCGGTTTACTGATTACCTTGATTGTGTTGGCGTTTAACCTGTTGGGCGATGGCTTACGGGATGGGCTGGACACACGCGCCTGAGAGAGCGAGAGGGGTGCAAGGTCAAAGGGGCCAAAGATTCGTTTGCTTATTAGTACTGGCATTCCTGGCTTCAGCAAGGGCGGATTCTAGCTCTTTCAGGGCTTGCAACACTCGTTGGCGGTTCACTTTATCTTTCTGATCGGTAAAAAGTCTTTCTGCTTGCTTGAGATCGGCAGCGGCTCTGACCTTATCACCACTGCGGAAGTAGGCGAGCCCTCGGTAAAAATGGGACATGGCATCTTGATCATTAAGCCCGATAGCTTCGGTGTAATCTTCGATCGCGCCGACTCGATTGCCAACTTGCATGCGTGCCATCCCACGATAAAAATATGCTAGGGCAAAGTTGGGCTGATGGCGAATCGCCTGGCTGAAGTCGGAAATGCAACCCAGCTTATCGCCCAGGTCGGTACGAGCCGCCGCACGGTTAAAGTAGGCGATCGCGTTTTCAGGATTGATTTGCAGAGCATTGTTGAAATCTACAATGGCACCGTTTTGATCACCAAGTTCATAGCGCGATAGCCCCCGATTATTGAATGCCACATCATCATCAGAATCAAGCCGGAGAACTTGAGTATAGTCTGCGATCGCCCCTTGTTTATCGCCTAGATCGTAGCGAGTAGTGCCTCGATTGAAGTAAATATCGGCATTGTTGGGATCGGGCGTGGCATCATCAAACCGTGTAATTAAGCTGTGAATCACTTCAAGCTCATCGGTTTTTAATCCAGCCAGGTTTTGTGGAAAAACATGACTCGCGATCGGCATGGGATGAACGCCCAAGCCAGCAAAGGAGCGATCGCAGACCACAAAGTTTTCATGAGTGCCCAAAATTTTGAACCGAAACTGCTGAGGATGCCGCTTTTTGAGATGTGCCAACTGTCTCAGCAAACTTTGCAAAAATCCTCTTTCGATCCCACTATCCAATCGGGGTTGATATAAACAGCGAGGGACGCGAATGCGGCTGGCATCGGCTAAATGCCCCCAGCCAATGTCAATACGCACACCGCGATCGAGGACTTCGCTAAATTTTTGGATTAAGGCATCATCGATCGTGTCAGGGGTGGGATAGGGACTCACGATAATAACCCGTTCCTGGCTATTCTCCAGCGCTTCCTCCAACACGCACCGACCATTAATATCTACGGGAGCGTCACTTGATACAGCCTCCAAATCTGGGACATCGTCAGCTAAAGCAGTCACGAATTGTACTTCGTCGGATAAATCTTCAGCGGCGATCGCGGTCGTAGCTTGAAACCGATTCTCTAGTTCAGCTAGCTCTTCAGTAAAGTCGGCTAGAGTGTTGCCCGTCATTTCTGACGAAGATTGAGAGGACACAAAGGCATCCTCATCCGGAAACACCAGAGACTCTCGTTCTGACGCCAACGTTCGTTCGGGTTCTGAGTCTGGTTCTGACTCAGACACTTGTTCCGACTCTACTAATTCTGACTCTTGTTGTACTACGGTTGCTTTGTCGATCCCAAAGCTCACTAGTTCAGGTTCTGACTGTGGCTCTCGTTCTGACTCTGACTCTCGTTCGGGGACAACGGTTGACTCCTCCAAAAAGAGTGTGGTTGAAGTCTCAACCAAGGGCTGTAACTCCACCTCAGCCTCAGAGACAGTCTCAGAACTAACCTCAGGCGTAGGCTCCGCTTCACTCATAAACTCCGTTGCATCAGGAAACGGAACTTCGATCACGGTGTCCAGCGCACTCCACTCACCAAACAAAGCGGAAGTCTCCAACGCTGGTTCCAGCGCAGGCACAGCGCCTTCGTCAGAACGTTCTGTCTCAGCAGCAGTCGCAGGCAATTCCGACACAACCTCAAAAGTCTCACCAGGAGACACTTCAGACACCAGCACTGCTTCACTCATAGGCGCTGATGCCTCAAACAACGGCACCTCGATTGCAGGAGCAAGCACACTCCATTCACCAAACAAGGAGGGAGCCGCCAATTCTGGTTCTGGTGCAACCTCTGCGTGAGAAAATTCCGAAGCCGCTGGAGACTCTTCTTCTGCAAAGGGGGAAGGAACTTCTTCTGTGGCAAAGGGAATTCTGTCTACCCAAACAGGCAAAGTATCTGGAACAGCCCGATCGGGAGCCTGCTGCTGAGACTGCGATACCCCCAAATTGCTCTCTGCCCATTCCACTCGGGTTGCCAAAGCATTAAGTTGCTGTTCCAACGTGTCTGTCGCGCTTTGGTTAACCAAGCTTCGCAATGTGTTTTGTTCTTGCTCCAGAATTTGGGTGGTTTGTTGAACATTTACAACCTGTTGGCGCACCTCATCCAATTGCGCCGCAACCACTTGCTCAAACTCATTCATCAGCGTTGCCAGATCGGGCATGACAAAGGCGTTTGTCCCACTCTGGGTCATATCCGTTTCAGCCACCAGGTCTTCGATCGTAGCAATCCCTGAAAGATCAACCACGTCAACCATCTGAGACGATCGCGCGCTCCACTCTGCGGGAGGTTGCAGTTCCAACCCAGTGAACGATTGCTGGCTCCATTCTGCTAAACGCCGTTGCACCGTCTCTTCTGCCACTTGCTGGCTCAACGCTTGCAACTGTTGCAGCACCGTTTCACCGATCGGTTGCTGTCCCCACTCAGCCAAGTATTGCTGTACCGTTTCTAGAGCGACCTGCTGGCTCAGTGATTGCAGCCGTTGCACCACCAAATCACTCACCGATTGTTGACTCAGTTCCTCAAGCCGTTGTTCAACCTTCGCTTCAATTTGAGTCTGTAATCGGCTCAATTCATCCGTGGTTTGTTCCAGTCGGACTGCAAACGTCTCGATTGGTTGCTGCCAAAGGGGCGCAGCGGTAACCTCCGGCAGATATTCCAGCCTGCTTTGCAGGTGACCCTGTTCAGTTGCCAGACTTTGGGTTACCTGGCGGATATCCACCAATTGTTGCTCGATGACCCCAACCTGCACAGCAACCGCTTGCTCAACCGCACGATGCAACGTTGCCATATCCGTGGCAGGGGGAAGCTGCTTCATTTGTTGTTGCAGAGTCGCTAGTCCCTTGGCTAGCTTCGCCAGAGAGCTTTTTACCTCTTCATTGACCTGCGGTTCAGACTGGAAAGCCACCGCGCCCGTTAGCCAATTGAGCGCTTCTTCTTTAACATTGAGTTTGACCGACAAACTATCGAGCTGTTTCCGAAAGACAGTGCTTGCCAACCTGACCACAGTCACGGCTTGCTCTAGAGATGTTTGCTGCTGGTGGATTTTTTCCAAGTCAGCCAACAGACGTGCCAGTTCTCGTCGGGGAACCAGATCGGTCACGATACTCAACAAAGATTCGACATCCTTCCTGAGCGAACTCGCATCAAAAGCCTGAGGTAAATTGCTCAGCCTTCGATTAAGATGATCAATTTGGTCTTGTAGGGTTCTAGGATTGATCAGTTTTTGTTCATCTTCCAAATCTTGAAGGCTTTCTTGAACCTCACTGACCGTCACTTGCAAGTTAAAAACATCTTCCGAAACTTGGGCAAATAACGCTTCTAGCGCTTCTACTCGGCTGGGACTGATCTGTCGCCGCAAATCACTATGCAGTTGGGCAAACAAGGCTTCCAGTTTATTGTTGCGTTCCTGAAGTCCCTGGATACCATCTTGCAGCGCTGCCAGGTTGTACTCTTTAAGCGGAGCCGTTTGTGCAGCAATTTCTCGCCGCAGGTGGTTTACCCTTTCCGTGAGTTGCGTAATTATTCCTTGATTCGCCTGAATCAGCGTAATTTTCAGGGTATCTAGTGCTTTATCCGTAGGTAAAAGTTCAAGTTTATGGTTGAGAATTTCAACTTCGTTGGCAATGCGTTGATCGAGTTGGGCGATCGCGGGGGGAATGTCTTGTTCAATTCGCTGCTGCAGGCGGCGACGATTTGCCAGATTCAGCACCATCAAAAACGACAAGGGAGCCGCAGAATATAAAACCTGCTGGGATGCCGCAGAAGCCACTGATCCAACCCCCGACCCAAAAAGCATCAGATACTCTGCAATATCTAACCAGTTACGGTTTTTCACAGCCCCTCTAACCTATCAAATTGGATAATTTTACTGAAGAAAGAAAATTTCTTGCTTTCTATCGCAATTCTCGTTTGGGTGCAGTCTATCTGTGAGGGGGCAAAGCATGAAGCCGCCCCAGTCTGATGGATTTCACACCATTCAAAAAGACGATAGATTCGGATTGAGGCGCAATTCCAATGGTGGCAAATAGCGCTTTCAACAAGGCTAGAAACAGCCATCTTTCGATCAGCACTAACTTCTTCATTGGCTTTGCTTGTACATCAGGAAACCTCAAGACATTCGTCCATCGAGATCGCCCCAACAGACATAAAGGCGACCCATTGATCGCCTTTACACCAAAATTTTGATAGACCACTCAGTTTCAGCGCCATCGGAGCGGTGTCCCATCGCGATCGGTCAATTCCCGAAACAGGAGACCATCCACAATGACACCACTATCCAACTGCACAGAAACCATCAAGCCCGCTGAGAACTGCCACACTTGCGCAATCACACCCTCTGCAGCAAGATTTTGCCCAATTAAAGGATGAGTATTTTCTGGCAAGAGGCGCACTTCGTATCCAACAGCAGGATGGCTTTGGAAAGGACGAGCAGGCATGTTGCAACTGAATTAAGGGGGGACATTCTCAAAGATCTACGAATTTAAGTAAAATCCGGATGCTCTGAAGGGTTTGCCGTTTCTTCATAAAGACGGCGATTCGTAGCCCAATAGACGATTTTTGAAATTGATCCGCTTTTTAGTCAATTGCAAAATTAATTTTGATAAATAAATTTTTAGTTGTTGATTAAGTCCTGCTTTGCAAGCATTTCAAAACTTTTTAATGAGTAAAAAATTGTCCGGTCTCAATTGAATTAAATTATAATTTAGAGACGAAATTTTAAGGTGTGCAATTTGCTTTTTTTGTCAACTACCTATATATTAAGAAACACCGAGGATTTCGCACTTCATTATGATTTTTCTATGAAGTTTCTGTGTAATTTCTATAAAGACTCGGCAAAATACTGGAAGAGATCTTCGCAGTTATGCGACAGTTCACTATGAAGTAAAACAGTGAATACTGGGACAAACTAAGATTCTGTTTCAGACTCTCATAAGCCCCCCGATTGCTTTGTTCAAATCGGAATACGCAGACAGTTAAACTCCGTACAAATTTCTAGCCAGAAAGCAAAATGAGAAAGGTTGGGTTTTTACCATCCTGAGCATCCTCCAGGACTTCGATTCGTACTTCTACTCAGCTGATTCATTCCTGAATAGTTACTTTTGGGGAGTACTGGGCTAGGAAAACGGATGATCTCGATTCGAAAATTCACCTTCTGCCTGGCTTGGATTGGTCATAGAGTCCGTTCGTTCCAGATTAGATGGGTTCAGGTTGCACTGGATAGGATTTCCTCATCGATTTGTATGGAACGCTCTCTGGTGTATTGCTTCGAGTGGATAGAGTTGCTCTCATTCGAGGTGGAGGTTCAGTCGGCTTTCAAGAAGGTTTTGCGGTTACCTTCTCTGAGTGCAAAGGCAATCTTTTGCGAGTCCTGATTCAGTTGTTGGTTAGGTTTCTGGTCTGATGAACAGAGTCAAAATACTCAATATCACTATCGACGATTGCACAGCAACCGAGTTGTTAGGGCAAGTTGATCGTGGTGTTATCTTTACGCCAAATGTCGATCATTTGGTGAAATTGCAAACTGATCGAGAGTTTATTCAAGCCTATTCGATCGCTGATTACCGGGTTTGCGATAGCAAAATTCTCTTTTACATTTCTAAGTTTTTAGGTTCACCTTTAAAAGAAAAAATTTCAGGCTCGGATCTTTTTCCGGCATTTTATGAGCATCACAAAAATAGTGAGCATATCCGGATTTTTTTGCTCGGTGCTCAAGAAGGTGTTGCCGCGAGGGCACAAGAGATCATTAATGCCAAAGTGGGTCGAAAGATGGTGGTGGGCACCTATTCACCTTCTCTGGGGTTTGAAAATGATGAAGCCGAATGTCGTAAGATTGTTGCCCTAATCAATCAATCGGGCGCAACAGTTCTGGCAGTGGGCGTTGGCGCACCCAAGCAAGAAAAGTGGATTTGTAAGTACAAAGATCGATTACCCAATATCAATATTTTTTTGGCGATCGGGGCAACAATCGATTTTGAAGCCGGACACAAACCCAGAGCACCTAAATGGATCAGTGAGTTGGGGTTGGAGTGGTTTTTTAGACTGCTTTCTGAACCTAGACGGCTCTGGAAACGATATCTGGTGGATGACACCCATTTTTTCTGGTTGGTGTTGAAACAAAAGTACAACTTCTACCAGCCACCGACAGTGATGTATGAGTTTGAGGAAGTTATTAATATTGATTAGACTCTCTCATCAGTCGATAGGTTGCTCAGATCTACCAACAAATCTCACTGACTACTGAAAAGGATTGGTTGCCATATCGGCAGGAACCGGATTGGGCATTTGTCCAGGTTTTTGTAGAAATACGAGCAGCGGCAACCGTTCAAACCGACCTACGGTAAAAAGGATGGGCTTATCAAACCGGGGATTGGCTTCTAAGCGCTGCACAAACTCCGGATTGTGCCGATTGTTGATAGATTGGCGATCGAGCACAGTCCCGATGTAGGTAGGGGCAACGAGCACCACATTACTGGCATCCACAAACCGCATCACCTGCGCCCAATCAATTTCACCTTTATGCTCTTGCCAGAGCCAATGGATTCGGACGGGTTCGTTGGCTTGCACCCAGGGGCGAGCAATTTGGGGCACATTTAGCATGAGATGGCTACCCAAATAGGAAATGACGGGGTCTTTGAGCTGCCTTTGGTCGCACAGGGCTTTGAGTTGCGACCAATCCCATTGCTCAATGCGCTGCATTGTCACGCTTGGGTCACCCCACAGCCAATTTTGTGACGCTGCGTCGCCTTTTTGGTAAGTGCCATCACTGGCGGACGGACTAACCATTACCGTCAGTTGGAAGCCCAGGAGCGCAACGGCGGCAGCGGACAGCCAGCGAGAGGTCGTCCAACCGGTGAGGGCTGCCAAAATCCCGATCGCCACTGCCAGTGGTAAAAGGGCAGGCGCAAGCAAGCGGGGATTATGATTGGTGCCAAACGCGCCCAAAATTAACATGGGTAGTGATCCGGCAAAGCCCAGGGCGATCGCAGCCCATTGATTGGAGGTCAGATTGACCCGATGGCGAAGGCTTTGCACGATTACCCCCAGCAAAATTGCCAGGGTGAGCAACGCCAAGGTTTGCCCCAACATCGTTTGCACGAAGACACCGCACCATTTCCAAAGCGTCTCGATCGAGCCTTTGGGACCCAGCGAATGGGGCGTGTAACCGCCAGAACGAAAGGCTTTGGCAAAACTTTGACTAAAGTTAAGCACCCACCAGGGCGACATGACGACGATCGCCAATCCCACCGCTTTGAGCAAGGATTTCAGCGTGTGTCCGGTTGTGATTTGGTAGTAGCTCAATGCCCAAGTCAGTAAGAGGATGGGGGTCGCAATTAAAACGATCGGGGGTTTTGACCAGGCTCCCAACCCCAGCGCCAAACCAATGCCCACCCATCCCCAGCGCGAAGGTTGCTCGCGTTGCCAATCTGCTAGGAGAAAATACATTAAGCCCGCGATCGCCAAGTATAGGGGGTAATCGACATAAAATCGCAGGTTGGGCGCAACAATAATTGGGCAAGTGATGAGAAACAGGGCAGCAAACGCTCCCGCCGCCGATCCCGCAATGCAACGAGCAGCGAGAAAGGTCAGCCCCACCGTGAGCCACAAGCAAGCGAAAGAAATGATTCGTAATCGTTGGGGGCTCACTCCCAAGGGCAAGGTGAAGGGCAATACCAAAATACGGAAGGCGGAAGGACGCGAGCGATCAGACCCCAGGATGCTTTTTGCTAAACCGAACAAACCCTCCTGGCGAAAACTCCAGACATCTTTATAGGCGTTATTGATATAGCGGGCTTCATCCCAATTGGTGCCAAAGGGATGGTCAAAAATCCAGAAGAGGGCAGCGATCGTCACTCCCACCAGTGCGACCAGCGCAAACCCTAGCCAGAAAGCAGTGCCAAAGGCTTTGGATGGTGATTTCAATTCCATAGTTGCCCTCTCATCCAATGTTGACCCAGGCAAGCGCCGGGAGTCAGAGATTCCCTGTGTGCCGATAATAAACGCCTCTGCCCCCCGTCCCCACAAACACCAACCCATATTCTTGTTGGCTGGCTTCCATCACCAGAGGACGGTCGCCAATCGGGGTCTTGGCATCATTGATTTTGATCCAGGTTTTGCCCCGATCGAGCGATCGAAAGATTCCGTCTCCTTTCCCCGTAATCCTGCCATATAGGTAAAGCGCAGGGATAGTGCTCTCAGCAGGAGGCTTGCCCAACGCAAACAAAAAGGCATGTTCCACCGTCTTCACCGGAGCAAAGGTTTTCCCAGCATCGGTAGAGTGAAAAAAGCCTTCTTCGTTCATGCCAATCCAGACTTCATGCTCCACTCCCGGCGATGCTTTGACCACCGCCCAATTTGCCTGGGGCAGGGAATCGTTGACCACCCGAAAAGAAGCGCCGTGATCCTCACTGCGATAGAATTTCTCATTTTCATAGAAATAAAAAGTCTTGCCATCGACACGATCGGCTGCCAGCACAGGCGAGACATAGCGCGGCTCCTTGCCAGGTTTGGGTAACCCGACCACTGGCTGCCAGGTTTTACCCCGATTCAAGGTCGAGATTGCCTGTCGATCGCGCAGCGTCACCACGATGCGATTAGGCTCAGTTGCTGACATTGCCACCCGGGTAGGCTCAGCATCTTTAGGAAACGTTGGCACTTGCCGCCAGCTACGCCCACCATCTTGAGATGTGGCAGCAAATTTGTAATCGCCCTGACTGCGAACACCAATCCGCACCATATTTTGCGATTGCTGCTGGCTATAGTCCATGCCCTTGGTCAATTGATAGCCGCGCTGAGCACCTTGCAACCCCAATTTGTGTTCGGGAAATACATCTAAACCCTGCCCATGGTAGAACCCTTCCACATCATAGAGACCACTAATCAGTAGCGCCCCTTGCGGCGGAGAAGCCAGGGCACCTACCACCACTTCTTCGTGCCCCTTGGCATAGTTTGTCCAGACCACTGGGGTTGCCGAAGCGCGATCTGTGCGCCAAACGCCCGTCCATTCGGTCAACCAGACCCGTTCCGGCACCTGCGGATCAAACGCCATTGCCGCAATCCAGGGTTGCGTAAACAGCGGTGGTCGATTCCACCAGGGAACTGTGTCGTTGAGCTTTCGGTTTTGGGCTTGCCAGATCGCTCCCCCGTCCAGCGATTGGTAAATTTTGCTTTTGGGCGTTTCTGCCAAGCTGACCCAAATCTGGTCGGGATTGGCAGGATTCACCGCCAGTCCGTCATAGCCTGTTTTAAATTTTTGCGGGGTAATGTCACGCCACTTGCCTGCCGAATAGCAACTTACCTGGGGATTGTCGCTGGCGGTCGCATACAGCACCCCATTGCTGGCAACAGTCAGTCGGTGCACCTGACTGGGACTCTCTTTTAGCTTGTGCCAGGTCACCCCTGCATCCAACGATTGATAAACGGCATCCTCATAAGCGCTGGCATAGACCACCCCTGCGGTTTTGGGATCAAAGGCAATGGCAAGAATGCCAATGTCTTGACGGGAGTGGGCGACAAATGATTTAACTGATTTCCAGGTTTTGCCCGCATCAGCCGATCGCCATAACTCTTTTTGTCGAGAGCCAAATAAAACAATTTGCGAGTCAAACGGGTTCACTGCCAACCGTTCTCCTGCCCAGCGCTTTTCCTCCGCACCCCCGATCGGCAATTCTAAATCAAGTGGAGTCCAGGTATTACCCCGATCGCTGGACTTAAACAATCGCCCTTTTTCCCATAGATATTTGCCTGCCGCCATATAGACCACATCGGGATCGTTGGGATCGAGCGCCAGCGATTCTGTCCCGTAATAGTTTTTCTGATCGATGGTGAAGCGCTCCGTCAGGGGTATCCAGCTTTCATCCGTTGGATTCCAGCGATACGCTCCTCCCACATCAGTTCTCATATAAACCAGGTCTTTTTGATGTGGGTGAAGATAAATTCCCGTGACATATCCACCGCCGCCGATCGCTACCGTTGCCCAATCTTTTGCCCCGCGCCGCCAGTGCTGTGCCGTTGGCTTCACTGCTGGCGCCACCCATTGTCCAGCGTCAGAATTGGCAACTTTGTACACCTGCTGGAGCGCCAGCACCAGTACCAGGACGATCGTCCCCCATCGGAGCAACCGTCCAATCCCGCGCCCCTGCGGTAACTGAGACCGCATCACGATGCCAGCAACCCAATAAACCAGCCCCCAGCTCCCAGCCAGCCACAGCACTGAAGGGAGCAAGCGTTGAGCGAGTTCTAGTAAGGAAATCATGCGCGCTATTTACCCCCTGCGCCCGCGATCTTCCGACGTTGGGTTGCGCCTGTGACTTTGAGTGCCATGGCTTCGGTTTGCTGGTACAACGATCGCGGCAAGAAACAGAGCAAGTAAGCAGCGGCTCCAGTTAACGCCGTCCGGCGTGGCTCTTGCAGCAGAATGCGCCAGTCCAACGCCAAAGCGCGATGGAAAAACTGGACGGCAGTGCCCCCATCTCGCAAGGTGACTGCCCGCCGCGCCAGGTAGCGCAAGTAGTAAGCTTTGGCAGTTTTGCCCCAACGATCGACCACGGCGGGGGCATAGGTATGGGCTTTTTCAATTACCGCAAACCAGGAAGCAGAATGCTTTGCCAGGTTGGCAGAAATGCCGCTGGCATTGACGCGATAGAGGGTTAACGCTTCGGGAATACCTTCAATTTGCCAATCAGTCTGCAAGCCAATTCGCAGCCAGCAATCTACATCTTGTGCCCCTTGCAGCCGTTCATCCCAGTAAAAATCTTCCACTGAGCCATGGAGATTGTCTTGGAATTTGACCGCTTCAAAGGCTTCTCGTCGGATCACAGGGGCAGAACCATTGCCGATCGGGTTGCGGCAGAGCAAATTTTCAGGGGTGATTCCAGTCAACCGAGGCATTTGGTAGATGCCCAGGGGTTGGCTGTCTTCATCAATAAACGCCGATCGGCTAAAGCTGATCCCCACCTGGGGAGAACGAGCCAGATGTTCGACATGCTTTTCCAGCTTTTCAGGTCGCCACAGATCATCCCCATCCAAAAAAGCGTAGTAATCGCCTGTGGCGGCACGCATCCCCTGGTTCCGAGCGGCACAAGCGCCCCGGTTGGCTTGCCGGATTAGCCGAATGCGTGGATCGCTAAACTGCTGACAAATTTCGACGCTGCGATCGGGTGAGCCATCATCCACCAGCAATAGCTCAAAATTGTCGTAAGTTTGGTCCAGCACCGACTGAACCGTCGCAGCAATATACTGCTCAACCCGATAAACCGGAACAATGACCGAAACTTTTTTCAAAATGTAGCTCCTCCCTACCATGCCAAGTGACTGGATGTTGGATTCTCAATTTTGAATCAATGGGTAATCTCATCAGCCTTAGGGATGATGCAGTGAAACAGGCTTACTCACCAGACAGGGCGCAGACAAAACGACCAGTGTTTGCTCATGAAAAACGGTGCAGCGATCGACGCTGCTGGCTAGTGCCGGATGTATCCCTTGTTGCAGGCGGACAATACTCTGCGTCGCTGTGGGTTGATATTGCATCAACCAGCCATTTTTTTCGATGTACTGAGGTTGAAAAGCATGGGTAGAGAGCAACCAAAAATCGATCTGATATTTTTGAATCACCTGATTGACCAGCCGTTGATCAGGATTGTACTGCGCTTCCAATAAATCAAGGACACGCTGACGAATTTCGCGATAGTATCCCTTATGATACGGAATCGCATATTCCTGTGCGACCAGCACCGATCGTTGGGCAAAAGTCGGCAGGTTGTTGGCTTCGTTATCCAGCGACGCAATCACCATATCTTTGGGCTGTTGTGCCAGGAATTGATAGAGGGCTGGGAACTGTCCCACCTTGTAGTTGAGGTCAGGAAAAGATCTACCAATCAGAGGGCGAAAGGCAGGATAGGCAATCACCC
Organism: Scytolyngbya sp. HA4215-MV1; assembly: GCA_019359045.1. GTDB lineage: Bacteria > Cyanobacteriota > Cyanobacteriia > Leptolyngbyales > Leptolyngbyaceae > Scytolyngbya. The sequence goes on from JAHHIA010000005.1 coordinate 92,660, forward strand.
AAGACACCACCAGCACCAGCCCAGCCACAGCCATAGTCCGAGGTAGAACGGACGATCGCTGCCGTATCCAGGTCATGCTCACATTGATCAACGCGACTAGGACGATCGCGCCGGCGATCGCCGCCAAAATTCGCAAATTGTATTGAGTATAGCGACTGGGCAGATAAAGCTTAAACAACACACCATGGGCAAGAAAAAAGAGTCCTAGGGAGACGAGCAAAACTTGCAATAGCAGGCTGCCTCGCTCGCGGAGCGATCGCATCAGCGGAAATTGCCGAGGAAACCCTAACAACACTGGCAACAGCAAGCTCAACCAAAGTTGGGGGGGCTTGAGCCAATAGGGCAAAAACCGCACCCAGTCATAGGGCAGCAGCCCGCCGCGCTGCCCCGTCAGCCAGTATTGAATCTTGCTGGTCACAAAAAATTCTGCTCGTCCCGCAGGCAAAAACTCTGGCATGGTGCGTGCCTCTGCCACACTGACTGTGGGACCAAAGGTCGAAGACTCTAGCAGTGTGGGCAACAGAACCAAAATTGTGACCAGTAGACCGCTCAAACAAAAGAGATAATCCCGGCGCTGCCGAGAAAACTGGAGCTTGCCCTCCTGCCAACACAGCAACCGGATGACTAAAATTCCTGCGGATGTGAGCAAACCAGGCGGATAGATCAAGCCTTGCAGGGCGATCGCCACCAGACAAGGCAACAATGCCCCCCGCAATAAATAATAGAGAAACGCCAGAAACAGCGGATACACAAACGATCGAGCCGTACTGGAAACTAAATCTTCATAACTCCATAGACTTTGGTTCAAAAATAAAGCGCCCCAAAACCCTACCCAGGGCACAGGCACCAACTCTATACAAATGCCAAAGCAATAAACCGTTGACAGCAACCCCAACCCGATCGGCAATAACTTACTCAAAAAAATCGGATCAATGCCTACCATTGCTGTCAGGCGATAAATCGCCGTATACCCCCAGGGGGCTGCTGACTGATAATAATCCGCAATCCAATCATGCTGAAAGAGCTGCGCGTCCAGAAATCGCCGCATCCAAAAAACATGCTGCCGAGCATCATCCTGCACCACATACTCACCCGAGAACGCCTGCCGAAGCTGCAAGATGCCACAAACCAGACAAACCACCAGGCTTAAAATTAAACAAAACCGCATCCAGCTACGCGACGACTGCGGCAAAAAAAAGGCTACCAGGGAAGGATGACCAGACATATTTATATCAAGTTCGCTTATCAATCATGTCTGCCAGCAACGCAAACATGCCAATCTGAGTCGCTGTAACTAGCAAAATCAATGTTCGTTCGGTTAAGTCACGTCGAATAAAGACATCCTGAGACAGCGTAATTAAGAAACCCACAAAGAATACCATTGAAATGGGTAAAAACACTCTTAATGGTGAAAAATAAACTCCTACCCGCAAAATCAGTTGAATGAAGCGCAAGGTATCGCGAATCGGCTTAATTTTGCTTTGTCCAACCCGATGGTGAAAGTCGATCGGTTCATAACGAACCTTGTAATGATTAATCAACATTGCCAGCGTAATCGTCGTCGTAAAACTAAACGTATCGGGCAAAATATTGAGAAATCGCTCAACCACATCCTTACGAAAGACTCGCATCCCACTGTTGAGATCAGGAATGCGACTATGAGAAATCCACTCAGCAAACCGCACCAAAAACCATTTAGGAATGCGACGCAAGGTGGGATACCGCACAGTGGCTCCAACCCGCGCCCCAACTACCATATCAGCACTCGCCGCCAAACTCACCAATTCAGGAATTCGCTCATTGGGATACGTCCCATCTGCATCTGTAATGACAATCAGGGGATGGCGAGCACGTCGAATTCCCGTCTTCAGTGCAGCCCCATAGCCCCGATTGACATCATGCTCTACCAAAACTGTATCCACTCGGGTTCGCAAAATTTTCCCCGTTCCATCGGTAGAGCCATCATTGACCGCGATAATTTCATAAACACAGCCTTCCGCCTTCAGGGTTTGATGCAACTGATCCAAGGTTTGTGCAATTGCCTGTTCTTCATTGTAAACAGGCAAAATCAGTGAAAAAGGTAGATAGCAAGATTCCGCATTCTGCGTCATGGCAACACTTTGGGTTTCCAGAGAGTCTTCTTTAATGTTTCGCCCCTGTACCTGGCAACAACTCAATCACAAAATTCACAGAATCCAGAGAATTTGACATATCACACCTTACAAAGAACCGCTATACGCCAATTGATAGACTCTTTTGCGTAGGTCATGGATTAACCAGCCATGGGTGAATCAGATGAGCCAGTCGATACAAGTGGCTAAACCGATCCATTTTGAGGATGCATTTTGAGAAAGAGACTGCCTTAGTTTTACAACCTTATTCGGCATCGCCCATAGTTCAAATATTTTAAAAGTTCTAAAAGGTTTAGTTTTGCATAATTTGCCGCTTTTGGGCAGACCCTATCACCTTCGTTGTCATGGCTTCCACTTGCTGGTAGAAAGCAAGCGGCAAGAGCTTGAGCAAATAAGCCGCTAATCCAACGCGCAAGGTTCGCTTGGGTTCCTCCAATAAAATCTGCCAATGGGTTTTGAGGGAACGATGCCAGAGGTCAACTGCCATCTCACCTTCCTGGAGACGAACCGCACTTCGAGCCAAATAGCGCAACCGATAGGCTTTCGACACCCCCTCCCACTGAACAATGAGGTCAGGGGCGTAGGAACGGGTTTTTTCTAAGACCTGCTCCCAGGCAGCAAACTGCTTGAGCAAACTAGCAGATAAGCCTCCTGCGTTGACTCGATAGAGAGTAAGGGCTTCTGGAATCCCTGCAATTTGCCAGGAGGTTTGAATGGCAATACGGAGCCAGCATTCAATGTCTTCTGCACGACGGAACCGATCGTCAAAATAAAAATCTTCCACCTGCCCATATACATTGTCTCGAAACCGGATTGCATCTAGAGTTTCTCGTCGTACTACCGCCGCAGAGCCATTCCCCACTGGATTGGAACGAAATAACGACTGAACCGTAATATCAGTCAACTGAGGCATCAGGTAAGTGCCCAACAAAGCTCCATGGCTGTCAATGAATGCCGATCGACTAAAACTGACCCCTACCTGCGGATACTGCTCCAGATGCGCCACATGCTTTTCCAGCTTTTCGGGTCGCCACAGATCATCCCCATCCAAAAACGCCAGATATGCGCCCGTTGCCTGCCGGATACCAGCATTTCTCGCACCCGCTAACCCACGATTTTTTTGGTTTAAGATTTTAATACGTGGATCAGTAAATTGACGACAGATTTCGATACTTCGATCGGGAGATTCATCATCTACAATCAATAATTCAAAATTTTGATACGTTTGAGCCAAAACTGATTGAATCGCCTCAGCAATATACAATTCAACGCCATAAACCGGGATGATGACTGAAACTTTTTTCATCGATTGTCATCCCCCAATTTGAGCAATAGATTTATTCTTGCCAAAGACATACCAGGTTGCCCAGAGCGTGAAAGTCGGCGCAAAAACGAGATTGCTGATCAGTACAGAAGCTGCCACCCCTACGATCCCCCAATGAATGCCAATAAAGAGACCGCTTGCAAATAATGCCGTAAATCCCATATTCCAATACATCGCTAAATGAGGCTTATCCACTGCGGTTAAAAGGGATGAAACCACCATCACCAGGGCAGATGGAATGGCACAAGAGCAGATCAAAATCAGAACGGGAATACCAGGAACCCATTCTCGACCAAAAACAAGAGGAACATAAAAAGGGGCTAATGTAGTTTGTAACAGAATAATTGGAGTCATGATCAGCCCAACCACTGCCAGACTTTTGAAATAGCGTTTTCTGAACCTAGACCATTCTTCTCTCGCTTCACAAATATAGGGATAAAGCGCGGTACTGATCATCTGAACAATTTCCAGACTGATCCCCAAGCCTGAGTTAAAGGCAAAGTAGTACAAACCCAGCGCTTTTAAGCCCAGGAATCGACCCACTAAGAGATAATCCAAATTATTTCTCAGCGTCCCTAAAACACTAATTAATAAAATATTCCAACCAAAGTTAAAAATTTCTCCCCAACGTTTAGTCGTGAATTTGCCCGAAGGTCGCCAGCTATGATAGCGCAGGGCAATAATGGCACTGACTGGCGTAGAAAGCACTTTAGGCAGGACGATCGCCCATAAACCAAAACCCCGAATTGCCAGAAAATAAGCCAGCACAACGGTCAAAATATTGGCAATCGAAAGTTGGAGGGCATTTGCCAGCGCTGTAACTTTAAGTCGATTCTCTCTCTGAATGAGCGTCTCCTGAATTCTGCCCCAAGGGCTAATTAAATAAACAATTGCCAATACACAAATCGGCAAAACCAAATGAGGATCATGGTAGAAATGAGAAACTGGAAAGGCAGCAATACATTGAGCAATAAATAAACCTGAAAAAATCACCCAGTTCAATGAATAAGCGCCTTCACACAGTTCATCTAAATCTGCTTCATCTGCTTGAATCAGTTTGGAGCCAATACCAAATCGGGTAAAGATTTGAGTAAAATCGTAAACAGTTAGCACCAATGCTGCTAAACCAAAATCATAACGGCTCAGATAACGAGCTAGGGCGATCGTTGCTGCCAATCGAGAAACTCGGATAATGAGTTTTGAAATTCCTAACCAACCCAGATTGCGAACAAAAGTGCTATCTAGCTTAGTTTTAACCCAATCTATTTGCTTTGCTAAAAACATGCTAATGTCCCAATCAGCCCCTCAATCATGATTCATCAACAACAAAAATTTATTAGAAAAAATTGGGAGCGAACGACTGAGTAATTGCATTAATTTAATGGAAATCTTATAAGAAAAAATACGGGCTAATAGCACTTCAAAGATAATCCGCTGCATCTCTAAACTGAACAGAAATTTTGGATAGCATTGAATCGCTTTCCAAAGCTTTTCAGAAGCATATTCAATATCACGGTCGTTATGAGTATGCAGTAAACAGGTCTTGGTTAAATACCGATAAGTATTACCCAAGCTCTTGCTCTTCAAAGGTCTTAATTCTACAGGTGCAGCCTGATAAGCCTTTTCAATAATCGCAAGCGAGCTTTTTTCCATGACATCAATCTTGGAAGATTGTGATTGAAACGTTTGTCTATAAAGAATTTGATATTGAGGAACTAGTACAAACGGACAAACGGCTGCCAAGCGAATCGCATAATCCCAATCTTCTGCGGGCCTCACATCGTGATCAAAGCCCCCGATCGCTTCAACAAACTGACGACGAATCAGCATATTTGATCCGTTCGCCGTAAAGTTACTGACTAAAATCTGAGCGTAAACATTATCTTCGAAAAAAACCGGCTCTTGAGCATAAAGGGGACGAGCTTCAAGATCAATGAACTGCGTCCAACTGTAGGCAACGCCTGCTTCGGGATGAGTTTCTAGGGCGTTGAGTTGTTTTTCCAATTTATCGGTAGTCCACAAATCATCCGCATCCAGAAAACTGATCAATTCCCCTGTAGAATGAGAAATCCCTCGATTTCGAGCGACCGCAACACCCCCATTGGCATAGGAATATACCCTTAACCGAGGATCTTGGATCTGTTCCAAAATTTCGATCGTTTGATCCTTCGAACCATCATCAACGACAATGACTTCAAAGTTTGAAAAACTCTGGTCTAAGACTGAATGAATGGTCTCTTTAATGAAAGCTTCAGCATTATAGGCAGGAATGATAATGGATACGGCAGGAATGGAATCAATTTTCAATTTTTTCCTCAAAACTTTAAAAATTTTGAAAATCCAGCTCAAAATTAGCAAAAATTTCGATCTCCTTCAACTTTTTTTGATTGATTTCATTCAATTTGCTCGGATAACCGAAACTCCTTTTCGAAACATATCTGCCATATAGCGCACTGTTTTATAGCTCAAAAGACTCAGTAAAACTAATTTTAATAACAAGTACTGATTTTTTTGATCTAATAAAGCTTTCGGATAAAGCTGAATCGCTTTTGCCAGTTTACTCCGGGCTTGTTTGACTCCGTCTTTATTGCACTCGTGTTCCAAACAAATTTTAGTAATAAAAATGTAGATATTCGATAAGCTCTGATTCTTTAAGTATTGAAACTCCTGAGGCGCCGATTGGAAGGCTCTTTCAGCTACAAGCAGGTTATATTTTTCCATAACTGTCACCTTAGAAGTCATCGAACTCGCAGATCGACGATAAAGAATTTGGTGCTTGGGAACTAGAACGAATGGATACTGAGATGCTAGGCGTAAGTAGTATTCCCAATCTTCCGTTGATCGTAAGCTTGGATCGAATTCCCCAACCGCCTTAACGCATTCCTGCCGTACCAAAATGTTGGAACCATTTGCAATAAAGCACTTGAGCAACAAATCATGATAAACATTTCCTTCATACCAAATCGGATCGTTATAGTGAAAGACGGTGCTCTGTTCATCGATAAATGCCGTCCAACTATAAGCAACTCCTGCATCGGGATGCTCCTGCAACGCCTTTAATTGCAGTTCCAGCTTGTCAGGGGTCCACAAATCATCTGCATCAATGAAACTGATAAACTCGCCTGTCGATCGCTGAATACCCCGATTGCGCGCAACTGGCAAACCACCATTTTCATAAGAAAAAACCTTGAGCCGGGTATCTTCGACTGTATCCAGGCGTTGGAGGGTCTGATCAGTCGAGCCGTCGTTAATGACGATCAGTTCAAAATCTGAAAACGTTTGAGCCTGAATCGATCGAATCGTTTCTAAAATTGTGCGCTCAGCATTATACGCAGGAACAACGATAGATACGCTTGGCATGGAACCTACCCCTGACGCTAAGACAATTTCTCTTTGATCTTTGAGCTTAATCTACCGGGACGACTCAATTTTCCCGTCTAGCTCGCCACTTCATCAAGGACCTGAGCAACCTACCTTAGACATTATCATAGAGCCATTTTTTTTTCTGTAATTAACCCATCTGAAGCCCAGTGCGAATCGGATATGATTAAGCCTGATAAAAAATGGAATGCTGGACTTCATGATCAAAGTTTTTGTAGGAAAAGCCTTAGAATATACGCCATTCACAATCCGGTGGCAGATCGAGGAGCTCGAGCGACAAGGCATCGAAATTACAAATGCTTCTGAGGCAGACTTAATCATCTCTGGCACTTTCAAAAGAGTTCTGCCGTTCGTATTCAGATACGGTAACCGCAAAAAATACCTGATTTGGACCGCAGAACCCCGCTACGACACCCACTTTACCAGCCAACCTAAATATCTTTTCTTGCCCCAAATACACATCATGAATGTGTATACGGGCACCTATACCAATAACTACATTTGGGTACCCGATAAACCCCTAGAATCATTACAAGAATTTTCAAAATTTGAGCATAAAAAAATTGTTGCTTTAATGACATATAAAGGTGCTGATCGCTGGCAATTTGAACATCAAGGAGTCAATTTAGACCTTGCCCGACTCCGTACCGAAATTGCCTTAGCCGGTCATCAAAGAGGATTGGTCGATATCTATGGCAGAAATTGGCCCAATGATATCGCTATTAGCGAATCGAGGGATAAGGATTGGCGTTTATCGAAGCCCGCAATTTTACACCAATATCATTTCAATCTTGCCTTTGAAAACACCCTTTGGCCCTACTATTGCACCGAAAAAATTTGGGATGCAATCCAGGAAGGATGCCTGCCTATCTACTACGGCAAAGGTTCCACCATTTATGACAATTTCCCAAGTCATAGCTTTTTAGACTATTGCGACTTTCAAAACGCAGAGGCTCTGTTTGATTACATCCAGAATATGACGCCTGATGAATACCTAGAGCGGATGAATCGATGTATTGATGCCTTCAATCAGGCAGTCGAAAAACGGCAGGAAATTCGACCTCAGCATGAGTTAATAGATCGCACGGTTCAAAAAATTCAAGCGATCGTTTTTGGTGAATCTTACAAAGAAGACTCAGTAGGCGAGGCATGTTGATTGAGCACTGCGTCAGCGTGCAGTAGGGCAGGTTGGGGTAACACACTAGGAATAGTTTCTTTCAGAGCAATTCCAACCATTACCATACCGGGCCAAAAAAGATAGATTTGTCCTTCCAAATTTTCACTGAACCCATAGATGGCAAAAATCACCATCAGCGCTAACCCAATCCGCGCCGTTGGATTGTGGTGCAATTTCAGCAAACAGTCGATCGCCGTGCAAATCATTGGAATCACAATTGCCAACAAACCAACCAGCCCGTGGACAAACAAAACCCCATGCCACATGCCATGAGAGCCAATCGATTTCCCTGCAAAAAATCGACCCACGGTACGATCGCCCATCCCATGTCCCCAGATCGGCGCTTCATCCCACCAACGACGTAGCGATTCGCGCCGAATTCGACCTCTTATCTTAGTTGAAGCGGCTCGTGCCTTCTGCTGACTAATGGAGTAATCTTGTATCCAATAAATTATTTGATAACTAAAAACACTAGTAATAAAGCTAGTCGCAGCCGCAGTCAATTGCACGAGTGGACGACGAACATTTGCTAGAAACCAGATCAGAGCAGGCACCACAAACATGCAGATTTTACCCGTTCGTGAAAAGGAATACCAAATCATCAATATCGAAGCAATAATGCCAATCCACCGCCACTTAGTCTGTTTTTCGTAACAAGTTAACCAGAAATAAACATTGCCAACCACCCCTAGGGAAGGAGCAAACGGCGTGAATAATTGTAGGCGAAATTCGCGATCGTATTCATCGAAAGCATATAGCAAAACATCCGATGCACTGCTTCCCCCGGCAAATTTGGCAAAGGGCGTATTGTAGAGGTGCCCATTGATTCCCAAATGATACGCAAGATTGCCAACAATGACGTAAATCAGGCTTTGTAAACAGAGAATACAGGCTGCTCGATAAATTAGTTGAGACCGAATCCGAAGACATCCAACTAAAGGAAATATAGCAAATAATCCCCAGGTTCTTGGAAATTGGTCAAAGCTCGATTTGAGCAGTTGTCGAGTCCCTAATTCAAAATCGAGGTGCCCGATGATGAGAGCAATCAATGTGACTGTCATGCTAAAAATCCAGACCCAAACCCCCCAAGGAATGAAGATTTGCTCTGCGGCAGGTGTATCATCCGTCTGTTGCCAAATTCGGCGAAAAACATAGACTGCCAGGCACCAACCGAGCACAGGATAAGCAATATATTGAATTCCTAAAAAGTAAACAAGATAGGTACCTATAATCGCGTACCAAATGATGGTTTCCTCAAAGTTTTGTGGTTTCATCCAGATTTTCCCAGCCGTCATAGACAATGAAAGATTTAGTGAATCCAAAAACTTTTTCTTCAAAAAGTTTTGCATTTGGAAAGAGATCGGTCAGTTCTTGTTTACTCAAAAGTTGGATGGATTGAACAAAGGAAATTGCTTCTTGCTTATCCGCTATTTTCTTACACCAACCCAAATCAAAATTCATGACCAACCAAACCTGAATTGCCAGTGGTAAGAATTGAAAAAATGGAAAGAGGAGATGAGGTTCGATCGGGAAATAACGATTTGGGGTTTGCAAGAAATAGCGCTTACCAATTCTGCAAACTTCATTCGCCATCCGCCTCTGAGCTTCGTAATCTCCCACATGCTCAATGACCGAATTGGAAAAAACTACATCAAATTCGCGATCCTGAAATTCTTGCATATTCGTCGCATCCCCCACCATGCTTTTGACCTGGGGATGAGTGGTTTGAATCTTTTTTTGATTCAAGATCAAAATATTGATTTCGCTTGTTTGTCCCTGAGAAAACCATTCTCTTTCCCAAATTCCAACCGTTCCTCCCACGTCAATCAGATTAATCGGAGTTGGCACAGATGCCATTAATGACGTAAATAACCCAAACCGTTTTTTTCGCAACTGAACCGAAAGAGAATCTGATTCACGCTCATCTGCAAGTTTGGTGATGCGCTTTAATAGCATTCTGAATCCTCCTTAGGGTGTCTGAGTGTTTACGAGATCGAGAAAGAAATATATTGGGGTTTGATGGAAAGAGGCATGCCCGGCGAGGGCGACATCTTTTAACGACGTGAAGCATGAATACACTGTGCTTAGCACGCCTCAAAATTGACATAAGGAGTTTTGGCTCACTGCAATCATCGCATGGATTATTCGTGGGTCAGTAGATGCTCGGTCAAGGAAGAACACTGCCAGTTCGTCAAGTTCCTGATTTGAAGCTTCATCTATGTGAAACAACGGTTAAGCCCTGAGACCCCGTAGTGATTAGCAGATTCTTAAATTAGTATTCAATCCTTGATAATTTATCTGATAGATTTTTAATTAGAGAATGCATCCTGACCAGATTTGCTAAGATAAACGACCTGCGATCGCTTCAGATAATTTCTAAAAAAATCCCTTTACTAAAAAATCGAGCCTTAGAAAAATTTTGGATCGTCTTATGCCTCCTGCTGATTCTCAAAACTCCATTCAATCTAGAGATCTGCGATTTGACATCCTCAAAGTTTTGGGATTGTTTTGTATTATTCTGGCTCATGTCCATCCCCCTTCTATTATTTTTCAGCTTCGCAATTTTGATGTCCCTTTGATGGTGATCATTTCTGGCTCCGTCTTTTATTTATCTTTTCGTAAAAAAGATCTTCCATTCAGGCGTTATTTCCAAAAAAGAGTCATTAGATTGGTTGCACCAGTCTGGATCTTTTTAATCATGTTCTTTGTCCTCATCGGTGTTTTATTTGCAGCAGTAAAGGAACCCTATCCATTCGCTTGCTCCACAATTTTTGAAACTTTTCTGCTGAGTGGAGGCGTTGAGTCTGCGAATGGCTCGGCAGGCTTTGTTTACATCATTCGTGTTTTTGTTTTAACTGCACTCGTTTCACCCTACATTCTGAGTCTTTACAAAAAGCTCAATCATGAGACCCTGTTTCTCGCTTTACTCACTATTTTCTATATTTTTTATGAATTGCTCCTCAAGTTCATCGATACAATTCAATTCAGCTTGCCTGGTTTAGAAAATCTGCTAAAAAACTATTTGCTTCTCTCAATTCCCTATGGATGTTTGATTGGTTTAGGTATTGTTTTTACTCAGGCTAAAAAAGAATTTTTAGTTAAGATTGCCCTATTTTCTCTAGGCATCTTCCTAGCCTGCATGGGATATTTCTTGCAAACATCGGGAAAGCTTCTCACAACTCAAATTGCCAAGTATCCGCCCACTCTTTATTACCTCTCCTATGCAATCTTTGTCTCAACCCTAACCTATCTCATCGTTGATCACGTTTTAGAGAAATATGGGAATCATTTTTTAGCAAAATTCGAGCGTTGGATTCACATGATTGTGTTTATTAGCCAGTCGTCCCTTTGGATTTATCTATGGCAAAGCTTTTGGGTGATTTTTTGGGGACTTGTGCCTGCTCATTATGTACCTTGGGCAAATCACTTTGTTGTGTTTTTTGTGGGAGTTGCTTCCCTATCCATCTTGACGACCTATTGGCAGAAAAGATTTTTTACCAAGATGATACAAACCACCTCTTTGGGTCAGAAATATCCCCAGATTGCAACCATTTTGTTTTTGCAATAAACCTTGACAGAGAACCCTTACAAAGTCTCGAATGGAGTCACCGACTACTCACCTTGCCAATAAACGATTAATCGTGCATAAATCCGGTGTTTTTAGTGTTGTTGGCTACTCAAGTCAAGCAGTTCTGGTTTCGTTTCGCTAGGCAAGGCTGGCGCGTCAGAAACGTAAGTGGGTGCCACTTCTGGGGCGGGCTGGGGCGAAGTCATGCGAGTCAACTTAGACATCCATTGTTTTCGGGTCCAGGCTGAAATTAATGCGCTGGTGATAAAGAAAGAGCAAAGCGTTGCGCCTAGTAGAATCAGTTTTTTGTTTGGGTCGCTGGGGCTATCGGGTTGAGTCGGTTCTTCTAAAATCTGAATGGCGGGATAGGAACCAAAAGCATCCAACTTACCCACATCAAATCGAGCAATGGTTGAAGAAAAGACCGTCTCGGCGACTTGCATATCTCGTGTCAGGGCATCTAGCGTTGCCCCTTGTTTTGCCAATACAGCCAGCCGAGCTTGTAGTTGATTGATTTGGTGTTCTAGCTCTTGGGCTTGGGCACTGAAACCTTGTCGATCGACCTGTTCGCGTACCAGGGTCTTAAACAAATCTTCTCTCGCTGAGGCGACTGCGCCACCCCCCAGATTGAGGCGGGCAAGTACCACTTGGCTCACAGGACGCCCGATCAAGGTTTGGCTTCTACGTAACAGGGCAGATTCTGCCGCCTCGCGCGTTGCTTTTTCTCGAACCACCAGAGGGTGATTGGGTCCAAATTTGGAGTTGAGTTCGACTAGACGGTTACTCGAATCACTAAAGCTAGCTAAATATTGTTGAAATAATGGATCGGCTTTTAAGATAAACGCTTCAGATGCCTGGTTAGGAGACACATCCAGGCTAGAAGACAATTGAGAGAAGCGGGCATTGGATTGACTCTGAGCCGCCAGAGTTTCAATTTGGGTTCGGCGTAGCCCTTCAATATTGTTGGAAAGTTGCACGATTTGATCATTGGCAACTAGCCCCGATCGCGCTTTGTAATCTGATAATCGAGCTTGAGCCAGATCTAATTTTTTCTTGGCACTCTCTATCACAGTTTGCATAGCGGATTCTCGTCGGTTCGCTTCCTGAAGCCGCAGATCATTCAAGCGAGCTTGAAACGCATCGGTCACAGCGATCGCCTTTTTGCGGGCGAGTTCACCGGTTTCACCCGTGATTGAGAGCGACATCACGGTTGAATTGTCTACAATTTCAACGCGTGGCTTGCCAACTTTCAGGTTTGGCTCATTCAGCCGCGCCGTTGCCGCTGCCTGCACCGAATCGCTAGAAATAATCATCTTATAAATTTCGCGGGGATCAAACGAATTGCTGTTGGCAAAGGGTGCGCGCGATTGTTCTGTCGCCGAACCGAGACCCGGTAAATTGACGTTCGTTGTGTTGCCTCCGGTTGGAATCGTGAGCGTCCATTCACTCGTATAAATGGGAGTTTTTGCTTTCAAGAAAATCAAAGCAAATGCCCAAACCAGCACATTTGCAGCAACGCCCAAAACGACGTAACGCAAGATGCGCCCCGAATCAATGGATGATTTTGGCTCAGATTTTAGGGCTGTGGGATACTCAGTCATTGTTTTGAGGCAAACATTGGATAGAAAAAGAGCGACACTCTTATTGCGAAAGCGCAATCCCCCAGATGAGACGCTAGAGTGCTAGAAAAATTTTTTAGAAGCTCTAATTATTATTTTGAAACAACCTTTGAATGAGGAAGAAGGGTGCAAAAACATCACTGACAAAGCGCAATACCCCCGATGCAGTTGAAACTTTTGAATCGTAGCAAACTACCCCATCTTGGGGCATCAGAAAAGGATTGTCTCCACTACTCGCAGAACTTCTCAGCAAGCTTTCTACTTTACGATCCGAAACCCGGGTTTGCCCAGTCAGGCGATCGGTTTGTACCAGCGTAACCCGCCGCTTGCTATTGGTAATATTGTTACCTCCAGCGCAGTTGGCTGCGACTACTGCTTGAGATAATCGCGTGCCATAAGGAAAGGTCAAAACCTCTGAACCCCGACGCGAGGGTTCAGTTAGATTTGAGAGAATAACCGGCACTTCTTGAGGGGTCAATTGCGAGGGACGAACCAAGGCATTGGTGGGACTGTCTAATTGGGGCACAATCACTTGATCTTCTGCAATCAGGGGAACCTCCTGAACTGGCTCCCCGGTAAACACCCCAGACAGATCAATTACTTGCTCTTGTCCACCTCGAACCAGGCGAATGTGCTGAACATCAGCATTAGGCTTTAGCCCACCGGCTCCCCGAATTGCAGCAGCCAGAAATCGCTCTGAAGGTGCTTCACCGGTCGTATTTAACAGCTGCTCGGAACGAGGACGAGGGCGAGAATCTTTGTCTGAATCAGGCAGCGCATTAACCAGCACTCGACCTGGATTGAAGACTTCTCCAGCCACAGTAACTTGAACCGGTGCCCATTGAAGCACTTGGACACTGATTTGAAGTTGGTCAGTCCGAAAAAAACCTTTGCTAATCAACGCATTGGCAAGCCTTTTCTCCACTTCCGGCGTTTCTAGCCCTTGCGCTGCAATGGGATCTAAAAAGGGAAAGAGCAGATTGCCATCCAGGTTAATTTCGTAGACCCCGCTCAGCCTCAGTCGCTCTGGCTCTGGCAATGCATCATCCATGGGAACGAAGATGCGGAGTCGATCGCCGGGAGAAAGGGGTAACGCCCAACCGGGTGACGATAAGAGGCTCGTTGCCAAGAGTGTTATCAGTGCCGCTGTTACAGATCGGATCGAAAACATAGCAAACCGAATTTAAAAAAACATCTAGCAAAAATAACATCTAACAAAAATATCAAACCTGCTGGTAGTCCATACAGCAAATCAATTTTTTAGTCAGTACATGAATAGGTCTTCTCCTTAAGACTTAAGTATGTTATCATACCGCATTTTTTCAACAATGGACTTAGTCTATCAGTGTCTTCGGCGAGGCGATACCTAGAAAAAAAGTTGAGTTTATAGACGAATTTTTGCCCTTTTGAGTTTCCATTGAATGGTGAAATGGACAAAGATGAAACCATTCACCCAAGTCAGAATAATAATGAGGAAACAACCTCAATACGTCTTCTCTAAGACTAGCCCATCCCGGGATGGCGCTGATTATCGAGGAATGCTATGAATCTTAGATGTCAAACTTTTGTATCTTGTATTAACTCCCTTCAATTTAAGTTGGAATATTGACGTAATGGGTCATGAATTGACTCATTAAAAGTTTATCAGTAAATATTTAGAGAATACCTATCACAATTCTCATTAGGTTATGAACAGGTGAGTAGCTTAAGCCCCCTTATTACCGAAAATTTTTTATTCACCTTTTATGGAGCATAGCTATCCTAACTCAGGACTCAATTCCCTTATTTTCAGCCCTAAGATTGATCTTTTATGGACTGTTTTAAGCTAAACGTCAGCGCTTTTTTCTGATGAGTATGAACTCTTTCTGATGGGTTTGTTTGGGTTCTATCAAAAAGCGCGAGATCGCCCAGTCGTTAGGACTTCAAAGCCGAAAATCTAACCAGGGGCTTAAGCTCCTGATCCAGACCTGGATGACGAAGGCGATCGCACTAAGTCAACCTTAAATTGCACCCATGCGACCGATTAATTGGCAGGGATCGAAATTCTGCGGCATCCTCAGGTGCCTGTCCATTTGGCGATCGCTCAAACCTCTAGACAACCAGTTCTGGCGTAGCTGGCTCCAAAATTGGCTTCCCTTCCATGTAAGCGGGTGGAGTTGCACCCATCAGCGTCAAAATAGTGGGCGCAAGATCGAGGGAATGTCCAATTGGAATCGATGGAGCCGCTTTAATGCCCTCTCCCTGGGCAATCAAAAAGCCCCTCGGTAAATGGCTACCCGTGCGATTGTGTGGAATCGGACCAATACGTCCCTGGTTGAGAGTATCAACCACATCCGTAGAATCGTCTTCCTGCCAGTTAATCACCAAATCAGCATTGGGGAGTTTGGGATCGCGATCAAGCAGATTTTGCCGGGTACGGGTAATTTTCTTGACCATGGGTTTCCCTGTCCGGGCATCGGTCATCTGATAGAGTAACTGGGTTAGTTCTTCACAAACTGCATCGTATTCTTCAGGCAAGACAATGCCTTGTGCCTCGCGTCCTTTCAAATTAATGCGAATATAGCCGTCGGCAAAGCTGGGCAAAGCAAACGCCTTCATCTGCGACCAAAAAGGCTGATACCAAGCAGCGGTTTGATAAAACACGCTACTACCTTCGGCACGCAGTTGGAATGGCGAGACCAAATCAGGCTTGGGGGCTCCGCCCAACAGCTTTTGCACCAGGTTGAAGGCTTTGACCGGCAACCTGGTACGGAGGGCACGCAGAATAGGGTTAGGGTCGTATTTGAGCCGCCACAGATGACCGAGCCAATCCCAAGTGAAGTCGGTCAGGGGTGCACCCGGTGGGGTCCCGACTGGGGTGCCTTTCGCCAAACCATATTTGCCGGGGAAACTGTAGCGATAGAGTAGCTCTGGCAAAAACACCATACTGGGCAGATCCATGACGTTGTGCCCCATGCCATGTCCAGAGAAGACGACAAAACGCGCATGTTGGGGGGCTTGGTCGATGATTTTTCCGATCGCCTGGTCGATCGCCATAAAGACTTCCAAAAGTGGATCGGTCTCAAAGCCTGCCGAGAGCGTTTTGTGCAGAGGATGGTCGGGCTGGCTGAGATGCCAAAACACATGACCCACGGAATGAGTTTCGCCAAAAATGGTCAAAAATAAATCCCATTGCTCTCGCTGCAAAAGATCTAAACAAACGGATAAGCGGCGGGAAATGCCCGTCAAAGCAGCATCTCGCAACTCTCTTAAACGAGGCATGTTGCGCGTATCGGCATGGTCATTGTTGAGCAAGGGGTGTGCCCCATGCTTGTCTACAAGTTCTTGATAGAGCGCGGCGGGACGAGAATGGCTGGGGCTGAGCGCAGAGTGGGTACCCCAGGCAAGCACCTGAAGACCATTGACGCGATCGGATAGTTTCGAGTGGGGCATATCAAACACTGCCACCCGATAGTCATCCCCGAGTGCGTAGAAAGGTGCATACTCGGAAAAATCATAAGACCGCTCAGACGCTCCGTTATCCCAAACGGTGTAGTCCTGCTCATTAAACTGAACAGTTGTCCAATGTCCAGTTTTGCTAGGAGAACAACCCGTCAAGAACGTCGTCCAGGGAGTTTCTGCCTTGTAGTACTCAATGTTGTTCAGGCGAGTGTAAACGCCCTGCTGGCGCAACCGACTCAAGGTTGGTAAATGCCCCGCTGCCATCCACCGTTCAATTAGGGTGGGGTCAGCTGCATCTAAACCAATTGCAATGACGGGAGTTTTCATAAGGCTCTGTGATTGCGAGGACCGTACCACTACGCTATTACGCTGACGAGATAAGAATGTGAAGGTTTCCCGAAAAAAAGCAGAATTTTCATAAACTTTCGATGAAGCTACTGGCTATTTACTTGCAGATTGGGACTGTAAAAGCTGCTGGATTCGTTGCTGTATCGGAATAGGAAGCGAATCCCAAATTTCTTGGGCTTGCTGATCAGTCCAATCCGTGGATTCACTCAACTTCATCAATGCTTGATCCAATTCAATTATTTTTGCGGTAAGGAGTTTGTCGTCTTCAAACAAAGTCTCTGGGGTACTGTGGGCTATAGAGGAATGGGATTGCCCGTCCCCACCCCGATCGAGATCAGGTTTAAACAAGGGGGTGAGTACCGACGGACGGACGGGTGGGTTTGGGGAAAGGGGAGAGACTGATGAATGGGCTTGAGTACGGTGGTTTTGGCGGTAAGTGATGACTTGTTTGGCAAACGCCCAGGTATCTGGATCAATGCGACACAGTTTGCGTTGTTGTCCGCGTGCCCCCTGCCAACGGGTCAGAAGTTTGAGTCCCAATTGGTCTAATAAAACGCCGAGAATCCAACGGTTGGAAGCATTTGCAGGAATGGTGAGATTGAGAATGGCTTTGATGTCGTAACGGCAGACGCGGCACAGTTCACCCAAGGGTTCCAGGTCTTCGTTGGAGAATTCTCGATCGGGATCGAGATAGCGCAAGAGTCCCAACCGTTCGCGCACTGCTCGTTTAAGGGAATAGTGTCGCCAGTCTGTCAAGAGTGGATAGTTCTCTCGTTCTTTGAGGTCGCGCAGTTTAGCGACTTCGGGGTTGGCTAGCAGGTCATCCAGTGCCGCGATCGCTCGGATCAATCGTCCCCGATTGTCCTGTTTCACCAGGTCTGGGGTCACACTCATGCCATAGCTTTGCTGAATACGGCGTTTTTCTAGTTGTTGACGTTCAGCTTCAGTCAGGCGATCTTTAAACTCCAACAATTCGGCTTCAAAGCTGGAAAGATCTGCTGCCTGGGCGATCGCTTGGGCTTCGGTTTCTCGAACTCGCTGGGAAGTGGTCTTAATTTCTTCGCGTAGAGTGAGATCGACCCGGTCGCCCAGCCGTACCAGCACATGCCCCTCTTCCTGCAATAGCTCTGCCAACGACTCGCGCAGACTGTTGAGGGAGGCATTTTTGCGGGCGCGTTGTTCGCACCAGAGTTTAAGGAAATGGTCGTTGAGGGCATAGCGATCGCCCGTTTGCGGATCAATCTGTAACAACAATCCCGTCGCTTCATTGCAATCCAACAGGGCTTGCTGTAAGCGTTTGGGGTTGCTTTCGCGATAACCGCCGCGCCGATGGTTGCAAACCCAAACCGCCATTGGCACTGTTGGACGTACCCGAAACAAGCCCTGAGACAGTTCTGTGGCAGACAGATTACCGCCATGGATAATGCCGTAAACGCAGGTGAAATGATCGACATCAATGGAAACGCCTGTACCCAGTGTGGGAGTCGTAATCAGCACATCCACATCGAGCACTTGTTGGTTGATTTGTTGTACGAAGCGAACGTTGGTTTCTTCGCCGGAATTGTCCCCATGAATGACGTGAATGTGCTTGTCGGGAAAGGCTTCCGACAGTTGTAGGTAGAGCCGTTTGGCTTCGTGTTTGGAATCAGTAAATAGATAAGGACGATCGCCGGCTGCAATCTGTTCTTTTAACTGGGCAATCAGCGCACTGGCATCCGTGCCTTCAAACCAGCGAATGGTACGTCCGCCGTTCTGGTATTCATTGACTAGTACAAAAGGCTGTTCTAAGTGTGTGCAAGAGGGGGCAGTGTCGAGCGCCACACCATGATTGCGAATGGTGCTGAGATAGTCCAATGCCACGTCGGACAGATCGGCATCGGCAACGACGACTCGGTTGCCCGATCGAATAAAGTACTCGAACACTGCCAGCACCTTATCTCGAAAGGCTTTGCAGGTATCACTGGCAGCCAAATGTTCTAACGCCTGCTCCACTTCGTCAATAATCACCAGGTCGTAACGATTGCCGATCGTATTGAGTTTGTAGAGGCTATCCAGGGTAATCGCCAGCTTGGAGACCCGCTCGATATGAACTCCTTCTGCCGAATAGAGCCAGAGTCCCAACCGTTCAGCCAGGTTGCGTAACAATGCCACCCGATGTCCAATCAGCAGCACTCGCGGTGCTTGACTAACCAATCGCTTCAGCGATTCGGTTTTGCCTGTGCCCTTGGCAGAGCGAATGCCAATCAGGGTTTCGGGCAAAGGAGGATATTCGCCTAAGTAACGTTGGTTCAGCACTAGGGCGGGTTCGTGGGTCAGTGAGTTTTTGAGTTGGGCACGAAAACTGCTGAACGCCTGTGCAGACTCGTATTGCGCCTGAAACGCCGCCGACCCTTGCGCCAAAATGAAATCATCTACGCCCTTTTCGGGTCCGGGCAGATGGATGACCTGCACCGTACAGCCTGCTTCCTCAAACAATCTGCCGGTTTTGAGAATTGCCAGATTGACGTTGCGAAGTGTGGCAGGTTTGGTTTCGTAGTCAAAACAGAAGTAGATGGGACGATCGGTTTGGGCAAACGGTAACAGTTCGGGAATCAACCGTTCTGGGTGTTTGCGGCGTCCGTTGAAAATACCGGGCAGGGCGATCGCGGCATACCCCAAAGACAACAAAGCCCCTGCCTTCTTCGCCCCTTCAACCAGGACGATCGGCACCTGCACATCTGCCTGCACCCGCTGCCAAAACTGAGCATCGGGCATTGCCAGGAAAAACGCTCGCGTGACATCTCCTTTGGGATGTTCGTACTTAAGTGTTTTGCCTTCAGAGTCTTGCCGGGGTGTGTCGGGTTTGAAACAGCCCCACCCCATGTGCTCCCAATTTGCCAGAGGGTCGAGTCCTCGACAGCGCCACCCACTTTGAAACGGTCCCCGTTGCCAACGGTGATGGGTGTGCCAGTTCAGAAAGCTATCGATTTCTGTGGCATCGTCCAGACTTTCCAGATTCAATTGAATAATGGCAGGATCGATCGCGCTCGCTTGCCACTCCTGAAAATGGGTTGGGGCGATCGTCCGAATCGAACTGAAGAGATAGCTCATCTGGACTGACCCCACTTGCTTGGGAAGAAGATGGGGAGCCAGTACCCAGAATAAAATTGACGAGGCTCTAGCGTTGAGCCGTCGGAGTTGCTAGAATTTTTGCACATAGAAATCCTGTCCCCTCGCACAAGGGGGCTACGATATCAACCAACCTCTGGTAAGCCGTGGAAAGTTCGCCAGAGGTTTTTAATTGGATGATGAGAGGCTAACACCGAACCGCGATCGTTTCAAGAGGCTGAAATTGCCCATACGCGGGAGTTACAGGCAGTCTATACGCGGGAGTTACAGGCAAAATCATACGCGGGAGTTACAGGCGATCGCTGAACTCATACGCGGGAGTTACAGGTGAAACTATACGCCGGAGTTACAGGTCAAGCTTGCGAAGGGCAGCAAAATCAGCCCTGGAAAAATTGATCGCAGCAAACCTATACGCGGGAGTTACAGGTGAAACTATACGCCGGAGTTACAGGCGATCGTCGAACTCATACGCGGGAGTTACAGGTGAAACCATACGCCGGAGTTACAGGTAAGACCCTCAAAATCGTACGCCGGAGTTACAGGTGAATGTTGCGTTTTGTAAATATCTGTGGCGTCGCTCGTCCTGAGGCGCTCGATTGGGACTTTGGACTTGGACCACTCCCTATCACCGAATTTGCTCACCCAATGCCAGCGATCTCACTTCACGGTTACGACGCAGCACGATTTGTCCTTGGGCAATCTCTGCCAAAATCCAGCCGCTGGAACCGATGCTTTCGCCCAAGCGATAGCGCTGAGTCACACCGTTGAGTTCAAACAAGGCAGCGGAGCGATCGCCCAGCTCTAGCGCACCAACCAGCTTATAGGAAACCCCTGCTGAATCTTGCTGGGCCTCAGACGGTTTTACGGGGGAGAATTTGGGTGTGGCGGGTTGGGTGGCGGTTCCAGTTGGTGGAAAAGGGGTATCACGAACCGCTCGCAGTCGCGCAATGGAACGGTTGTCAGAAGCCTGGGCAATTTCAGCGCGATCGGATGCGAGTTGGGTATCTCGATCAGGGACAGATCCGTTCTTTTGGTACACCGCAATGTAGAGTGATTTAGTCCCCTGGGTGCCCGATCGAAACCAGGGCTTGGCTGTACTTTCTGGGATTTCTGTGGTCGAAAATGTAGAGCGGTTCTGACTCACAGAATTGAGATCGAACGTATTCGAAAAAGGTGCTTCTCTCAACTGAGTTGGTTGGGGCATCGGTGATAGCAATGCCAAATTATCTACCAAACTCTGGCTGGGCGAAAACTCGACCAGGTCGTGGGTTTCTGGGGTGAGGTTTGCGGCTGGACTTGTCAACTTTGTAGATGTAGCAAGGTGTTGCTGGGCGTGGACAAAGTCTGGCTCAGTTGCGGTTGAGTGAGCGATCGCAGCGGGTATTTCTCCTCGGTTCTCTGTCAACAAAAAGCCATTGATCGCCACAGAAACGCAGCAGATGCCAAACAGAACCTGATTGACCGGAGGGTTGGCTACGCGGGGAAAATCCACTGTCCTTTCGCTGACAGATTGAGACATAAGCTGTAAAAGAACCCTAGAGTAAAGTCTGGGAAGCGGATCAAAGTTTAAGCAAGGACTTTAGACCCTCAGTAGTGAGCCACATGCTTTTCAGCCTATGGCTCACTACCGAGGGTCTAAATATCCAATAAAAGAATGGAGTCAGCTTAGTTGCTCTGACGGGGACCACTCGTGCCTAAGGGACGATCGGCGAGATCGGCTTTTTGCTTCTGCCCAGAAGCGCAATATTCATTCGAGATACTGCCATCCGGCAAAATGGTATTGCACAATAATGTTCCTCTCAGTACATCATCATCCAGCCCAGCATTTTTCAAAGTGGCATTGCTGAGATTCGCGTTGAGTAAACTGGCATTGGGTAAATCTGCACCTGCCAGATCGGCACTTTTCAGGTTCGTTCTGCCCAGATTCGCTCCTCGCAAATTGGCACCACGGAGATTAGCACCGCGTAAATCCGCATGCCAAAGATTTGTGCCTTCGAGGTTTGCGCCTTCGAGATTGGCATTAATCAGGTTGGCTCCCCAAAGATCAGCCTGACGCAAATCTGCTTTACGCAAATCTGCTTCCCTGAGGTCGGCATAAGCCAGATCGGCGCTTTTCAATACGGCACTGGTGAGAATGGCATTTCTAAAGTTGGCACGTCTGAGAAAAGCGCCTGCCAAACTTGCCCCCGTTAACTGGATGCCACTGAGGTTGCAGGCATGACATTGTCGAGTTGCCATCAATTGGCTGAGCTGGGCGGCATTTTCTGCCAGGGTTGGCGATGCGAACGATAACGGAATCAAAAACAGGAGAAAGGTTAAATGTCTAAGCTTCATACGTCAACCAAACAGAGCAACGGGAGCGATGGGGTGTTCCCTGACGATGCTCTATCTTTCGGTTAGGTTTTTCATTATCCGGAAATAGAGAACGATCGCCGCCAAAGATTGGCTCAAAGACTCCAGCTACATAGATCCGTGAACTCCAGCCACATCTGCTTCACCTCTGGCTCGAATTCTTCAAAGTAAATTTCGTGAAACCATTGATGCAGATCTGCATCAACTCTCGCAAGATGGCGATTAATCAATGCAAAAACCTTTGCAGTGACCATGGGGTCTTTTTGCCGCTCCAGCACGTTAATCCAGTATTTAACCTTATCCAAATCTTTGGTCTTAATGATTTGAACCAGTTTCCAACTCACATCTTCCAAAGAAAATTGCTTCACAAATCGCCTCATTTACCGTTGCATCAGGGTTGACATACGCATGTAGATGCATCCCAAACCAGTTCAGTTTGGGCATTGGGGGCGATCGCCAAAAAGGGACTTCCTACGAGCATCCGTTCTGCTACACCAAAACGGGTGCTCGATCGTGACCGAGAAGTCCCAAAAAAAAGAAATATCCGGGGGCAAGACACGAGTCAACCAAGCCTCCTTCAAACCAACAGTAATGACTTCTGAAGGAAAGAATCTATGCAAGGTTTGACTCAACCACTACTGTTTACAACATGGGAGGTTGGAATCCGGAGAAATGAGGAGAATAGCCGATACCAAATTTTTCCTTTCCTCCTTTGGAATTTTGTATCCGATCGTCGATGATGAAGCTGTACTTTTCCGGGTGAATGCATGTCAGACATCAATGGCACTATGATGCAAGCGTTTCATTGGTATATCCCCAGTGATGGGACTCATTGGGAGAAGTTAAAGCAGCATGCCAATGAACTTGCAAAAGCGGGATTTACGGCACTGTGGTTACCTCCTGCCGTCAAAGCCAGTGCAGGTGAAACCGATGTTGGCTATGGTGTTTACGACCTATTTGATCTAGGAGAATTTCACCAGAAAAATAAGCTACCGGGACAGGTACGAACGAAATATGGCACCAAAGCGCAATATTTGGCAGCGATTAGCGCGATCCAATCGGCTGGCATGGATGTGTATGCAGATGTGGTGTTTAATCATCGCGATGGTGGAGATGAGGTAGAACGCATTCGAGCCATTCCCTTTGCACGCGAGAATCGAGACATGCCGATCGGTGGAGTTCAAGAGATTGAAGCCTATACTCACTTTACGTTTCCGGGTCGAGGTACGAAGTATTCCAGCATGGAGTGGAATCACTTTCACTTTGACTCGGTGAATCACAATATGTTGAATCCAGGCGATGACATTGTGTATTTATTTGAAGGACAAAGTTTTGAAAAATTTGTTGATTTAGAAAAGGGAAATTATGATTTTTTGTTAGGGTGCGATCTGGATATGGATAATCTACAGGTTCAGGGAGAACTTAAGTATTGGGGTGAGTGGATTTTGAAAATAACAGGAGTGAATGGATTCCGTTTAGATGCTGTTAAACATATTCCAAGTTGGTTTTTTGTTCAATGGCTAGACTTTATTCGAGCTTATGCAAAACAAAATCTATTTTGTGTGGGTGAATATTGGTCAAATAATATTACATCATTACACTGTTATTTAGAGGCAACGGGTGGGCGCATGTCGCTTTTTGATGTGCCGCTGCATCAAAATTTTCATATTGCTAGTCGGAGCGGGGGTAATTATGATATGCGGCGTATTTTGGATGGAACTTTGATGCAGCAAAATCCATTACTAGCCGTGACCTTTGTTGATAATCATGATTCTCAGCCGCTCCAGGCATTGGAATCGTGGGTAGAAGGCTGGTTTAAGCCGCTTGCCTATGCTCTGATCTTGCTGCGACGGGAGGGGTATCCCTGTGTCTTTTATGGCGACTATTATGGGGCTCACTATGTCGATCGCAACATTCCGATCAATCTCCTTCCTCACCAATGGATGATTGATAAATTACTCTATGCACGTCGCCATTACGCTTATGGACCTCAGTATGACTATTTTGATCACTGGAATACGATCGGCTGGACTCGCCTAGGTGATGCAGAACATCCAAAAGCTATGGCTGTGATCCTGAGCGATGGTCCGGAGGGAAGTAAATGGATGGAAGTAGGAAAACCCAATGCAACTTTTTGTGATTTGACCGACCACTTCAAAACCTCTGTACAGACTAATGAATATGGGTGGGGCGAATTTCGGTGTCGTGGCGGATCGGTCTCCGTTTGGGTAGAAGATGGATACGTATGACAATGATCACCGCATCCGTAGCTGGATATCACTTAAACCAAACTTCAGTGATCACACGGCTTTGCAGAAGGGGGGTTTAGAATGATGCTATAGAGAACCAAGAGAACCAATCCTGTTAATCGTCACTTCCTGGAGCTTCATTATGACTACTACCAATCTTGATCGCACTCTATTTGTTGAATCTGGTCTGTCTATCCTCGCCTTCCTTTTATTGATTATCTTGCTTTAGGTTTGTCTTTCTTTTCAATTTGTTTGATCGTCACAGATTACAACAGATTCGCGATTCATGTAGTACACGCTAATATCGTCACTCTCTCAACTCCAAAAAATTTAGTTTTTCCACCTCAATCGCAGTAAAGGCGAAGCTATTCGGTTAGGAATCTCCCCAGTTCGCCATTTCGATGACTCGCTACGATCGAGATGGCAGCACAAAACGATGGAACAATTTTAGCCAGCTTAACCCCAACCACAACAAGCAGAATGATTTGAATAGCGCTCAGCGTTGTTCAAATCTTTTTTTTGCTTCTTAAATTAGATTTTTGCTTGGATGGATTACTTCTTTTGTCAAGTTATGCTACATTGCTAAAAACTTATTCAAGTAAGTCACGCTTAATTTGGGTTCAATTGTGCTAGCCTCAAAACTTTTGGGTGTGAGTGGCACAGTTTGCCTAAAACGGGGGAACCAACTTTTGGGGCGTATTTGGGGATCAGTTGCAGAAGAGCAAAACAGTTTTTGTTTCGCCTCTGCTGGTTCCAGAAAGAGCATCTCTCAGCTCTAGCCCGTCAGCTAACCTCGTCAGCATTGGGAGGAGACTGAAGGAGCAGCATTTATCAATGTTGGTTTCCATCAGTGTCCTGGGTTGGTACGGTTTCAGCGTTTAGTACCTTTCGTTGACACTATGGCAATTCAATTAAACTTTGCCGCGATCGCCATCGCGGGACAGGCTGTATGGCGAAAAGCAAAACCCATTGTGGTTCGGGATGTGGTTTTGTTGCCTGCTTTTGGCTTTATTGGGGTTCTCCTGCTCTGGTGGGTAATCGCCAGCGCTCGATCTGAGCTCATTCCCACACCACCTCAGGCATTGGCTGCCAATTGGGATTACATTCTGCACCCCTTCTATCAAAGGGGTCCCGGTGATCTGGGGATCGGTTGGTTGCTGCTGGCAAGTCTGCGGCGTGTCTTGTTAGGGTTTGGGTTGGGTGCGATCGTTGCCATCCCAGTCGGCTTCCTGGTTGGGATGTCCAGATCCGCCATGCTGGCGCTTAATCCTATTATTCAGGTCTTCAAGCCTGTCTCTCCCCTGGCATGGCTCCCCATCGCTCTTGCCATCTTTAACCTGGCAGATCCTTCCGCGATTTTTGTTATCTTCATCACGTCGCTGTGGCCCACCATTATCAATACAGCTCTGGGGGTGTCCAGTGTCTCGCAAGACTATATTGACGTGGCACGAGTGCTGGAAATGCCCCAATGGCGACGCATTACCAAAATCATTTTGCCTGCCAGTTTGCCCTATATTTTCACCGGGCTAAGAATCAGCCTGGGCATTGCTTGGCTCGTCATCGTTGCTGTAGAAATGTTGACGGGTGGTGTGGGCATTGGCTTCTTTTTGTGGGATGAATGGAGCCGTCTCAATCTCAGCTCGGTCTTTCTTGGCATTCTGGTGATTGGCGTGACTGGATTAGTGTTGGACTATGGCGTCAGCCAGATTCAAGCTTGGGTCACACATCGGAAAACGGCGAGAGCGGTGGGGTAGAGAAAATGAATCGACGTGATTTTCTCATTAGCGCCAGTGCATCGGCTACGGGCGCGGTGCTTTCGGCTTGTGCGATCGATGCGAATCGGGCACCGAAACAATTTTCGGCGGCAGCGCCGGCGATCGAGCCTGTGGTGAAACCGGAGAGCTTGGAGAAGCCGAATCTGACGATCGGCTATGTGCCGGTAAATGACTGTGCTCCGTTTGCGATCGCCTGGGAGAAAGGCCTTTTCCGCAAATATGGGTTGAATGTCAAGCTAAGTCGAGAGGCCAGTTGGGCAACCTCACGCGATGGCATCATTTTTGGTCGGTTGGATGCTTCGCCGGTGGTATCGGGGGCGGTGACCAATGCGCGAATTGGGGCAGAGGGTGCTCGTCATGCCCCTCTGTGTGCAGCGATGACCATTCATCGACATGGCAATGCCCTAACCATGAATCGGGCAATGTGGGAAGCGGGACTGCGTCCCTGGCACGAATACAACGGGGATCTGGCGCGGTTTGGGCAAGATTTTCGCCGCTATTTTGACCATTTACCTGCCGAAAAACGGGTTTTGGCAGTTGTGCTGAGTTCTGCCATTTATGAGTACTTTGTACGCTATCTGATTGCGGCGACGGGGGTTGACCCTGCCAGGGAGTTTCGTATCATCATTATCCCACCACCACAGATGGTCACGAATGTGCGGATTGGAGCAATGCAAGCCTATATGGTAGCGGAACCCTGGAATACACGGGCAATTACAGGGAACGAAGGAGTAGGGTTTACCTTTGCTCAGGGGCGGGAGATCTGGAGCGGACACCCCGATCGCCTATTGGGAGTCATGGAGTCGTTTATTCAAGAAAATCCCAAGACCTATCGATCGTTGGTCAAGGCAATGATTGAAGCCTGTCAATATTGCAGCAAACCGCAAAATCGGGAAGAGGTGGCAAAAATCATTTCGCAGCGATCGTTTACAGGGGCAAAACCCAAATTTACCCGTCCAGCGATTGTGGGCGACTACAATTATGGCGGCTTCGATGGCAAGTCGCGCGTTGTCTCCTCGATTGATACCACCCTCTTTTTCGACATTCCCTCCGACATTCCCGAACCAACTGGGGCACACTCCACCTTTCTGTGGAAGTCGCAAAGCATTTGGCTCATGACCCAAGCAGCCCGATGGGGACAAATCAAAACCTTTCCCAAAAATGCGGAAGCACTGGCAAGCAAAGCCTGGAAAACGGATCTTTACCGCAGCATTGCGGCTGAGATGGGCATTTCTTGCCCCCAAGACGATTACAAAGTCGAACCGGCAGAAGTGTTTATCGACAAAAAACCGTTTGATCCTAGTGATCCAGTCGGTTACTTAAACAGTTTTGAGATCCGAGCCGATCGTCCGACTCCGATTTTCATGTCTTAGAGGTTGTTTGAAAAGGTATTGGTTACGACTTGCAAAAGGACTTTTAAAACCTCCTCTTAGGATCTTGCAAATTCAATAACCTCGCTGATTTAGCTGTAGGGGCTTTTAGCATTTCGTGCCGAGTATTGTGCCTTGATCGCCGCTATTTTGTCCAAATGCTAAGCCCCTACGAAATCTGGTTTTGTTTTGTCTTTCAGAAAACTCAAAATTGTTGTTCTGCTGCTTATCACACTTTTCCAATCCAGACGCGGAGGCTGAACCATGGTGAAATCAAATGCTCAATTTATGGATGCTGCGCTGGCATCTGGGGAATCGGACTTTCTCGTAATCGAAAATCTGGTCAAATCCTATGCCAAAGCGGATGGCAGCCGATCGATCATTCTAGAGGATATCAATTTAACGGTTGGTGCCAATGAATTTGTTTCCGTGATTGGGCATTCGGGTTGCGGGAAATCCACCCTCCTCAAAATTGTGGCGGGATTGGAACGGGCAACCACTGGCTCGGTTTGGCTGGAGGGCAAAGAAGTTCGCAAGCCAGGCGCAGAGCGAATGATGGTGTTTCAACACTATTCCCTCTTGCCCTGGCTAACCGTGCGCGAAAATATTCGGCTGGCGGTGGATGAAGTGTTGGGAAGCGCGACCCGTTCAGAGAAAATCGGTATTGTCAATGAGCATCTGGCAATGGTGAATTTGACGGATGCAGCGGACAAATACCCGGATGAAATTTCGGGCGGCATGAAGCAGCGAGTAGGGATTGCGCGGGCGCTGGCAATTCGCCCTAAGATGCTGCTAATGGATGAACCGTTTGGGGCACTAGATGCACTGACGCGCGGTAAGTTGCAGCGTCAGGTGTTGAATATTTGGGAGAACCATCGGCAGGCGGTGATGATGATTACCCATGATGTAGACGAGGCGTTGTATATGTCCGATCGCATCATTATGATGACGAATGGACCGTCTGCCCGCATTGGCGAGGATCTCAAAGTGCCGTTTCCCCATCCTCGTGATCGTCAAGCCATACGCCACAGTTCAGAATATTTTGACCTGCGCAACCATATTTTGAACTTCCTAGATCATTATTTTACTGAGGAATAAATAATTTTGTTTCAGTTAGCCCTCTGGTAATGGCAGTGATCGTTTGTTGCCAGGATTGGAGCAAACAAAACCCCCAACGATCGGTATCGCTGGGGGAAATCCATTAGGAGAGAGAGAAGAATGAAGCGGAGCGTAGGAGTAGAAAATGAGTTATTGCCAGCGCCAGTTAATCGCTTGAGGCTTGCGATAGGCAGTGACGGGAGTCGATGCTTCACCATAGGTCTCGCCGGGAGCCTGAAAACGCCAGTTTAAGGCTTGAGGTTTGCGGTAGAGGCTGGGTTCAGCAGGTGTGTAGGGAAGAGTTTGACCGCGATAGATGAGTTGCATGGCGTTTCCTGAGCGTTTTGGTTTTGTGACTTACATATTGATAATCCCGTGTTTTTCTGATAAATGAAGTGATGAAAACTCAGAAACTGTGTGAGTTTCAGCAATGACCTCGATGAGGCAGGTCAATTGATGAAGTGATTGAGATAACGCCACGACCCGACTTGGATCACTCACAGCCAGCTTTTCCTTCCAGGTTTGAAAATCAGGCCATAGCAGCGGCAGGCGATCTGCCTCAATTTTGAGATCTTGCCCGTTCTCCTGAGAAATGGGCAACTCCGCTTCAATCTCTGTCTAAGGATAGGGACGAGTGGTATGCCATTTGTCCTATCTTGTGTTCTATGTCGATCGAAGTAGAGTGTGCTAAGAACAAGCATTGGATCTTGCCATGTCATTAACGATGCCGTTAGATATCGCCGATTTAATCCGTGAGCTTCGGCAACAGCTCGGTCTTTCTCAGGAAAAGTTGGCTGCTAAATTGGGAGTTTCGTTCCGCACCGTCAATCGTTGGGAAAATGGGCATGCGGTGCCTTCCTCGCTGGCTTTGAAGCAGGTGGAGGGCTTGCTGCACCAGATGATTCATTCACCACAAGCAACAGTTCGCGAATGCGGCAAAACGCTCTTAGCCCAATATTTTCAAAGATGAGGAGTATAGACGGTGACTCAGGATGTGGCGACATCGACAATTGCTGAAAAACTTTTTACGGGAGGTGGAGAGCTAGGGGCACTGATGCGCTCCTATGACTGGTCGCAAACATCGCTTGGGTTAGTCGAAAACTGGTCACAAAGCCTGAAAACTGCTGTGCGGATTATGTTGACCTCCCGCCAACCGATGTTTGTTTGGTGGGGGAAAGACCTGATTAACCTCTACAACGACGCTTACAAAGCCATTCTCGGTGGCAAACACCCGGAAGCACTCGGACAACCCGCTTCCTACGTCTGGCGCGAAATCTGGGATCAGGTGGGTCCGCGGGCAGAATCGGCGCTGCTCAAGAATGAGGGCACCTACGACGAAGCCCTGCTGTTGATCATGGAACGCAATGGCTACCCAGAGGAGACTTATTACACGTTCTCCTATAGCCCAGTTCCGAATGATCAAGGACAGACCAGTGGCATTATTTGTGCTAACAGCGACGATACCCAACGCATTGTAGGTGAGCGTCAGTTGACGCTGCTGCGGGAATTGGCAGCTAAGACAGTCGATGCTCGCACCTTTGATGAAGCTTGCATGCTGAGCGCGAACTGTCTGGGTACCAATCTTTATGACCTGCCTTTCGCGATGATTTATTTGGTTGATCCAGAGCACCAGTGTGCTGTTTTAGCGGGAACCAGTGGCGTTGAGCGAGGGCATAGTCTGGCGCCTGAAACAGTCGCATTTGAGGATGACTCGGTTTGGCCCTTTGCAGCGGTGCTCACATCGCATCAGGTCTGTCTCATCTCTGATTTAGACAGACAGTTCGATCTGTTGCCCCTGGGAGGCTGGCAGAGATCGCCCTATCAAGCGGTAGCTGTCCCAATCTCACCCTCCGGGCAAACGGGGAAAGCAGGTATCTTGGTCGCTGGGTTAAATCCCTTCCGGTTGTTTGACGACAACTACCGGAGATTTATCGATCTCGTTGCGGCTCAAATCGCAGCCAGTATTGCCAATGCCCAGGCTTATGAGGAGGAACGGAAGCGGGCAGAAGCTCTGGCAGAAATCGATCGGGCGAAGACAGTATTCTTCAGCAACGTTAGTCATGAGTTTCGCACGCCCCTTACATTGATACTGGGACCCTTGGAAGATACGCTGAACAGTTCTAAGGGGCTTGATCCAGTCGATCGTGAACAATTAGAAACCGTGCATCGGAATTCTCTACGCTTGCTCAAACTGGTCAATACCCTTCTAGATTTCTCCCGGATTGAGGCAGGTCGGGTTCAGGCTGTTTATGAGCCGACTGACCTGGCAATGCTCACTGCAGATCTGGCAGGCATGTTTCGCTCCGCGATTGAGCGTGCCGGCGTCCGCTTGCGCGTGGATTGTCCACCATTGCCCGAACCCGTGTACGTCGATCGGGAAATGTGGGAAAAGATTGTGCTGAACTTGCTTTCCAATGCTTTCAAATTCACCTTTGAGGGAGAGATTGCCGTTATCTTGCGGTGTCTAGAAAGTGACACCGGGACACAAGGACACGGGGACACAGGGAATGCCCTCCGTAGCGTGTCTCCTTGCGTTGTCTTGGAAGTCAGGGACACAGGGATAGGCATTCCCGCGGATGAACTCCCTCACATCTTTGAACGCTTCCATCGGGTGCAGGGTGCAAAAGGACGGACTTACGAAGGGTCAGGGATTGGGCTATCGTTCGTGCAAGAATTGGTGCGCTTGCATGGCGGCACTATTCAAGTCAGCAGTGTCATCAACCAAGGAACGAG
Source organism: Scytolyngbya sp. HA4215-MV1 (assembly GCA_019359045.1). Taxonomy (GTDB): domain Bacteria; phylum Cyanobacteriota; class Cyanobacteriia; order Leptolyngbyales; family Leptolyngbyaceae; genus Scytolyngbya. The sequence continues at coordinate 124,335 of JAHHIA010000005.1, forward strand.
TTTAACCATCTCCCTGCCGACGGGATGTGCCCATCTGCCGTCTGAGCAGATCAACGCAACGCCCACCCTGAACTCAACTGCCACAGGAGCCATCCCTTTCGTTGCAGAAGCGTTGCGGTGGCTACCGCAAGAGAGTCCGAGTGTGGAGGAGTGGATGAAGGAAGAGGAGCCTCCCCCCTCCTCTCTGCCACCGCTTCACCCTTCTATCCCTCCCCGCGCTACTGTGCGGATTCTCTTAGCGGATGACAATGCTGACATGCGGCATTATGTGCAGCGTCTGTTGAGCCAACGGTACGAAGTGGAGGCGGTGAGTAATGGGATGGCGGCATTGGCTGCTGTGCGTCAGCGCCTTCCTGATCTGGTATTGACGGATGTGATGATGCCAGAACTCGATGGATTCGAGTTGCTGCGGCAATTGAGGACTGATCCGCAGACCCAGGAGTTGCCCATTATCCTGCTTTCCGCTCGAGCTGGTGAAGAGTCTTGCATTGAAGGACTGGAAGCGGGAGCCGATGATTATCTGATCAAGCCCTTCTCTGCGCGTGAACTGTTGGCACGGGTGGAAGCAAATCTGAAACTAGCTCAGTTGCGGCAAGAAGTGACTCGGCATGAGCAGGTGCAGCGACGAGAAGTGGAGTTAGCGAAGCAGCAACTGGAGTCTGTTTTATCAAGTATTAGCGATCAATTTTTGGTTCTAGATCAAGAGTGGCGGTATGTTTACGTTAACGATCGCGTGATTGAAACGCTGGGACTGTCCAGGGAAGCCCTAATCGGTAGAACTATTTGGGAGATCTTTCCAGGAATTGTGGGCAGTGAGTTTGATACGCAAGTGCGGCGAGCGATCGCAGAGCAAACCCCCGTTCATTTTGAGTACTTTTATCCAACCTGGAATCGCTGGTTTGAGATTCATGCCTATCCTGCATCAGATGGACTGACCTTTTTAATCACCGAGATTACCGATCGCAAACGGGCAGAGGAAGCCTTGCTTGAGAGTGAGGAACGCTTCCGCAACATGGCTGATAACGCTCCCATGATGGTTTGGGTAACTGACCCAATGGGTGACTGCACCTACTTAAGCAAAAGCTGGTGTGAGTTCACGGGTCAGACTGAAACAGCGGGACAGGGATCGGGATGGATAGAAGCGGTGCATCCAGACGATCGGAATTTTGTCTCTAGCCTTTTTCAGGTCGCGAATGAACACTATGAGCCATTTCAGATAGAGTACCGCTTGCGGCGTAAGGATGGCGAATATCGTTGGGCGATCGATGCAGCGGCTCCCTGGTTTGGGGTGGATGGTCAGTTCAAGGGCTATATCGGCTCCGTCATGGACATTAGCGATCGCAGGCAAATCGAAGAAACCCTCCGACAACGAGAGACAGAGCTTCGCTTAGTCACCAATGCCGTTCCTGCCTTGATATCTTTTGTCGATGTAGACCAGCGCTACCGCTTCAACAATCGAGGCTATGAAGAATGGTTTGGACGAAGTGGAACAGCAGTCTATGGCAAACACCTTCAAGAAGTGCTAGGGGAGGCTGGCTATGCCAAAATTCGTCCTTATGTGGAGCAGGTTTTGACGGGGCAACCCGTTAATTTTGAGAATCAGGTCATGCTCAAGAATGGCGAACTCCGCGATGTGAATATTACCTATGTGCCTCGCTCAAATGAACGGGGTGTAATTCAAGGCTTTGTGGCATTAATTACCGATATCAGCGATCGCAAGCGTATGGAGCAAGCCTTGCGGGACAGTGAAAACCGCTTCCGCTTAATTGTCGAGAGTGCTAAAGACTACGCTATTTTTACCCTGGATTTGAACGGTAACGTCACAATTTGGAATTCTGGGGCGCAGCGATTGCTCGGTTATACCGAAGCGGAGATTATCGGACAGCCAGAATATATTATTTTTACCCCCGACGATCGTCATCAATGGCAAGTGGAACGAAAGATGCGTCTTGCTCTATCTCAAGGACGGGCAGAGAATGAACGCTGGTATATGCGGCAGGATGGTAGTTGCTTTTGGGGTAGTGGTTTGATGATGCCCTTGCAAGATGAAGCTAAACGAACTCACGGATTTCTCAAAATCTTGCAGGACAAAACGGCAGAGCGACAGGCAGCACAAGCTTTACAGGAAGGTAGCGATCGCCTCAGATTGCTGTATGAAACCGTCAGTGATCTGCTGTCTAACGAACAACCGATGACCTTGATGGATACCTTATTCCGTAAGCTTTCTGCTCAGATGGAACTGCACTGCTATTACCATTTCACTATGGTAGAACGCAACCATCGACCCATGTTGCATTTGCTGCACCACGGGGGGATTCCGACAGAGCAAGCAGAAGATTTGGCATGGATTGAGTTTGGTCAAGCGCTGTGTGGGCTAGTTGCGCGAGATCGTCGTCAACTTGTGTTGAATCAAGCTCAACTGTTAACGCATCCCAATGCTCAAGGCGTTTGTTCAATGGGGTTCACTGCTTATGCTGGTCAGCCCTTAATCGTGCAAGGACGCTTATTGGGTACGCTGTCTTTTCTCAGCTACACCCGTACTGAATTCACTGCCGCAGAAATTGACCTCCTGCAAGCGATCTCCGATCAAGTTGCCGTTGCTCTGGATCGAGCCACCCTGGTCAACTCTCTCCAGCAACAAAAGGAACAGTTAATCCAGGCAAACCGGATTAAAGATGAGTTTCTCGCGATCGTTTCCCATGAATTGCGAACACCGCTCAATCCCATTTTGGGCTGGTCAAAGCTCCTCCAAACCAAGCAGTTAGATCCTGCCAAAACCGCGCACGCCCTCAGCACTATTGGACGCAATGCCAAGCTTCAAGCTGAACTGATTGAAGACTTGCTAGATATCTCCCGCATTCTGCGGGGCAAGCTGAGCCTAAACGTGGATTCAGTTGATCTGGCATTGACCATTCAATCGGCAATGGAGACGGTCCAGTTAGCGGCTGAAGCCAAGTCCATTCAAATTCAGACCCAGTTTGAACCCAACATTGGGCAAGTATCGGGAGATTCCAGCCGATTACAGCAAGTGGTTTGGAATCTGCTCTCCAATGCGATCAAGTTCACGCCCGAAGGCGGACGGGTTGCGGTGAGGTTGGAGCGAATCGAGCCTGGACAAGCGGATGCCTGGACAAATGGGCGAGTCAACGAAAACGCACCACTCCGTCCCCCCCTTTGTTCCTATGCCCAAATTACGGTCACCGATACGGGGAAAGGTATACACCCCAGTTTTCTACCGCATGTGTTTGACTATTTCCGTCAAGAAGATAGCGCGACCACACGAAAATTTGGAGGGTTGGGACTGGGACTGACGATCGTGCATCATCTAGTAGAGCTGCATGGTGGCACTGTCCAGGCAGAAAGCCCAGGGGAAGGGCAGGGGGCAACCTTTACCCTAAAATTGCCACTTATGCCAACTTTGCCAATGAGCCATCAGCCAGGTAGCCTGTCTGAGCCAGCGCTGGATTTGACGGGTCTCCAGATTTTGGTTGTAGATGATGATGTCGATTCTCGCGAGTTTGTTCTTTTTCTGGTTGAGCAGTACGGTGCGCGGGTGCTCTCTGCCGCCTCAGCGGACGAGGCACTGGTTGTTTTAACCCACTTCCAGCCAGATGTATTGCTCAGTGACATTGGCATGCCAGAGGTAGATGGCTATGCGCTAATGCAACAAGTGAGAGCCTTGCCCCCTGAACAGGGTGGTCAAATTCCGGCGATCGCCCTAACGGCTTATGCGGGAGAAATTGACTATCAGCAGGCGATTTCCGCAGGCTTTCAGCGCCATATTTCAAAGCCAGTTGAGCCTGAGGTCTTGATACAAGCGATCGTCAATTTGGTGGAACAGATGAAGTAGAGCGATGCTGACTAGTACTTTGGGGCGTAAGTTAGTCCACCTTCTGAGGGGTCAGGAGTCAGGAGCCAGGAATCAGAATGGTAGGCGGATTTCCGCTAAGTTCTACTAGATACTTGATGGGGTGGTTGTAACGGCTGGATGTCGGTTTTTACTGAGCGCGACAAGATCGCTGAAAGTCTCTCCCACAATTTAAGAAGTCCTACTGAAGGCAGAAAGATGAAGATTGAGCAAACTCTTTATATAGGAATCATGAAGTAAAGGGTGTTCTTACATGACCATTGCCTTTAAAAATTACACAATTTACGTTTCAGCGGCTTCCTTGGGTTTGTGGCAGTCTGAAATTAGAGATGGACAGCAGCGATTGGTAGGAAGCACGTGCGATCGCAGTCTGGACAGCACACTGAAGCGCGCCAAAAAATTTGTTGAGTTTCTGTTTGAGCCGCAACTGTCACGTATTCATTGACTGTGAATTAAGCGCTATTTTTCTACGAACAAAGCGTGAATAAAAACTGAGTGAACTCTGTGGCAGGCAAGGGTGGGCTAAACCAGTAGCCCTGTGCTGCATTGCAGTTATATCGATTCAAAAATTGAGTTCTTCTAGTGTTTCAACCCCTTCAGCAATGACCTGTATCTGTAACTGATGAGTCATTTGGATGACTGCGATCGCAATGGCGGCATTTTTAGAGTTATTCGCAGCGTTTTGGATAAAGCTGCGATCGATTTTCAATGCATCAATTGGAAAGCGTTGTAAATAAATCAACGACGAGTAGCCCGTGCCAAAATTATCGATAGAGATTCGTACCCCCAATTCTCTTAGGGTATTAAGGGTCGAGATGGCAGCGTCCGTATTCTCAACCAGTGTGCTTTCAGTTAGCTCCAAATCTAGGCACTGTGGCTCCAATTCTGTTTCCGCCAAAACTTGAGCCACGGTATCGTGTAAAGTTGGCTGACTAAACTGACGAGCAGAGAAGTTAATCGCAACCTGTAACTCACCACAGTTATTGTCCTGCCAGGTTTTGGCTTGCTGACAAGCCGTTCGTAGCACCCACTCGCCAATGGGAATAATCAATCCTGTTTATTCGGCTAGAGGAATAAATTCCCTTGGAGAGATAAAGCCGCGCTCTGGATGCTACCACCGCAATAGCGATTCTGCGCCAATAATTTGTTGAGTCTGTGAGTCGATTTGAGGTTGGTAGTGGATAGATAATTCGGAGCGTTCGATCGCGCTTTCTAAATCAGCAGTCAGTGCCTTTTGTTCTAAAGAATTAGCTGGGGGTGCCTGCATATAAAACCTCTGAAAGGCTACCTGTTTTGCCAACCAAATGGAAATTGCCTCCAGTAATTCCTCAATCTCAAAGGGCTTCGGGAGATAATCATCTGCGCCCAAACCTATCCCGCGCCGTATATCAGCTCGATTCGCTTTAGAAGTCAGGAAAATAAAAGGAATGGTTTCTGAAATCGAATGCTGGCGTATGGCTGTCAGGACACTGTAGCCATCCAGTGCAGGCAACATCACATCGCACACAATTAAATCTGGGATCGCTTGTTTGGCAAGTTCGCCCCTGTGAGTCCATCCTCAGCCAGCAAAATCTCAAACCCTTCTCTTTCAAGCAAATCCAGAATGAGACCGCGAAGAACTGGGCCATCCTCAATTACAAGAATTTTCTTCATTTCGCAAAAGCGATGGAAAAATACGAACCTCTTGATGGAAGACGAGGAGCACTTAGCTGGTGGTGGCATCTTTGTAAAACAATAAAATACCTTACGCGCTCAGTATAGCCAGAAGCTTTTTGTAATTTAGAAGAGACTTGCTTCGAGCTTTTTGAGGGATTTTAATCAGACGGATTCTTTTCCACTGTAAAACCTGAAGCAACTTCTATAGCGATCCTATCTGGATTGTGAAAAAGAGTTCCTGTGGAACTCTTTTTCACACAGCCTTTCTCATTCACAAATGATTTAGGACTGCTATAGATAGGACAAAAATAAATTGCGGTTACTCTGATGGCACCCATTGTCTTCAGATATTTCTTGTTGAATAAAAATTATTACTGGGAGTCATATTCTATCTTGTTTGCTGTTTCTCAGGAATTAAATGGCCGGCTGATGTAGATTATCCATGCCATCGTCATTTCTGGAAAAAGACATGACGATGGCAAAAATTTTTTGATTTTCCATGGCTGAAATGTGCTCCAAGGCATTACCGAATTGAATGGCTTCAGAACATCTTTCCCATTAATGCATATGACAGTTGATCATCCCTTAGGGCATCTCATTGGCGAGTTTGGTTGGAGCAAGAAAAAGGCAAATTCATTACTTGGCGCATGGATTTTCCTAGTGCTGGCATCATTAGTGCTTTCAATTTTTCTAATTGGGATACCGATACTGATCTATTCCCTTTACAATTTGTATCAAACGCTCACTCGGTTGTTTTCCAAACAGTCGGTCATTCTGCTCTATCAACAAGGGCTAGTCGATTGTCGTAAAGACCCACCCCGAACCATTGCTTACCAAGACATCAAAAATATCTATCTCTCGGTCAAAAGTGCAGGTGGTGTGATCAACTATGTCGTGAGACTGGAGACTGATAAACAGGGAAAAATCAAAATTGATGAACATATTGCTAATGTCGATCAATTGAGAACGCTCTTGGAGCAACAATTTGTTGAGTATCGGTTTCCTGGCGCGATCGCAGCCTATCAACAGGGTACCCCGATTGAATTTGCAGAACTTCAGCTGACTCAATCAGGGCTGGTCTTTGGCAAAAAAACGTTACCTTGGGCAGAAGTGAACTCCGTGGACATTTACAAACAGACTTCAGTATTTGTGAGGGTGTTGCAAAATCCTGACAAAAAGGAATGGTTTGCCAAAAATCGTGACTATTTTCCCAATATGGCGTTGTTTTTTGCCCTTGTAGATGCGATTCAAAGAAATCCTTGAACTCTGACTTCCTGTATTGACAACTACCCTTCGGAACGGTGCGAATAAGCACGATTCTTATCAGCCTCTTCCGAAGGAAACTCCATAAAATCGCTCACTTCTGCCAGCGTGTAGAGGGGCCTCCCTTTGACTTCTTCGTAGATGCGCCCGACATATTCGCCTAAAATACCGATGCTCACCAGTTGCACGGCACCCAAAAAGAATATGGCAATGATAATCGCTGCTGAACCCGTTAGCGGCGAGTTAGGAGTCACAAAACGCCAATACAACACCAACAGCGCCATCAAAACCGCAACTAGTGCCGAAAATAAGCCGACATAGGTCGAAATTCTCAAGGGTACTTTGGAGAATGAAACCAATCCACTAATGGCTAAGCCAAAAGACTTGCTAAAGGTATACTTTACTTCTCCGGCAAAGCGAGGATCACGCTCAAATCGGATAGCAGTTTGACGGAAGCCAATCCAGGCACGTAACCCCCGGATATAACGATTGCGCTCTGGCATTCCATTCAGTACATCCACTACCCGCCGATCCATCAAGCAAAAATCTCCTGTGTCGGTGGGAATATCGACATCTGCCAACCGTTTTAGCAAACGATAGAAGGCATAAGCGGTAAAGCGCTTAAACCAGCTTTCCTGATGGCGTTGGGTACGCTGGGCATACACGATCTGGTAACCCTGCTGCCATTGCTCGACCATGTCCAAAATCAGTTCGGGGGGGTCTTGCAAATCGGCATCCAGAACGATGACAACTCGTCCCCGCACAAAGTTTAACCCCGCAGTGACGGCGACTTGGTGCCCAAAATTTCGTGCCAGGCTGATGTAGCAGACGCGCGGATCTTTGTGGTTCAAGTCCCGAATGATTTCCAGAGAGCGATCGTGGCTCCCATCATTCACTAGCACCAGTTCCGCAGGTGCATCGAGTTGACCCATCACACTGCTTACCCGCCGATATAGCTCAGGCAAGGTTGCTTCTTCGTTATAGACTGGCACGATTAAGGAATACTTCGGGCGCACAGTTCACCTAAAAAAGCTGGACGATCGAATCGATGCAAGATGTATCGATTCACAATGGCAGACATTAGAATACCCTACACGGGTACAACCTGATAGGAATCGCGCCGATCTTCATCAGCTTTACGCCACTCACCCGGCTTCGTCTACCTGATGGCATCAGTGAGGTTTCGTAACCTCATAGAGCCAGTTCCGCTTCGCAAACCACTTGGATTCGCCCACCCGCACTTGCAGGTCTCCAAGAGACATCTCTGTAAGTTTTTGCAGTAAATCTTTGGTTGGGAAGTATAAAAACACTTGCTCCGGTGGGCTAGGCGCAGTTTTTGCCAGAGCCAGCTTATCTGCCGATCGTTCCAGGCTTTCTGGGGTGAACAATTGCACCCTCACATCTGGCTTGAGAAAGTGGCTCAAAGATAGGATAAATGTATGGGAGGCATCGCTGATCAGCAACGGACGACTTGCCTGATTCACGAAGGGAGCTACCTGTGGATTAATGGAACTCGATCCCTTGGTCCACCAGGAGGGTGACTGTACACTGACCGCACAAGACAGAACCCCAGCCGTCATCACAATAGCGAAAATGCCTTGCCAGCAGCGCTGCTGCCATTGCTTGAGTGAAGGGTTGGCAACTTGGGTTGCCAGGAGGTAAGCAACGGCAATTTGAATGCCCACATAAGTTGGGATCAAATATCGAGACAGCAACGATCTCCGCCCTCCGGCTGACGAAAGCAAATCGGGCACTATCTGAGAAACTGCTGTTACTCCAATCAGCAGTAATACAAATACCCAGACCCGCCGGGGGGTATGGCGACAGAGATGATAGACGGCATACCCGACTAAAGCTGCGATCAGATAGGGAACTAGATTGCGAAAATCTGGGTTGTCTTGGTTAAAGTCCCAAAAGACGACGCTGAGATTGTGTAACCAATACTCAATCCGATGGAAAATGCTGACTTTGAACGAACTGACCCATTTGGTGGTGCTTTCGGTGCGATCGGTACTGGTAACAAACACCCAAATCCAGGGAACAAACGTGACGATCGCTGCCAGCGAAGCCAACCCATATGCGATTAGCTTTTGGCTCAGCCGTTTGCCTAAAGGCAACCCCTCCATCAGCATCACGTAGAGCGCATGACTAATAAAAACCCAAACAAAGAATAAATGGGTATACAATCCCAAGGCGAGCGAGCCAGCGTAAAGGGTCCAATTGCGTATGGTGCTGGAGCGCAACGATCTCAATAACACGGCACTGGATAATAAAATTGCCAGCACCCACAAACTATACTGTCGTGCTTGCTGAGCATACAACATCTGAAACGGCGACACTGCAAACAACGCGGCTGCCACCCAGCCCACTAGAGGTGATTCAAATAGCTCCAGACATAACCAGTAGGCACAAGGCAGGAGCAAGACCCCCATCACCGCTGACAAATAGCGCGCCCCCACTGTGGCATTGAACGCCTGCATCCAAAACCGTGCTGATAGGTAGTAGAGCGGCGGGTGCTCCGGATTGCCCGTCAGCACTTTTAAAGCATCGCCCAGATTCCGTTCTGAATTGGGCTTTTGATACTTTTGAATTTCAGCAACGCTCGTAATTTGCCCTGTGAAGTTGCGATCGGTGAATTCATCGCTGGTATATCCTGACGCCCGCATTACCCCTCGCACTTCATCGGTGTCGTAGGGCTTTTGATCCAAATTTACAAACCGAAAAATAATGCCCAGTAGCAACAGTAGTAGGAGCACTACCCGCCACCAGCCTCCCGGTAATGCTAATTTTTGCAGGGGGTCAGCTTTCATAACAGGTGCAAAATAAGGGGTCAAAGCAGAGACCGACGCTGGAACGATCGGGACAAACGGTAAACGGTCTGTCAACCTGCCTTTACTATCAAAACAAATATTCAACGGGAGGTGGCAGTAAAACCATGAGAGTAGTTAAAGTCTCAGTGAAGATATTCTGTGAATCAGTGCGCATCGTTCAAAAGACTTATTAATATAAGTTCGGCAGGCGATTTTCCTGTAAATCCCTCTTTACAATGGAAAGATAAAAAAACAAGGATGGCTACACCAACCTGATGTCCGACACAACTTCTGACAAAAAAGGAATTAACATTCTCAAAATTCCTTATGTAGCTGCCCTGCGCCCTCGCCAGTGGACGAAGAATCTTATCGTTTTTGCAGCCCCCCTATTTGCATTTCAGTTTACGATTCAATCGCTCTTAGGTGGCATTCTGGCGTTTGCCCTGTTTTGCTGTGCATCAAGTAGCTTTTATTTATTGAACGATATTGCAGATGTTGAGTCTGATCGGGTTCACCCAGTCAAGTGCAAGCGTCCCATTGCGGCTGGACTCATCAGTATTCCGGTGGCAACGGCAATGGCGATCGTCCTTCTGACAAGTGCGATCGGCTTTGGTTGGCTGCGTGCGCCTGCATTGGGAATTACCATTATTGGCTATAGTGTGCTGCAAGTTGCTTATAACCTGAGACTCAAGCGCACGGTTATTTTGGATGTGGTAGCAATCTCGCTAGGGTTTGTACTGAGAGCCTGTGCTGGCGCTGCTGCAACAGATGTTCATGTATCCCCCTGGTTCTTGCTCTGTACTGCCATGTTGGCGCTATTTTTGGGCATCGAGAAACGCAAAGCTGAGTTACGGCTTGCTGAAATTCAGGGAAAAAGAACCCGTTCTGTTTTGAAACGTTACTCTCCCATGTTGTTAAGTCGCATGGAGAATACCGTCACGACTGGAACGATTATGACCTATGCCCTGTGGAGCTCTGGACCCAAACTTCAAGGTGCAACAACATCATGGATGATGTTGACGATTCCTTTTGTCATGTACGGCGTTTTTCGCTATCAGCTGCTCAGTGACCCGAATGAAATTGCTCGTCGGAGCGACTTGGGGCAGGAAAAGGGCGGCAAAACTGAACGACCTGAAGAAATTTTATTAACAGATTTTCCCATCCTGTTAACGGTCATTGCTTGGCTTGTTCTGACCGTGGCGATTTTGCTACTCAAGCGCCATGGACTAATTCCGTCATAAATAAACTTCAGCCATCTGCAAAAACCAGAAATTGTCGAGTAAATTCGATGCTAGCGAAACGAGTTTTGTCCTCTATTAGCTTTCTGCTGCCCAATCGTCAGTCTACAGAGAGTAGCAATGCTGCTCTCAAGCAGCACCAGCTCCCCAAGCAAGCAATTACCCTTGCCTGTGTTGATCTCGGTCAACTCAGTTTGGCAGGTATCAAGGGGGTAATTTTGGATTTGGATAACACGATCGTTTCTGAAGACGATCGCTATCTTTCTCCTGGTGCTGAAATCTGGATCCAACAGGCGAAGCAAAAAGGATTCCGTTTCTTTGTGCTCTCGAATGGCAAACGGCAATATCGGGTCGATGCCTGGAGGCAACGGTTAGAAGTGCCGATTCTGAGTCCTGCCAAAAAGCCGTTTCCCAAATCGTTTCGTCGGGCTCTGCTTCAGATGGAGCTAGCACCCCATCAGGTGGTGGTGATTGGAGATAGTTGCCATACCGATGTCCTGGGAGCCTGGTTGGTTGGTTGTTTCTGCATTCAGGTTACAACGCTACCCCACCCTCCCCGATGGTGGGAAAAACTCTGTGGTCGCCTGGTTCAGATTCCCTATCCCGTAGAACAAGAACTTTGGGATATGAATGGACAACCAGCTTTTCATCCAAACCAATTGAAATAGCGTGGAACGCGCGATGATATCTTTTTCAGCAACGTCGATCCTGTTTGGTTTTTTGATTGTGCTCACAGTAGCATTGAACACTGCTGCCCAGTTGTTTCTCAAAATGGGTTCAGGGCAAGGGTTACTGAACCTCTACCTGCTCGGTGGTATTGTGATCTACGGACTGAGTACGATCGTTTATATTTTAGTTTTAGGAAAATTTAATCTCTCGGTTGCTTATCCGGTGGTCATTGGGTTGACTGTGGTGGCTACGACGATCGTGGGAAGTTTAATTCTGCGTGAAAAGGTTTCTCCCGTGCAGTGGACTGGGATTGGTCTGATGATCGCAGCAATTTTTGCGATCGCGTTTGGCAAAATTTCTTGAATTTCTTGATTTTCCCCACTTTCTAGCTACTAAAGGCGAGATGTGGTAATTTCAAATTCCATCACCTTGACTTGCCCTGGAGCATCAGAAATTGGGATTGACTGGGAAGAAGGGAGTAGGTGAAAGTTTAGTGCTAGGGGCGATCGGGCAGATAACCCCTGGCTAGGGATGACTGCCTCGTACTCAGACACTTGCCCTGGGTTTTCTAACTGCCACTGGCTGACTTGTTGACCATTGACTACTACAGCGAGTTGTGGCGTATCTTTGACGAGTTTGGCATCGACGCGCAATTTCAGGCGCAATCTTACTTGCCTGAGATTTGGAGGCACGATCGGCAAAACAAGGCTGCTCTCACGAGATTTGATCCAACTGCCCTCAGCATCTGGTTTTGACCAACCCTGAATGGTAAAGTTACGTGCATTGCCACCGTCCGAAAAGCGCAGACTCAAAGGCAAGGCACATTGGAAACTGCCGTTAAGATAGCCCCAACCTTGAGGGTTGAATCTTGCTTTTGCTAATAAGGTGGCGACTGGATTATCTCCGTCATTGCTGGCCAATTTCCCATTGATTCCACAAAGGCGGGATTCTGTTTGTAATGCCTGAGCTTGATAGAGCAGAATTTTGCGAATTTTTCCCGTTCGGTCTAGGAAGATGAAGGGAGCATCGATCGGATTAGGGGCGATTGTTTCGCCAAATCGCTCGTAGCCTCGGGTTCGTTCGGCAAAAATTTCGGGATCAGGATTGTACCATCCCGGCAAGTGAGTCAAAAACCAGGTTGCCTGAGGCTTCATTTTCAAATAATGGCCATCCTCGGCGTGTCTGAAAAATATTTCGTTGGGTAAAAGCTGGAGACCCAGGGCGACTGCCAAAACTGAAAATTGGATGAACCCTCTAAAAGTTTCCAGGTTGGCAACAAACCAAACAATTAATACCATCGTGGTCCAGAAAGCATATCGACTAAAAATTTCTTGACCATGATTCCAGTTGGTCTGGCTGAGCGTTGGCAGCAGCATCAAGAAAAATGCAGGCAACAAGGCATCTACTGAACGCAAAACAGGTTGGTTTCTATGTAAAAAGATTTGGATTAGTCGATAGAACAAGACGATTGCAACACCGATTAAAATGCCTGGAAAGCCGACAATGAGTCCTTGATTCCAGTCAAACAAAGTCGAAAAAAATCGATCGCTACTGATTAAACTGGGATTGACAAAACCCCGTACAGTAATAAGATTGAGCTTTTTGTAGTGATAATAATAAAAAAAGTAAGGAATAAAAGAAGTGGCAGCAATAAGCACCATCCAGAGGTAAGGTTTAAGCCATTGAACTAAATTTTTAAATGCACTGAGTCGAAAATCTTTTGCAATAAAAAATAACAGAACTGAAGCAACTAAAAAAATAACAGATGGATTTTGCAACGTTGCCAGAGTAGCTGCCCCGACTGCCAAATGAAACCGACAATCAAGAAAAGCGCAGCTTGCAATTAAAATACAAGCAGCGAGGAAAACTTCTGGATGGGGCCATTTGAGATAGAAAAAACTACATCCCAGTACATATAAAAGTGCGATCGACCAACGAAAAAAGGGTGATTGTTTAGAGAATAGCAAGACATATTTTAAGGTCAAAATCATCCATAGTGTATTGGTTAATTGAAATGCTTTGAGTTCATTCAATCTCAAAATTGCTAGCAACCATTTAGCTGGCAAACTTATGAATGAATAAAGCCAAAAATGATAGCCAAAATATTCTCCATGATTCGATCGAAGAATGCCTAAATAAATTTCATTTTTGTGCTGATTGAATGCTTTTAGTACCTTTTGTAAAACGGTGGCATCATAAGAACTTGGCTGAGTCTGGATAATTTTTAAGAGACTATTGATATCAACTTGTCGAATATCTGGACTCAAATGATTAAAAAAGCTTTGCAAGATCAAAGCGTATTCATAACCATCTCCTTGCCGAATGGGAAGGGCTTTGTAAGCATATCCAATTAGAATACTCGAAATGATAAATAAAAAGAGAACAGAAAACTTTCGGTTTAGGACTTGAGCAACAATCTTTTTCATGGGCTAGGGTAAAGGGCAGCCTGAATATAAATTAAATATAGTTAAATACGGTTTAAAGGTTTGACTTGAAAGAGTTCTCCCTTTTCATCAATGGTCTTAATTTTGTATTTTTCCTTCAATTTATCAAATATATCGGTTGAGGGTTCAAGTAAAAAGATTGTGCTAAAGCTCTCTGGAATCGTAGTAGTTTTTTGCAACAGCTTGAAAGATGTATCTTTATCTACCAAATAGCTCATCGAAAATGCCCGATCTAGATGGGTCACAACCACTAAAGGGTGATTTGCTTGGCGAATAATATCAGCTGTTTTAGGAAAATGAGGACTACCGAAAGCAGTCCAGGAGCGTGCTTGAGAAATGATTAGACATGAAGCCATACCACCTATAATCAGGATGGATAATGCAAATTGCCCTACTTTTCTTGAAAAGGTTTGTTTGGTACTTAACAACCTGCCAATATAGTAAGCAACCATCAATTCGGTACTTAGGACAAAAGGAATCAGATATCGTAGACGAGTGGTAATGGCGCTTCCCATGATTAAGTCTTTGAGCATTAGGCTGACACCTGAAGCGATCGCGAGTGCCAACAAAAAAGTGCGGATTTTTCCAGAAGTTTCACGACATAACCGATAAATTGAAACTGCAACGATGGTCAGTACGATCGGGGCGAGTGCTGCCTGGAATACTCGAAAAAGGTTGGAAGAAAACCAGGGATTATAGACATCAACGAATACTCCTTGAATTGCTCTACTCCAGGCTTTGATCAATCCCATCCATGATTCACGTTCACTCACCTGATCGACAGAATATTCCAGCGCATTAGCAGTCAGAAATGTGACAAACCAGGGCATAAAAACTAACGTTCCAATACCAACCGATGTCAAATAAGCAATTAATCTCTCAGTAATTCTAAATTTTTCAGTGATGAATAGATATCCTGTATGAGCCACCAGAACAAATCCAAATAGCACATTAGCATAGAGCCCCAAGGCGACGCTCAAGGCATAGAATATCCACCAGATCTTAATTTTTTTATGAATGGCTCTGAGTAAACAAGCGCTAGAAAAAGCTGTTGCAGCAATGAGAATACTGTAAGGACGTATGACTTGAGCATATTGTAGATGAAACGGAGAGATAGCCGCAATGGCAACGGCAACAGAAGCCGAGATTTTAGATTCAAATAACTCAATTCCTAACCAATAAATTCCAACAAGTGAAAGCAAGCTCAAAAAGGCTGAAAAGCTTCTTTGAATTGTCAGTGAATCATGGGAAAAAAAACTAAATAGATAAGACCAAATTAATCCGAGTACTGGATAAAGTGGAGGGAAAACATAGATTTTTGATAAAACTTGCTGAATCGATTGAATCAAGCTTTTATCTGGATCAATAAACAAGTATTTCTGGATATCACTAACACTGAGAACGGCGCCATCAAAATTGTTAAAAGCCTTGGTATGTTGACCATACATATAAGTGGACGTAAAAGTCTCATCAAAAGAATAGACCTTTAATTCCAGATTATAGAATCTAAAAAAAATTCCCAGAAGAATAGATAGGACGATCAAGGTTTTTAACCAAAGAGGAATTTTTAGCCAGTCTTGCATTGTTTGATTTTTCAGCATAAAGATTTTAATAACTTGCATTGAGTTCCAATCTTGAAAATCTAAATTTCTATGATTATCTAGGATTGTTAATTCTTTACAGTTAACTGAGAAAGTAAGCTGGATTTACTAATACTTATTCTCCTCGTATCAGAATGAAAATGTTGTTTGTTCTTAGTGTCACATATTTGACAGGGTGGCTTTGGTATTTTTGAGTGAATCGCTTCTTTATTTTTTAAAAGTAATATTAGAGTCAAGTACTGGTGAATAAGGAATTGATTCCTTATTCACTTAATAACCTTTTGTGCGGCGTTAATCTAGTAGACTCATCAAAATCAACATTTTTATAGAACAATGATGTCCAGAATTCTTCATCTGGGTTTGCCCCGACTCCATTTGCTACTTTTTAAAAAAAATTCTCTGATGACTTAAGATACCCCATATCAGTAAATTTTGGATTCATCTACTCAAATTTGAGTCATGAGTGTTGAAAGTTTTAAAAGCAGCCTCTATCTCAGTATATTAAACAATTAATGGATAGCCACTACTCCAAAAAACCATTAAGAAACCTTGTAGCAATCCCAAAAATATTGTTGTGACTTGATCAAAAGAATGATCTTCACCTAATTTAGCTAAAATAATATAAATTGGAAAGATTGGCAAAATGTATCTTGGCATTGATTCTAATTCAGTTGAGAGAGGAATCAAAATTGAGTACATTCCAAATAGCCAGTAAGAAAATCCAATCTTTTTATAGAAAATACAAAGAATTGCCAAGGAAATTAATGCGATTGAGGCATCTAGATAATTGCGAATATTAGATTGGTAAAAAGCCTTGTATAATCCATGAACTACAACGTGAAAAGGATTACTAAAGCTCCGACCCCAGGCTGTTTGTACCGTTTTAAAAGCTAGAAAATCTCCAGTTAGATGGTAATTATAAAATGAATAGAGTATTAATCCTAGTGGGATCAAAAATAGAAAGATAATATCTAGTCTTATTTTTTTTACATCAAAATGAATTTCCTTTAAATATTCAAAGAGTAAGGGAATGATCAGTAAGACTCCCAGATTTCGAGTTAGTGCCACAAAAAATCCCACTACTCCGACTAAAATCCAATTACGCTTATAGGTAAAATAAAATATCACAACTGTCAAGAATAAGTAAAGCGATTCGGTAAAGACTCCTGATAATATAAAAGCAGTTGGAGATAAAAATAAATATTTAATTGTGTTTAGCGCTATTCTTTGATTAGATGTTTGATTCACTAATTTGTAAAGAAAAATACAGGCAAAAATTAAAGAAAAATTGGAGATGAGTAAGCCGGCTAGATAGTACTTATTACCAGTAGCAGCTCCTAAAAACTTGATTAACATAGGATAAAGTGGAAAAAAGGCATAGTTTCCTTGTCCAAGTAGGTTTGTATGCGATGAGTAGCCATTTTTAGCAATATCGATATACCAAAAAGTATCAGCTTCTCCCCATATATTTAACCAAGGATACTGAGTTACACCAAATTTGATAGGGCTTTTATGCCCCAAAATACTTCGCGTAAAGACTGCGATTAATGTCAGCATCAATCGAGTTCCGAAAAATAGGGCAAGAAGAAAGCTAAGTTGCGGCAATGCCTGTTTTAATCTATCTAAAAAGCCCATGATAAATATGTCCTCGTCTGATAATTAATCCTTTTCGGACACAGTTTCAAACTTCCGGAAAATGCACCTGATTTTGCTGAAGTAGATGTTTTTAGTTAGCTAGATGCAGTCACCTAATCTATTCGAAAAATCTGAATTTCTGGTTTATTGTGTGGATTTTTAATCAGTTTGACTTTGCTTAAACGATAGCCGGCTTGCTCTAATATCTTGTTTTCACCGGGCATCAGAACGAGCAAACAAGTTTGGTCAAGCTTTAAGTCTTTTGAAATTGGCATGATGCGATATTTTCCTAATGAATAACCACCCTGCCCCTGAAATGTGATGCTTGAGTCCAATGGAGACTTTTGATACAGACTGGGATCGTATTGTGTATAGAACAGGATAAATGTATGAGTGTGATGAAAGAGATTACTAATTACGACACAGTTTGAATTTTTTTCTATGTAATTAATTGTTTCTTTCATTCCATATCGCCAAACTTTATAGGATGCATCTTTCGGATAGTCTATAAAATAGAATTTCCAAAATATGGAAATGTTAAGTGTAGCTAAAAAGACAATGCTCCAAATTATTTGCTTAGATGTAAATTTTAGACGCTCGATTATCTGGACAAACCCGTATCCTGAAAGAATGGCAAATAAGGGGGAGCCGACGATCGCCCTCAAGGCATGTCCTGGTTCGGTCAAAATGGCGGGAATGGGATAAAGGAAGAACCACAACAATAAAGCATTTCGAGGTTTACCACCGTGCTTAAATAGGAAAAATAGACCAACCGGCACGGTAATCATCTCAATCCAGTACAACTCGCCAATGCCTCTTGGACTATGGCGTAGGTTAGCATCCCCATTTAAAAAGAGAAAATCGGGGCTGAAGTAGGATAGATAGTTTTGGAGCAGTAGGATCGGATCTTTGACCAAGCCCACAAATTTTGCCCGAGCCATTCCTTCTGGTGAAATCCAGAATTGCAGCAGAATCAAGAAAATTGTCAAAAAAATGACGCTGGCGATCGCAGTTTGCTTTTTAAATCGCCAGAAGTGTCGACCAAATAAAATCAAAACTCCGACTAAGAAAAGAGAAGTGAATACGCGAGCAGCGGCGTAGGTATAGAGTGTCAAACCAAATCCCAGGGCACTGAGATAGAGATAGAAAGGTTGCTTGAAGCTTTTGAAGAGAAAAAGTAAGCCCAAACAAAAGCAAAAGGGAACCAAAATTGCGCCAAAGCCGATACGGCTGAACTGAATGTGCCAGGGGCTGATGGCAAGAAACAGGGATGCAAATAAACCAATCCGTTGGTTGAAGAGTTCTTTGGCGAGGTAATAAACAACCCATACTGTCAGCACTCCAATTAAGGCTGATGGCAATCGGGTTGCCAATTCAGTTAACCCAAAAAGTTGGATGAATGGGACGAGTAGAAAGATGTGAGGAGATTCTCGATAATCATTAAGCGATCTCACAAACATAGGCAAAAATACGCCAAATCCATCTCTACCAGTTTTGAGAATGGAATAGGCATCATAGCCATTAATTGCCTCATCTTGGGTGAAGCCGTTGGGAATACTTGAGAGTAAAAATACCCTCAAAAATGTAGCGAGTACAAGAATCAAGACCAAGCTTAGGTTGATTCTCTCTGTCACATGCTTGATCCAAAGATTGATTGGCACAACCCAGAGCCTTTTTGTCTAAATGTTATTGTTTGTAATGCCTATGGTTCTTTGCAATTAATTAGATGAATTAGAGCAAGATTGCTGCCAATTGTTTTGCCGATCTACGGTTTGGGATTGACCCTGCGGTACGGTTCGCTCACTCATGAAATAGATTTCAAAACTGACCAGCCGTTGTTTGCTACTGTGACGAGCATTCCAGCTGCGGCAAAGGTAGTTGGCATAGTTGGGATAAAGTACGCGCTTATTACCCCGGTTCATATTAATAAACAGAGTACGCCATTGCATATTGTGGTAAATAGCATTGCGGGTAGCAACCGTGGGTTTTTCCCAGGCAATGGGTGCACCATTGCGAAGGATATCGACCTCTGAGCCGTCTGCTAATTTGCCAGGGATAACGAACCAACCATCGTCTTTGGGCGGTCCTGGTGAAAAAATGCTCCACTTTTGATCGACTCGCAGCACACGACTAATCCAATCGATCGAGTTCAACACTTTGCGGTTGAGTTTGTCGGGCATCAGGGCTTTGAAGTTCCAGAGCGTGACGTAGGCTAACAGCAGCCAGGTCACGATATTAAACATTCGGGTGGGTCGAACTTCCAGATCCTTAAATTGGAAGGGTCGAGTGAAGGCACCTGCGGTTCGTCGATGGGTGGCGATCGTCTCATAAAACCGAGTTCCCATTGTCATTACCGGTTCACGTCGCAGTAAAGCGGCAATGGGGTGCAACAAGGGCGAAATACTACCAACATAGGCAATCCCTTCCCATTTGAAGTGGCGGTTGCCTTGCCAGTCCACTACCACCCAGGAGTTATACGCTTCCATATCAGCGTAAATGCTGGGATCGTCCTGTGCCATCAGTAGGGGGGTATCGGGTGGCAGTACTAAAAACGTCCGGATTAAGTGAACGACCTTTTTGCAGAATCCGCAATCAGCATCATAGTAAATCCGCAGTCCATACTGGGGATCGCCATAGACCCGTTTTGCTCGCTTTTCCCAAAAATCACTGGGTAGAAACGCCAGCCAGCAGGCAATGCTGAGAAAGGGGAAAATGCCTAGATTCAGGGTTAGCCCAAAACCTGCGTGCAGCAGAATGAAGGTCACCACAGTCCAAAATTTGAAGAAGCTGTTACGCCAGGGAATGAAAATGAACAGCGGACCGACCCATTCCAGCGCCATGGTGAAGTAGGTCGAAATCTTCATCAACCAGGGGAAGTTGAGCAACAGCTTGCCGATCGAAGTGACGTATTGGTCATAGCTCAGTGCATAGTAGACTGCAGATCCTTCGGTTGTCCAGTTAGGGCTGGTGGATTTGAACCCTGCCGAAAAAATATAGATAAAGCAAAGCTGGACGGCAAACGCCAGGGTTGCGCCTGAAACTACTCTTTGGGGTAGGCGATCTCGTTGGGTATTCAGCGCCCGATCTATGGAGTAATGTCCCCCCAACGGCAAAAACATTGCCCAAAACAAAATTGCTCGCAGCACATCATCGGCTGCAAAAATCAATGCTGGGTTGCGGTTATGGATGGAAATGACCAGCGCCCAAGTGGCAATCGTGGCAAATCGCGTGCGATAGCCCACCAGCATCAGCAGGACAAAGAATATCCCCGTGCCAAAAATCAACCCTTGAATCAACGGTTGTCCACTGATTAAATTCAGCGACCAATACCAAGGGTTGAGTATTTTAAAGAGTTCTGTTCGAGGCAACACTCCTTCATCGCTATAGAGCGCCGAGGCATCCGCAGTCCGCAAACATAAATCTGTGAGGATGACGAGCGCCAGACCGATACGGAACAGCGCCAGCGATCGCAAATCTAACCCGAATATCTCATCGAGCTTTGCACCAAAGAGGGTTTTTGGTTTTGGCTCACTCGTAACCATAGGGGATCAAGAATGGGGGTAGGGGATAGGGATCAGGAGAATGAGTGATAGAAAGAGATAGGAAGAGGGAGAATTTTTGTCAGTCCTATGAACCGGGTTGCCAACGCACAGAGTGCCGGTTGCCGAAGTTGTGAGTTTTAAGCGCCAGCATTTCTTCACTGCTTCACCTATTTACTTCTAATAAGGCGCGCGACGATCGGCATGTCCGGATGTAAAGCGTGGGCGAGTAGCTAATTTCTTGCTCGTTTGGCGTAAATGGGGTTGCCATTGTCGGGGAAAGCATTTCAGGATGCCTTGTCCAATCCAGTGCAGCATGACTTGGCAGCGATGGTGCAGAGTTGGAAGGCGTTGAGCATAAACCCACTGACGAATCACTTGAGCGAGGGCACCCCCCAACGTTATACCAAAGCTGGAGACCACTGACTCTCCTTGTCCCAGGGTCATCATTTCACCCAGGTGAAGATAGCGAAACTGCAGCAGGGGGCGTTGTTTGATTGCTCGCCACAGGTTTTGCGCTGCGCAGTCTGCTTGTTGATAGGCTGCTTGAGCAGTTGCTGGCACTTTCGGCTTGCCAGGGTTTTGGATTTCTGCTAAATCGCCGAGAGCAAAGACTTCGGGATAGTTTGTCAGTTGCAGCGTGGGGAGAGAGAAAAGCTGTCCTTGGGGGTTGTGTTGGCAGGGGAGTTGTTTGACCCAATCCACTATTTGAGTACCAGCCGTCCATAGCACCAAGTCGGTGGGTAAGGTTTTCACGTCTCCCTGGTGGCTGAGGGTGATCTGATCCGCTTCGATCGCAGTGATGCTGGTATCGAGATGGAGTTGAATGCCCCGTTCTTTTAGAGCGCGATAGGCGAATTTGCGGCTACCGGGAGTAAAAGTTTTGAGAATTTGGTCGCCGCGTTCGATCAAGCGTACTTCAACCCGATGCTTGAGCCGATCGGCGATCTTGCAAGCAATTTCAACCCCATTGGGACCGCCGCCCGCGATCGCCACTCGAATAATCGGACGATCGGATGCTTCTAAAAACCGGAGTCGTTCTCTTAAATGCTCGGCATCTGCTAATGAACGAAAGGTTTGGGCATGAGTGGCGGCACCCGGCACCCAGTTCAGTTGGGGTGAGCTACCCACTGCCAAAACCAGATAATCGTAATGGAGAGTTTTGCCACTTTGCAGATGCACCGATCGTCTGTTCAGATCCACATCCTGGACACTATCCTGGCAGAAGTGAACATTCTTGCCAGTCAGCAATTTTTGATAAGGGGGGGCAATGTGCCAGGGTTGCAGTTCGCCCGTTACGACTTCATAGAGCAACGGAGTAAACAAAAAGTTGTCCCGCTGTTCCACCAGGGTGATTTCGTAGTGGGGCGATCGTAATTGGGCAAATTTTTGTAAGTACAGCGCTGTATACAGTCCACCAAAACCCCCTCCCAAAATACAAATACGGGTCGGTCGCGTCTGCCCCAACTGGGCAGGTAGGCTCAGGATTTCATCCGGGTCTTTTTTGCAGTACATAAGCGCTGACCACGTTAAGGAGTAGGAGTGGGAGAAGGTTGAGGAATTGGGGGAATAGTCGTTTTGTCCAGGACTTCCTGGAGCTTCTGAGCTAATTCAGCCGATCGAAGTTTTCGACCATTGGGGTTGAGATGGTAATGCGTATCCGCAAATAGACTGGCGTCAGTTTTGATATTCAAAGATGTTTTGTCATACAGCGTAGGAGCAATTTTTTCCAGGGTTTCGGCAGTGGTGCGAACGTTTTTCACCGTAGCTTCATCTGTGCTGCCGTAGATCCAGGACAGACCCAGCACCAGAGTTGCACCCTTCGCTTCCACTTCTTGCTTGAATTTTTGAATCCGTTGCGCCGCATGAGGAGAGATTGACCCGTCGATCTTGAGTTGCCACCATTTGCCAATTCGAGGGTTGATGACGATGGGATCACCATTGGCGGTGATGGGATCGGAGTAGTAGCCGGTCAAGCGCCCTTTTTCCACCAGATCCAACGTAGATTTGGTGGCGGCTCTCAAGGTGGGCACACCCAACAGCAGCAGGTCTTGTGCCAATTGCTTGGCAGGAATGTTGCCCAAGCCTGGCTTGCCGATCGCCATGCCAAACTGCCCGGAACGATCGCCAAAGCCATCCTCATCCAGCAGCAGCAAATATTCGGGAATCAATAACACGATATCTCCCGGTCGAATTACAGGAGAAACTGCTGGCAGAATCACATCCAGACCGACCGGACCATCGGTTGCCATGTTCAGTACGGGCATGCCCAGCGTCTTTTGCATCTGCCCTGCATCCACACTGTAGTGGGCACCCGATCCTCCCACAATCAAAACTCGGTGGGGCGCTTGCACCTGACTGGCGATCGCCATTTTCTGCTCGTACATGATGCGGAGCCAACTCAGTTCTCCCCCATAGCGAGCATTGTAGAAATAGCCCGCTGTCCAGGCTAATCCAGCAACTGCAAACCAACTGGCAAATCTTAGAATCTTTCGCATCAGAAACTAAAGTAAATGAATGGGGAAGGTGCGGTTGCACCAAACAGAACGGTTGAGGCAAACAAAATTCGAGCCACCCAGGGAGAAGTCAACAAGTCATACTCTCCTTCTCGCTTTAACCAAATTGCCAAGTGTTCCAGGAGCAATACGCCAATTGCCAGCGCCAGCGTTACACTCAATAAAATTCCTTCATTAAAACTAAAGCTACCCCAGGCTTCAACCAGCTTGCCAGGTGAATAAGCCAACGGAGAGACCAGTGTAAGCAGCTTGGTCAACAGGCGACGTGAATCCGTCTCCATGAAGAACACGCAACCCAGAATGACTGAAAGAAAGGTCAATGCCCAGGAGATGAATTGAGGCATGAACAATCGCTCACCCACAAACCGATAGAAAGGGCGTCCTGCGTATCGCAGCACCAGCAATAAAGCCCCGTGATACGCACCCCACAGGATAAAATTCCAGGCGGCTCCATGCCAGAAGCCCGACAGAGTAAAAGTGATAAACAGATAAAAGGCTGCCCACTGACTTCTTTTACCCATTAGCGGGATAAAAACATAGTCCCGGAACCAGGTACTCAGGGTGACGTGCCACCGTCGCCAGAACTCATTGATGCTTTGGGAGGTATAAGGAGCGAGAAAATTCAACGTTAGCTTGACCCCGAAAAACTTGGCTAATCCCAATGCAACGAAACTATACCCAGCAAAGTCAAAGTAAATTCGCAAGGTAAACAGAAAGGCATGAAACCAGACCAGCCAGGCATTAGTTGCGACTTTGACATCAATAAAGGGAGTCAGGTTGTCTGCCAGAACAAACTTCATGAACAAGCCGAGTGACAACCATCGAAAGCCTTCATTAAAGTTATCCAAGGTGAATTTGAAGCGGAAAGATTCCATCTGAGAAAACAGCGTGGATTTTCGCTCAATCGGTCCTGCTACCACATGAGGAAAGAAGGAAACAAAATTCAAATAATCGAGGGCTTTCACCGGGCGCTTCTTACGACTCGTGTAAGAGTCCACCACAAATGACACCATTTCAAAGGTGTAGAAAGACAAACCGGGGGGGATGGCGCTATGGATTTCGGCATGAGCTTGCCAGTCTGCCGCAAGGCTGGGAAACGCTAATCCCACCACGCCTTCGACGAAAAAATTGACATATTTGAAATACGCCAAAATGGCAACATCAATAATGATGACGACGGTGGCGATCGCTTTAGCTTGCCATCCCTGACGCCGCAACATCAGTGTCACCATCAAATAATTGAAAATAATTTCAAAGATAAAAATAATAAAGCTGGTGGGAGACGCATTCAGAAACAAAGTCAACGACATGATGGCTAGACCGATGCCGTCGAAAGGGTCTCGCCACAGGTTCAGAGACTTCCCCACATAGCGCAGGGTAAAAAAGGGAATGCTAAACAGTAATAAAACCCACCAGAAAGAAAAATCTGAAAAGTTCAAGGAATGCGCCCTCCCAGGCAATCGGGGTATTCAGGACTTTTGGCGTGACCAAAACGCAGTGATGAACCGAGATTGGACTTGGAGACGATCGACTTTGGATGTGTGAACTGAAAGAGGGTTCAGCCTGAGATACCCGGACTAAAACAGCTTCCAGTCTTGTGTCCAAGATCAGTTGTCTAAACTCTATCTAAGATCAATCAATCAATAATTGCATCCTATTCCGTAAAAACGCGATGAATCACGTTTCTCACGAAGATTCATCGCGTCTCTACAGAAGATTTACTTGTCTCACAAAATGATGGACAATTGCCATCCATCATTCTGTTTAGGATCAAGCTGCTTCTGCAGCAGGCGATACGCCGATTTCTTCGACCAAGTAGCTGGCAGCTTTTGCGATCGTGGGGTAGTCCCACAACAAGGTGGAGGGCAGGTCTTCGCCCAACCAATCTTCCAAATCGCCTACGATCGTGACTGAGTCGATCGAGTCCAGACCATAGCGGGTGAGAGGTTCGCTCACTTTGATATTGGCAGCCGGAATCGACAATTGGGTGGCAATTTGGTTCACCATCCAGGTTTGGATTGCTTCGATCGCGAAGATTTCGGTGGTTGCAGTTGCTTGAGTCATGGTTTTACTTAGCCTGTAATTGGAGGGTTTGAGAGGGTTCAGAAGCAGTTTCCGGCTGTGCTGGAGCAAGCTGGAAGGGGACAATAGAGAACATCCGGTCTTCGCTATAGAGCCGAATGAGTTCCTGGGCGATCGCCGCATCATCCAAACGAGGCGGCAAATCTTTTTCCCGACGGAAGGTCAACATCAGCCGACGCAGAGACAGCGCCAGCCATTCCCCTTTGGCGAAAAAGTCGCCCAAGTGGTGACGGTTGTACAGCCACATATGCACGCAAGCGGCTGCCGTGTGGAGCGTGCAATACTGTTTCGCCATTTCAAACGATTCAGGCGACTGGTCATGTCCGTACTCAAAGCTGGATGCGGTCACGTGGGCATCCAGGCTATCGAGTTCTGCCTGAATCATTTCGGTGAAAGTGGTGACCTGATGCAGAACTTCTGGAGTCAAGCTCTTGTCTGCTTTCAGGCTGGCGAGTTGGGTCAATGCCAAAGGCAATCCCTGGAGAACATCATCGGCACCTCGGCTGACCAGTTCTAATTTGCGACCATCAAACGGAGGCAACGGTTTGTCTAGACCAAAGCTGGTTTCCAGACGGGCATTTAGCACTTCTGGGTTACGTTCCTTGTTGCGGGCGCGATATTTTGCCAGTTGTCGCATTTGCAGCAGCAGCGCATGCAAGTTCACCACTGTGCTGCCATCGAACATGCTGATAATGGCAACATCGCGGAGTGTCTTCTGGAAAATACCGAATTCAAACTCTTCCCGCATGTAGAAGCGAGCGCCCAGAACCGCCGAAACGTCTGTCACCATGGCTTCTAGTTTGACGGTGACAAAATATTTCACCACCGCAGACCAGACGGAGAACTGTTCCGGTGCCACACTGAAGCCTCTAGCAGCCCCGATCGTCGCGCAATCGCCAATCAGCACATCCAGGAAGGCATCGGTCAGCACCCGGCGGGGTTGGGGCATGTCGAAAACCGTTTTGCCGTAAAGCTTGCGCTTCATCGCAAATTTGAGCGTTGTGCGGAGTGCGGTATCGGCTGCGCCTTGGGAAAAGGCAGCACAGAGGGCACGAGTAATCTGAAAGCCCTTCAGCGCCAGTTCCAGTCCAGCTCCCTCGGCACCCAGGCGGGCATCTTCGGCAACAAACGCATCCTCAAAGCGAATGCCACTCATATCAGAGCCACGAATGCCATGGGTGAGAATCTTGGGCAAGTGGGTGTAGGTTTTCTCATCCAGCTTGCTCTTTTCCACCATGAACAGCGACAGACTCCGCGCACCACCTGCGTCATCGGTTCTTGCCAACACAAAGGTGACACCAGAGATAGTTGCCCGGTTGATGGGCCACTTCTCGCCATTCAGCAAGTAGCCACCAGGCACCTGGGTTGCGGTGACATCGCCACCCAACAGGTCACTCCCATGCGCTTTTTCGGAATAGGAAAGACACATGGCACCGTGTTGGTCTTTCATGAACGAAGCCAGACGACGCTTTTGTTCGTCGGTGCCCGCCATCCAGACCAGAAAAGACCAGAACATGGTGGTGAAGGCGATGCCTGCGGTCAAGTCGCGGCGAGACAACACGCGCACGAAGGCAACGAACTCTTCAAAGTTGGTGAATTCGCCACCGCATTCGGCGGGAATGTAGTGATGGTGAAGATTCCAGTTATAGAGCCAGTTGACGATGTCATGGGGAAATTCTTCCTTTTCATCCAGGTCAACCACCTGTTTGAACGACATCATGCTGTCGGGATTGAGGGGATCGCCCAGATCTCGTTCGAGTGCTTCAGCGACCCAGTAGTGTTTGAGAGGATGCATAGCAATCCAGTACCAGTGGCTAGATGTGGGTGATTAGTGAGCAGTCTGGATTTTTTCCAGCAGCGAATCGACTTCCGATTGCAGATTCTTGTAGTTGGATTTGATTTTGGGATTTTCGCTCCAATCTGCCAGCACACCCAATTCGTCTGCGAGGAAGCTGGCTTTACAGGCACGACGCTGAATTTTGCCACTGGAGGTCTTGAGAATGTTGCCGGGTTTCACCAGTACCACTGCATAGACTTGGAGTTCGTGGATTTCAGCGATCGCCTGTCTAATGGAGGTAATCACTTCCTCAGTATCAAATTCCTGTTGTTGCCGTTCCACCTCTTGCACTACGACCAGCTTTTCTTCGTTATCCACATCAATGGAGAAGGCGGCACCATAGTCAGGACGCAGGGCCGGGTGGATTTGCTGCACGGTCCACTCAATGTCTTGAGGATAGTGGTTAGTGCCTCGAATGATGATCAGGTCTTTGATCCGTCCGGTGACGAACAATTCACCTTGATGCATAAAGCCTAGGTCACCCGTACGTAAGAAGGGACCTTCGCCTTCAGCGGTGTGTGCCCGAAAGGTTTCTTCCGACTCTTCGGGACGATTCCAGTAACCGCCAGCCACACCAGGATCAGAAACCCAAATTTCGCCGATTTCATCAGCAGCACATTGTGTTTTCGTGTCTGGGTTGACGATCGCCACTTTGGTTTCGCAGACTAGTTGACCACAACCTGCCATGATGCGAGCACTGTCGCGATCGGGAGCCGATTCCAATACCTTGTTCTTTTCTAAGGCGCTGGTATCAAATGCTCGCAAAACTGGCGTTTGTAGGCGAGGGCTGGTGGTAACCAACAGAGTTGCTTCTGCCAAGCCGTAGGCAGGTGCAAACGCTTCCCAACGGAACCCTGCCGGCGCAAACTTTTTAGCAAACTCCTTCATTACCTTGGGGTTGATCGGCTCAGCTGCATTGCCTGCGCCGACCCAACGGCTCAAATCCAGATCGGCAATTTGGGCTTCCTTGATGCGGCGATTACACTGGTCGTAGGCAAAGTTGGGCGCTTGGCTGTGAGTGCCGCCATAGCGCGACATTGCCTGAAGCCAGTGAATGGGCTTTTTGATAAAGGCAAAGGGTGCCATCACATAGCAAGGGTGCCCGTTGTACAAGGGTTGAGTCAGCCCTTCCACCAAGCCATAGTCGTGGAAATAGGGCATCCAGGTGATGGTGACGCTGTCTTCCGTGTAGCCACAAGCCCGTTGCAGGTAAGAAGAGTGATGCAGAATGTCCTGGTGGCTAATCATCACCCCTTTTGGAGTGGAGGTGGAGCCAGAGGTGTATTGCAGATATGCCAGGGTATCGCCATGTGCTGCGGGATCTTGCCATTGGTCTGCCAAGCCCAGATCGACTTCTTCCGTGGCGATCCAGGTCATGTCGGCAAATTCGGGGAAGTCCAGTCCGGCACTTTCCAGAGTCTCTAGAATGCGCCCGGTGGTGAGGGCAAAGGAAGCTTTAGCATCCTGAACGATCGCCCGCAGGCGGGGTAAAGAGCGCTTGAGGCGACTGGCATCCGGAGGCGGCACCGGAATTGCAATGACTCCGCCATAAAGACATCCCAGAAACGCGGCGATTACTTCCAATCCCTGGGGATAGAGCAACAATGCTCTTTCACCTTTGGCATTGTGCTGTTGCAATTTTGCTCCGATCGCCCGTACTTGCTGATCCAATTCAGCGTAGGTGAGCGAGGAACCTTCGGATTTACCATCGACCAAAAAGGTGTAAGCGTGTTTATTTGGCTGCTGAGTGGCGCGCCAACGTAAGAGTTCGACCAGAGTGGAAGTCCCGATAGGGGGAGCAGTGGGAGTGTCAAGGCATTGAGTCATTTGCACAACTCTCAAGGAGTAAGGTTAAACGGATTGGCTCGATGCGGAAAGTTTTGAACAAACTTGAGTGCCGTTACCAGGGAATATTTACATACCCAATCGAGTCCAGAGCAGGATTCATCAGCGGTTTCATCAAAAAAACAAATTCCGGTCTGATTAATGAAGCAATCGCCATCCTTTCAGGAATTGCTCCCGGTACTCTTGGGGATGAGTCAAGGCACTTTTTAAGCATTGATAAATCTCTGCATTAATGAAGTTTTAGGATTCATCAGAATTCACCCATTTGAGTGGGAAAATTGTTGCTTAGATCATGTCTTTCAAGCAAGTCTCAAAAGATACCCGTGTGCTCAGAAATGGAGTCTATCTTTGTGCCGGAAGAAGAAATCTGGCAACTGCCTGAACCACCCTTGAGTCTTTCACCACAAGAGGTTCATGTTTGGCGCGTGTTTTTAGATCAAGCTCCAGAGCGACTGGCATCCTGGTTTGACTTGCTGTCGCATGACGAACAAGTACGGGCAAATCGATTTCATTTTGAGTCCGATCGCGCCCGGTTTATTGTCGGTCGGGGGCGGTTGCGAGAAATTTTGAGTTACTACTTGGAAGAAGCACCGGAGCAGGTGCAGTTTTGCTATGGTGAGCGCGGTAAACCCTCACTGGCAACTCCTTCTGCTTCTCCTTTTCGGTTCAATCTGGCGCATTCTCAGGGGTTGGCGTTGTGTGCGGTGATGCGCGACTATGAAGTGGGGATCGATTTAGAGCAAATTCGTCCCATGCCAAAAGCGAAAAAACTGGCAATACGCTACTTTTCAGCGGCAGAAGTCACGAGGCTACAAAGCCTTTCTCCGCTGGCTCAACCGGGTGCTTTTTTTCAGTACTGGACTTGCAAAGAGGCGTATGTGAAGGCGATCGGCACGGGGTTGGCGCATTCTTTACAGCAAATTGAAGTTCATTGGGCGCAAGGCAAACCAGACCTGGTGCCGAACTTAAACCAGTGGGCACTGCATTGCTTCGTGCCTGCACCAGGCTTTGTCGCGGCACTGGTGGTGACAGGGAAGATACAGCGGTTGCAATATTTTGCTGAATGAGTTGGGGGATCTCTGGACTCTGGACTGATCGATCAAGACTTCAGTCCAGGGTCTCCTGTTTGCCGTCCAATTCTGCACTAAACAACTGTTTCGCGATCGTTTTGGCAGTGCGTCCCTCGCGCCAGAGCCACTGATTGTCTTTGCCATGACTACGGATGTGGGGAATCACTTCGCTAATGCGGGACTCCAGCTCATCGAAGGTTTGAAAGGTTTTGCCCACTTCGACGGGAGAGAGCAATTGATGCTGAATTACGGGGTAATCGGAAGCGAGAATATAACAACCACAGCTGACCGCATCATTTACCACACCACTGGCACGATAGTAGTAGCGATCGCCCTTATAAAATGCCACCAAAATATCTAGTTTTTTTAGCAAGTTGAAGTATTCACTTTCTTGGGTGGTGTCATATAGCTGAACTTCTAGTTGTTCAATTTTTTCAGTTTTTTGATAGAAGGGTAGACCGATAATGAGTTCGCAACCAGAATCGGCTTGTTTGGTATAAGCTGCTAATCGTTTTGCCAGTTCAAAAATGGGTTTGTCTTCCCGAATCATGCCGACAATGCCGATTTTAATGGGTTCGTTGTCAGGTTTGTGGCTACCTAGCGGCAGCGTTGGCTCTACATCACTTCTGATCGGGTGGGGAATGATAATTTTTGATTTTGAATGAATTCTAACTTTTTCAGGTAAAATTTTGTCGTCAATTTCAAATAAAACAATTTTGGATTTAAATAATTTCAAAAAAAGCTTTAGGTAAAGTAATCCAATATATTTGATAATATTTTTTTCAGCAAATTGTTGTTCCCCATGCAAACAAATCAAGATTTCTTTGCCAGTTAATGCCAATAATGGCAGTGTTATAAATACATGTTGTAAGTAGATTTCAAATAAAAAAATACAATCGACATCTTTCAGTTGAAAAGCTCTAAGGGCTGTGGCGATATGGCGATATTCTCGCCGAACATTCAGAGCGATCGAGTAATTAGGAATTGACTGGGTGAGTTTTTTGAAGAATTCTGGTAGTGGAGTTTCGATCGATAAAAACCCAATTTTGCGGTTGGGAACATATTGCTCGATCGAAAGCAATTCTTTAAGACCTGGATGCATTAATTCCATGTTGCCATTACCATCCTTGATAAAACGCTAAACGATTGGACATGGGAACACCCTGGTACGAAAAATTCGCTAACCTGTTCTACAGATTCTAAGCGCTGCCATATAAAAACTCTGTAAACAGTTTAGAGTTAAACTCGAAAAGCTGATGAAGCCGGGGGGCGCACGATTGACGTGCTGGAAAGCAATGTTTGCAGAATGATTTAGGCGATCGTCAATCCTTACAAATCGCGGGTGAAGAAGATGGTGCAACAGAGTGGAACGGGGGTTGCCCTGACAGGCTGCGGTTCAGCCATTCCCGCTCAGGTCCTCAGCAATCACGACTTGAGCCAAGTGGTAGACACTTCAGATGAGTGGATTGCTGACCGAACGGGAATTCGACAGCGACGACTGGCAGATCCAACCACTTCTCTCAGCCAACTGGCTGTGACCGCAGCTCAGTCTGCGATCACTATGGCAGGGATTCAGCCGATCGACATTGACCTGATCATTTTGGCAACCTCTAGCCCCGATGATTTGTTTGGCACGGCTGCAAAAGTGCAGGCGGAGTTGGGTGCTACCCGTGCTGCTGCCTTTGATCTAACGGCAGCCTGTTCAGGGTTTGTGTTTGGGCTGGTGAATGCGGCGCAATTTATTCGCACAGGTGCTTACGAAACCGTGCTGCTGATCGGGGCGGACATGCTGTCTCGCTGGGTTGATTGGGACGATCGTCGCACCTGTGTATTGTTTGGGGATGGGGCTGGTGCCGTGGTGTTGCAGGCAAATGAACCCGATCGGCTGCTGGGGTTTGAACTGCGCAGTGATGGCAGCTTGAACCGAAGTCTGACGTTGTCAGCCCAACCGCAGCCTAAAGTTCTGACAGCGGACGTGATAGCGGCGCAAGGCAGCTATCAACCCATCGTCATGGATGGACGAGAAGTGTATCGGTTTGCGGTGCAGCGAGTGCCCGAAGTGATTGAAAAAGCCTTACATCGGGCTGGGTACAGCATTGGACAGGTGGATTGGTTGTTGCTGCACCAGGCAAATCAACGGATTTTGGATGCGATCGCTCAACGGCTCAAAATTCCCACTGAGAAAGTGATTAGTAACCTGGCAAATTACGGCAATACTTCTGCCGCATCGATTCCCCTGGCGCTGGATGAAGCGGTGCGGCAGGGGAAAATCCGACCCGGAGATACGATCGCTGCCTCCGGGTTTGGTGCAGGATTATCTTGGGGGGCAACCCTTTTTCAATGGGGACGGTGAAGCCGATCGCGATCAAGCCAAATCCGCACCTCGTGTTCAGAGTTCATGCATCGGGTTTTGCCTGAAATGGGGTCGTGGACTAACCACCAGGTATTGCCTGCGCGATCGGTCATCAACCGAATCATGGGTTCATAGCGGGGGGTCAGCGCATCCACTAAAAAGTGCCAGACTTTGCCCAGCCAAGACTGGGGCGGATTATCCGCCATTTGTCCCCTTGTTTGTGCAGGTGGGGTGAGATCCAGCGTTTCGTACATCAGAGATCGAGTGTTCAATCGGGTTCTCATATCAAGTGCTCCGGTAGCTAGGACAGCGAAACGGGGGCAGGAAAAAATCTGAAGAAGCCCAAGATGCCGATCGAGCCAATCGGCTTTGGGCAGTGGACACGCACGGCTCTTTCCGAGGAGCGTAGTTTTGAATGTAGGGAAGAAGTGGGAAGAAGTCGGGAAGACGTCAGCTTGCCTTTCCCCAATTTTGAACTCTCCGGATCTCATCCTTGAAGATCCGTAATTTTAAGATGAACCGATCAGGCGGCTGTACCGCATGTATCGCAGCTGTCAGGCAGCTTAGGACAAGCGCATCCAAGAGAGGATAAAGGCAATCCTCAGCCAGGGTTAATCGTCCATTGCTTCGTTCTAATCAAGATGACAATTAGCATCACACAAGGGTTTGGAGACAAAGTTTCTTTGTTCCACGGTCGGAATGAAAGGTTCACTGTCGGATATCACGATCGAGCAACCAATGCTTGTAGAGGGTCTGAGTCAATGCAGCGAACCGGGATATTAATAAAGTGGGTGCTGGGAAGGTATGAACAGCCAAAATAACAATTGGTTAAAAACTGCGGAATATTTGTCAGTCTCGGCGGCTGTCGTTGGCACAGTTGCATCCAAGGTTTCGGGACAGGCGTTCATGGCAACAACACCCTTGTCGATCGCCTTGATGTTGAACCTGGTGAACCGGCGTCGAGCAGATCTGCTGATCCAAAGAAATGTAGGTGAAGGGATTCAACAAGTCAACCACGACTTTTTGGAACTCAACGATTTAGTGTCGGGCAGTATTGAGAGCTTACGCCAACAATTATTAGCGCTGCCTAGTGTTCCCGAACAAATTGACTTTAGCCCGATGCAGGGAGTAATTGAAACCGTTCGCACAGAGCTAGAAAGTCGCTTGCAAGAACTCGAACATTTGGATGTCGATTCTGTGCACCTGGGATTAACCCAATTGCGAGCCGAAATTGAGCAGTTTCAGACCCAACTTCAAGGACTCACCGAGGGTGCATTGCCAAATCTAGCAGTTTTACCGGCCGATTCCACCGATCAAAGCGAAGAATTCAATCCAGCCGAAATGTTTGATATCAACTCATTAGATAAGGAAGTCGTGGGCATGAGCGGTATCGATCCCTATGCCGATCGGGAATATCCCAACCGATCGCAAGCGATGACGCTCAGTGATCTGGAAATTAAGCATTTGCAAGAGTGGCAAGATGCCATCACCCAAGAGGTGATCAGTGCTGTGCGATTGGAAGTACAAAATAGCCTGGCTTCGCTCACCAATGCCAGCTCGACCGCAATTCAGCATGGTATCCAGCAACTCCAAGCGGAAGCCGTTCATCTACAAGATCGGTTGCGAGAAACTGCGACTCCAACTGTTGCCAATCTGGTGCCTTTGCAAGGACAAATTGAGCAACTTGCCCAGCGATTGGATCAACTGCCCCTATCGGCGGATTCGTCTCGTCTGGAGGCTCGATTTGACGAATTGCAAACCACGATTGTTCAACTGGTCGAAGATGTCAAAGCCAATCCTGCCAACGAAGATACGGCACTCGTATTTTCTGCCATGCGTAGCCTCTACGAGCGGCAGAATGCCATGGAGCAAGACTTCATTAGTGCGATGCGAGAAGAAATCCAGAGCAGCCTGACCTCCCTGACCTTACCTGACTTTGGAGCAATTCGGACGGAAGTGACTCAGCTGCAATCCGAAATGGCTCAACTCCGCAACCAGCTTCAGGCAGGGGTACAACACTCCACAACCGATCTAGGGGCTTTGCAAACCCAGTTCGATATTGCCTTTACGCAACTTCAGGCAGAAATGGTGCAAATCCAGCAAAAAATGCAGGAAGCGAAGTCTGCGCCTGCGATTGACCTGATGCCTCTACAAAACCAGATGACCCTGTCAATCAGCCAGTTGCAGGCAGAACTAGCGCGGATGCAAACCCAGTTGCAAGAAATTGGCAAACCAACCCCGATCGACCTCCTGCCACTGGAAGCCAAAATGCACCAGGGCATGACTGGATTGCGCGCAGAAATTGTCCAACTTCAGCAAAAACTGAGGGAATCGGCTCAACCGCCGATGGTAGATGTTGCCCTGCTACAAGCCCAAATGAATGATGGAATGGCGCAACTGCGGGATGAACTGATCCAACTGCAACGACAGATGCGGGATCTGGCGTCACCTGCCACCGATCTTGAGTCAGCCCACGCACCCATTCATGCCAGTTTAATTCAGTTGCAAACAGAAATTGCTCGACTAAAAATGAATTTGCAAGAAATGCAAACCAATTTGCAAGATGTACAAAAAAATCTGCAAAGCCCTTCATCAGCACCTATTGATATTACGCCTTTACAGATTCAAATTCATCAACTGAGTCGTCAGATTGAAGAACTTTCTGCTCCATTTGATTCCACTGCTTTAGAACAACAAATTGCAGACTTAAATGTAGTTGTTAGTGACTGGCATCGTGAAACTCAAGACTCACCGAATGAAGACTCTGAGTTTATCTTCTCGGCAATGCGGAGTTTGTACGATCGCCAAAACACGATGGAACAAGATTTCATTACCCGGGTGCGATCGGAAATTCAACAGCAACTCGCGACTCTGCCTGCGCCCGATACCAGTGCGATTCAAATGGGAGTGACCCAATTGCGGGCAGATTTGAGCCAGTTACAGCAATCCTTGCGGGATATTGCCCCGCCCATTATCGATTTTTCGCCCATGCAAGCGCAAGTTAGCGATCGCCTGACCCAACTGCAAAGTGAAATTAGCCGCTTGCAAAACCAAATTTATGAGCTGGCAAATATGCCGATCGACCTCACACCCATCCAGGAACAATTTAATGAGGGGCTAATGCAACTGCAAGCTGAGGTCACTGAACTTCAAGCACGAGTGCAGCATGCCGCTCCCCCACCTATTGACCTCACACCAATCCAAGCACAAATTAACCAAATCAATCAACAGATTGCTCAGTTACCCCCACCCTTTGACCCCGCTCCCCTGGAGCACCGGGTTGAAGATCTGAAAGCAGCCCTTGACCTCTGGCGTGAAGACATTGAAAGCTCTCCCATGCGCGAAGATTTTCGGATCTTCTTTGCTGCAATGCGGGGGTTGACTGAGCGGCAAAAGTGAGGAGTGAAGGGGTAGATGGGTGAAGGAGTGGATGGGAAAGGGTACTCAACTTTTCCCATCTTTCCTGTTTTCCTCACACCTCTTCCTAGATTGAATTCCCCAACTTACTCCTCATCTTGCACTTGAGTAATGGGCAGGTGCAAATATTGGCTTAACTCATGTGCAAGCCAATGGGTTTCGGCTTCGGTCAACAGACCATTGCCAAGTTCGTGTTTTTGGATGACTCCCCAGATAAGAATTTGTGAAGGGCTGACTTCTAGCCTTCTTAAATCTTTTCGGCGTAGAGGTTCCGTCTGTTTGTACTTCCAACCCAATAATTCGTTGGATAGGATCAGTTGACGATCGTCAATGTGGAGTCGCAGCTTTCCCATTCCAGTGGGAATGACCAGCGTCAACGAATCTTTGCCTTTGGTCAGCACAATTTTGCTCTCGATCGGTTTTTGCAGTAAAGGGGGCACTCCTTGGCTGGGAGGGCTTTCGAGGACTTGCAGTGCCTCTCGTGCTGAGCTAAATCGCTGATCTAAAGCGGGGGCAATCATTTGTCCTAGCCAATCTGCAAAGGCAGGACTGCATTGGGTCAAGTGCTCAAACTCAATCCGGCGACCTTTGCGCGGTAGCCTTGCGGGGTCTTGATTGGTCATCGCGTTGAGCAGGGTGGCCCCCAGACTGTAGAGATCGGAGGCGGTAATAGGACGACCGCTGACCTGTTCTGGTGCGGTGTATCCATAAGTGCCGACAACTGTGAAAGACCCTTTGGCTGAGGCAAGGAAATTTTGGGCTGAACTGAAGTCAATGAGATACACTTGCCCGATCGTCTTTTCACCCTGGGGACGAATCAAAAGATTACTCGGTTTAATATCCCGATGAATAATGGGGGGCTGTTGATTATGTAGATAAATCAGTAAGTCCAAAACTGATGTAGCAATTTGCTTAGCTTCTGCTTCTGTCAACGTTTGCCCTGCTTTGAGCAGATCTCGCAAAGACTTCCCTTCAATATAGGTTTGCACCAGCCCCAAGCCCTTGCCATCCTGAAAATTGAGTTCAAAATAATCGAGATAGCGAGGAATGAGCGGATGGTTTAATGCTTTGAGCGTTTCAGCTTCTCGTTGAAAAAGTTTTAATTCCTTAGATTCAAAGCTACTGCGATACACTAGCAGCTTAATGACGACCAATTCTTGAGTGATTAAATCCCGCGCTAAGACTGTGCCCTTCCCTTCACCCCGACTCAAACGCTGCTGGACTTCATAACGATCGTCCAAAATTTTTGCCATCCATTCCTCCAAACGCAGGCTGCCCCGTTACTCTGTACTTCATTCTTCAACTAAAAACCGCTCTGACCGGAAATTGGAAGTGGGGATGAGGGAATGAGAAGATAGGAAAATGGAGGGGGAAGGCGTAAAGGAGGGAAGAAGCGAAGAAACAGAATTTCCTGACTCCTAACTCCTAATCCCTAACCCCTAACCTCAACACTTTTCCCCCGATGCTTCAACCTATTGTCGTCTTTGGCAGCATCAATCTGGATCTAGTCGCCCGCTCGCCGCGTTTGCCAGTGCCAGGTGAAACGCTATTGGGACACGATTTGGCACGAGTGCCGGGCGGCAAGGGGGCGAATCAGGCGGTGGCGGCGGCGCGGTTGGGGGTGCCAACGATGATGGTGGGTCGAGTGGGCAGCGATGGGTTTGGACAGGAGTTGTTGGCGAGTTTGCAGCGATCGCAGGTGCAATGTGAAGGGGTACAGGTGGATACCTCGACCCATTCGGGGGTGGCAATTATCGCGGTGGCGGATGATGGCGAGAACCACATCATCGTGATTCCGGGTGCGAACGGACAGGTCAATCTCACAGACGTTGAGCGGTTGCAGCCTCTACTAGAAGGCGCTTCTAGCTTGCTATTGCAGTTTGAAATCCCGTTGCCAGCGGTGCAGATGGCGGCAGCAGCAGCACGGGCAGCAGGGGTACGGGTGATTCTCGACCCCGCTCCAGCGATCGCGACGGTGCCGTCTGAGCTTTATACGCTGGTGGATATTCTGACGCCGAATGCGGTGGAGGCAGCTCAGTTGGTAGGCTTTGCGGTGGATACTCCTGCTGAGATCGAACGAGCTGCAAAAGCGTTGCTGCAACGGGGGGTGAAGCAGGTGGTGATTAAACTCGGAGAGACGGGGGCATTTTGTGCCACAGCGTCCGAGGCTTTTTGGGTGCCTGCCTTTTCGGTTCAGGCGATCGATACGGTGGCAGCCGGTGATGCGTTTAATGCAGGCATGGCGGTGGCATTGGCAGAAGGACGATCGTTACGAGAATCCCTCACCTGGGGATCGGCTGCCGGAGCATTGACAGTCACCAAAACTGGAGCACAGTCATCTTTACCCGATCGGGCTGCTTTAGAAGCCTGTCTTGTCTGATTTCAAGTCGTTTCGTGATCCCCAATCAAACTTTGGACTATCGACTTTACTGTGATTGGTTTTTTACAAATCTGTCTAAAATTTTGAGATAATTACGGGGGATGAGCTGGTGGTTGTTTTGTTTGTATACTTGGAGCCAGAAAGAACATTGACGACCATCCGCAGCTACATTGAGCCGTAATTATGCGAGTTGTTGAGCCTGGATCAGTTGAAGAATACCACTACCACGTACAGGCATTAAGCCTGCGTTTGCGGCGTGAAACTGAGCCTGAGGTGAAGGCAAACTTGGCAAGACGGTTAGCCGAAGGAGCAGCAAAGCTCGCGGAACTGGAGCAAGCTCAAATTCCTCAAAAATCAGCTTGAAGAGACAGTGCTAGAACCCTTAGATGGAGTTTCTGGTTGTGGTTGATCAGCGTTTGACTCTACAGGCTTTTCACGGTTGAGATTATCTTTGTAAACAAGCATTTTATCTGGTCTGCATACAGAGGTCCCATCAGTTTTTGCTGAATATTGGTCTACCGTTGCTTCAGTCAATCCTGCTCAGTGCAGGACTAAGATACCCTGAAGGGGAAAGTTTCCAGTATTGACGCAGAGTCAGACAAAATGGTGAATCAAGTCATTCTGGATTGGGATACGCCTCAACCCTCTACTGACCTGATTTTTGATGATGCAGAACCGTTGGCAACGAACCGTCACCGCATTGCCATGAACGTGCTATGCCTTTGCCAGAGGCGGCGGCTCAACAAAAAGCCGATCGTCTGGTGGCCCGTCTACGAGAGCTGGGAGAAAACCCAGAGGGACTCTAAAGGCTGATCGATTCTGATTCAAGATCACTTGAAATCAAACCCCAAAGGCACTGCTGAGGTTTGAGCAGTGGGACTGTCCCCCATTGGTTGTGCCGATCGCCCCCCATCCTGCGCGATGATTCGCTCCGTTACGGGATCTGTTTTGGGTTGAGTTTGCGGTTCCACCGGGGCAATGGGCGGCTGCGACAAGTCTTGGGAAATCAGAGCATCGGCGATCTCGTCTGATTTCACAGAGGGCTGGGTTGAGCTGGGTTCGGCCATTGCCACCTGAGGTGGTTGTACCGCCAGCGTTTGGGCA
Organism: Scytolyngbya sp. HA4215-MV1; assembly: GCA_019359045.1. Classification (GTDB taxonomy): domain Bacteria; phylum Cyanobacteriota; class Cyanobacteriia; order Leptolyngbyales; family Leptolyngbyaceae; genus Scytolyngbya. The sequence continues at coordinate 163,662 of JAHHIA010000005.1, forward strand.
ATCCGGCTCATGCGCCGCTCCTGGTCATGGGCAATGCGATCAACCGTATTGCCCAATCCCGGTGCATTCCACTTGCCCGTATCCGGGTCAAGATAAGATCGCACTCGCGCCCACAACACCGCATCCGACCCTGCTAACCCCATTTCCTGCGCCTGCTTGAGCCGATCAATATAGCCTCCCCCATCCTGCGCGATCGCTGCTAAAGGCGCCTGGTTTGCCAGGTCAATGCCATTCAGGCGCACCTCCAGATCCTCAAGATAAGCAATCCCCAACTCAGCTGCCTTTTGCTGTAACAGCGCATCTTGCCGAGCCAAGCGCTGCAATTGCTTCTGATCCGCCTCTTCTGGCGTTTTGGCCGCATGTTGATAAGAAAAACTGCCCTGATTCCAGGCACCATTCCCAGGATCTTTGTGCCCATAGTAAGCTGGCGTTTTGTCACCTGTAGGTGTGCGAGTACCTTCAGCCGCCCCAACCGCATGAGCAACGAGAGAATCGGCCCCCCCCAAGAAGGGATCAGTGGAAGAAGGAGAGGTGAGGGGATGGGGAGATGAGGAGGCAGCGGAGTGAAGGGGTAAAGAGGGAGCGGGGTTAAGTGACTGATTTCTAACTCCTGACTCCTGACTCCCGCCTCCTAACTCCTGACTCCTGACTCGCGTCTCCTGCTCCGGTGGATTAAAGCTGAGAATACTGTGATCAGGAACCGTCGATGCTGAACTGGAGGGTGCAGATGCGATCGCTGCTGGCGAATGGCTGGGGGGCGAAAAGTTGAGAATCTCGTCTGCCTGGGCAGATTGGGCCGTACTGAGGGTGAGAGCAATCAGGCTGAGGGTAGTAAGGGGAGCAGTGGGCTTCATGGTTTGCGGAGGGTGCGTTCGAGGATAGATTTAGCAGGTTCAACCATTGCCCAACGCCCATCGGATTGCTTGCGCAGGGCAGCGAATTCCAGGTGATTGCCAGTCCCGATTGGGTCACCCTGGAGGACATCGCCGAGTTTGGGGGCAGTGAGACCACAGAAGCGGAACAAGTAACCGGGCACATCCGGGCTGGAGAAGAGTACGCAGTTGGCTTTGGTGGGGTCTACTTTGCCATCAAAAGGGGCATAGACCGCATTGCCGTCGAGTTCGATGGAGATGTCGCCCAAGCCGCCTGTAACGGAGCGTCCCGCGATCGTGTCACCCGGTTGCAGTTGCCACTGTTGGTAAAGTTGGATGTCAACGATAGGGGGGTTACTTGCTTGTGAGGAACAGCCCGTCAGTAACACTACCACCAAAGCCCCTGCTAGAGTTCCCTTAGCGGACATCGAAGCGGTATCCGGCATACTGGTCTCCTTCGTAGAGCACCACTAACCGAGTCGAGCGATCGAACTCCAAAGGGTAGGCTTCACGCTCTGCCTTCGTTCCAGCGCGCACTTCCAACGTTGGCAATTTGCAATACGATTCACCTAGAATTGCCTGAACCTTGATTCGCTGATCGCCTTCTGGAATGGTCAAGAGTTTCGCTAACTGTTGTCGCGAAAGGGCAATTTCTGCTTTGGGGGTGCTCTGGCAGCGATTGTCCCCGCTTTTGTTTCCGGTTAAGGGCAAACCAGGTAACTCGCCGAGTACTGCGAGAGCCACAAACATCGCTCCAGCAGACATCAGTACTTTAGAACTCAGTGGATTGAATTTGGAGTACGACATATTTCCCTCATCAACAGAACAAACTTAGAATGGCTGGTCTAACGCTCGATCGCCTCAGATAACAGACTGACAGACTAGGTTGGCTAGTGACCCCCTAACCAGAAACCCAGCACAATCAGCAGGAGGCGATAGATGGAAACTGCTGTGGAGCGGGGGACGAAGATTGCCAGATAAACTGCGATCGCAGCCATGAGAAGAGTCATTGGCAACTGTGGAAGGGAGAAAGTTACCACCAAAAATTTCAACCCCATTCGCAATAGGGTTGCACTGACCACCCACAAACCAGCATCGACGATCCGTCCCGCAACAGGATGGGATAAGGGCAATACTTGCCGGATTTGTCTCAGGTAAGACTTCAACGTGCGACGTCGAGTGGGAGCATACGAGGTTTCAGATGCAGTGGGCGTGTGAGGTTCCCAGCGCTCTTCCGGTATTCCCCCCTCTCGATGGGTGCGATCTCGCAAAATCTGCGCCATTCTCAAGGCATCTTGCTCTGAGCGTCGATGATCGACTCTGGGTGCCCCAGCATAATATTCATCGGTTCGTTGGGGGTGTGCAGAGGGGGATGGCGAGACAGTCTGTGGTGGCCAATTGGATGAATATGGGTTGCTGAATCCTATCGCATCTGGCATTGAAGAACGCGCATCGGGGTTTCCGATCGCCTGACTGCCTCGATCAATTTCGACCGCAATCTCTTTCAGGCGATCCATCTCGGTCGCCAACTCGGTCGTAATTTGCTGCAAAAACTTGACCCGCGACTGAATCTGATCGAATTGTTCAGTTCCTCCTGGGGGCAGCACTTCTGGCAGAGCAGATTGAGCCGCAGTGGACGGTTGAGCCGCCTTAATTGAGCGCGATCGTTTTTTAGGTGTTGTCCCAGGAGCGGATGGCAATTTTTCTGCGGCAGGCTTTTCAGGAGCAGCGGATGGTTTTGCTTCAGTAACAGAGTCCATCTGCTTTTGTTTCGTAGCAGCTCGTCGCCGAGGTTTCTTTTCGGCAGGCTGAGCAAGCGGTTCAGGATAATCTGGATACTCAGATTCAGGACGATCTGATTCGGGGCGATCGCCGAGGGGTTTTCGGCTGTATAGTTCTACAACTTTCTCACGAGCACTGCTGGCTTCTGCACCCTCATCATTGGTAGCAGGAGTCAATCCTTGCCTATTTAAGCTTTGCGCCGCCCGGCTTGCCCGGACAGACATAAAATCTGCTTGTGGCTCTATCATATGCGTCTAGGGGGCTAAGGTCGGTTCGCGTTTGCCAGTTTAGGCTCCTATCGTACAAATGTACTATATATCGGTACGATTGTACTAAAAATCTTTAAAAGTTTCACCCAAAAGTATGAGGGAATTTCCAGCAGAGCTTATAGCCATTTTTTTTACATGAGCCACACTCAGCCCCATCGGCTCATCGACTCCTCTACCAAACTTTGGCTTACTCGCCCGAAAATTGTTGTAGGAAAGGGATTGGGAGAGGGGATAAAGCACAGCAGGCGGAAGAGGTGCATCCCAGTTTTGTAAATTTGCCCTTATCCTCCAGCCCTTCTCCCAAAACGGGAGAAGGGTAGCCAGAGCAAAGTCCTTCTCCCAGAGCGGGAGAGGGATTTAGGGTGAGGGCTACGAAAGTGAGATACACCCGGTCATTACACCTTTGCCGCATCAATGTCTGCCAGAATTTTTTCTGCTTCAGTACATAACAATGGATGACAGGCACCATTACTCGCCATCAATCCGCCCCATTGGCTGACATCCCCCGTGTTGTAGCGCAGCGGACTGCCATCAAAATGGGTAAATTTGCCACCGGCTTCGGTCAAAATCAGTTCTGGCGCCGCCATGTCCCAATCTTTGGGTGCAGACTTACCCGACAGCGAAATGTAGACATCCGCCAAATGCTCAATGATTGCCACCACTTTGCAACCTACACTGCCCACAAACAAGCGTTTTTCTAAAGGCAACTGACTCAGTAGTTGATCAAATCGTTGATCGCGGTGAGTCCTGCTGACCACTGCAGTCAAATCTTCGGGTCGATCGCGTTTAGAAACCTGCAACACCCGCGTCGCTCCATCCGATGTTTCCACAAACGCCCCTCCCCCCAATGTGGCATAGTAAACCTTTTCCTGTTCGGGCAAGGCAACTACCGAAAGGATGGGGCGATTTTGATGAGTCAATGCAATGTGAACCGCATACTCTCCTGTTTTTTCAATGAAATCGCGGGTACCATCCAGGGGGTCAATGATCCACACCCAGGGTTGAGGAAAAGCTGCGCGCGAAGTCTGCGTTTTATAGGTTTCTTCAGTCAGATAGCCAAATTCCTGCGTGCCCAGATTCATCTGCAAGCGCTCCAGGATGTGATGATTGACTGCCAGATCAGCAGCGGTCACGGGACCATCACTAGGATCTGCCGATTCAAGTGCCTGACTGGTTTGCTTGCCGCGATAGTAAGCACGCAGAATGGCACTGACTTCCCATCCGATCGGGCGAACAATTGCCAGCATTTCCGCCAAACCTTCATAACTGCCATTACTCAGTGCTTTTAAATTCACCATTACAGCCTCGACGATCGGATGGTTTAGATAATGGATTTTGGACTTTGGCACAGGCACAACGCCTATCCAGTTTCGCATAGAGTTTGCTGATCGCAAGGATATCCAGGATTAAGCTGCCCTGGCAACCGATGATGAATCACTCTTAGGAGTGTATCGGTTGCACCCCATTCACCCGTTCTGGCGATCAAGCAGTTGCCTCAAAATCCATTGCCAATCAAAATAAAAGGTGCCCAGTAGTAGGGATGGGCAAATTCCCAATCTGCCTTGCCATAAAGCAGGCTTAACTGCGCCTGACGGAGGGCTTCGGCTTTGGTAATTCGGGTTTGGGGGGTTGTCTGCGCCAGGTTGCGATAGAACTGTTGCATCAGGTTGCTGGTGCTGGCATCGTTGACCGACCAGAGCGATGCCAGCACTGCCGAAGCCCCAGCGTTGAGAAAATAAGAACTGATGCCCGAAATTTCAACCCCATCCTGGTCGGGACCTCCTAGTGCTGTTTCGCAGGCAGAGAGCACCACCAGATGAACATCGCTCAGGTCAGTCAAGGTTTTGATATCATCGGTCGTGAGCTTACTGCCATTGCCCAAGATGAGATAAGAATCTTCCGGACGACCAGGCACAAACGCCCCGTGAGTCGCAATATGGAGAATTTTTCGTCCAGAGAGATTGTCTCGCAAGGCACGAAAGTCAAAAGCTCGGTCGAGAAATTCTAAACCGGGGTAGATGCCCTGAGAATCAGTGGGATGTTTGCGAACAATCGCCGCCAATTCAGCGGGGACATTGGGCAAGGGCGAAAGGTCAGAGAAGGTAGACGCACCAACTGCTAAAACCGTCGTGTTTTGGGTGCCCGTTGGCAGACGATCGCGCATGTCGGTCAAATCCGCTGCCAAAATTGTTGAGACAGCATAGTTTTCGATCAGATATTGTTTGCCATCAAAGAGCGTACTCATGGGAATGTAGCGAGTGACGCGATCGAGGGAAAAGACAAGATTGTGGATCTGGTTGGCTCGTAGCTCTGCCTCAATCGGGTGAATCAACCAGGTATAGAGTTGTTGACTCGTTTCCTGTAAGGCTTGTACCGAAGCAGTCGGGTCTTGCAACTGTTCCCGAAACTTAAGCACTGTTTCTCCTAATTGTCGTTCACTGACGAGCACCTCAGCACTTTTCACCACGCCTCCCTGAGCTGCCAAAATCAGCCAGATCTTATCCTTCAATACCAGTGGATAAATCAGCACGGTGCCGGGTTCTGCTTCGATAATTCTTCTCGCTCTGGGCAGCAACTTCACCGGATCAAGAAAAGCATCATCTTCAGCTCGACGCTGACGAATTTCTTTTTCGAGGGTTTCAACCGTCTGATTATATTCTTGAGTCAATGCCTGAAGCTGGTCATTCAGTTGACTTAATCGATCGCATCGGGTTTGTTTGCAAGTTTCTATTTGTTGCCCGAAAGCAATCAAGGTGCCATGTTGTTGGAGGATTTTTTCTTCGATCGGGTTTAGCACAACGCCGGCAAGGCGTGCTCCTAAGTTACTCTCTCGCGTAAAGTTTTGCAGTTCCTGGACTTTTAGGAGTTCCAGTACCTGTTGGGCTTCCAAAATTCTGCCCTGTGCTAACAGCAAATCTGCCAGAGCGCGATAGGTCGTGGCAACCGTTTGGGTATAGGTTTCTTGTTCTTGGCGAGAGAGAGTTTTGAGATCGCGACGAATTGATTCGGTGACATTAACGGATTGTTTATAGAAGGCGATGGCCAGTTGAGGCTGATTTTGTTTTTCCAGAAGTAGACCTAGATTACTGAGAACTAAGCGTTCACCGGCACGATCGCCAATTTCCCGCAAAATCCCCAATGCCTGTTGATACAACGCTTTCGCTTGGGACTTTTGGTTCAATTGATCATAAATCAGTGCCAGGTTGTTCAGGGTTTCTCCCTCTCTGGCACGATCGCCTGTTGCCTGGTGAATCGTCAGCGCCTGTTGGTACAAGACCAACGCCCGCTGAGACTCTCCCAATTCACTGTAAATCGAGCCTAGACTGTTGAGCGTAATTCCCTCGCCTGCCCGATCGCCAATTTCTCGCCGAATCGTCAAAGCTTGCTGGTAGAACCCTAATGCCTGATCAGCTTGCTTAAGGCTGTCGTAGATACCACCCAGGTTACTGAGCGTGCGTGCCTCGCCTGCCCGATCGCCAATTTCTCGCCGAATCGTCAAGGCTTGCTGGTAAAAGGTAAGGGCTTTGTCAGTTTGTCCCAGGTTGTTATAAGCAGCACCGATGCTGTTCAGGGTATGTCCTTCGGCAGCCCGATCGCCAATCGCTTGCTGAATTGCTAACCCTTGCTGGTAAGCAGTGAGCGCTTTGGCATAGGCTCCCTGGTTAGCATAGGCAGTGCCGATGCTGGTCAGCAGGTATGCCTGTCCAGCGCGATCGCCGATCTGACTGGCAATGGCAAGTGCTCGTGGGTAAAATTCCAACGCTTTGTTAAATTGCCCCAAATTGGAATAAGCCAAGCCAATATTACCAAGACTGAGTTCTGCCCCTGCCCGATCGCCAATTTCCTGCTGAATGCTCAAAGCGGGTTGATAGAGTGCCAGTGCCTTTTCGTAATTACCTTGCCCGTCATAAACTGCACCAATACTTCCTAAAGTTCGAGCTTCACCTGCCCGATCGCCCAGTTCCCGTCGTAGATCGAGCGATTGTTGATAAAACTTGAGCGCCTGAGTATAGTCACCCGAACTGCTGTATACATAACCGAGTGCACTCAGAACTCGCCCTTCACCTACCCGATCTCTGACCGCACGGGTCAGGGTCAGGGCTTGCTGTTGAATCTCTAGCGCTTTGCCATATTTTCCCTGACTGCCGTAAGCTGCACCCAATTCATTCAGAATACGCCCTTCGGTCAGCCGATCGCCCACTTGCTGGCTAACTGCCAGCGCCTGCTGGTGAAACGCGATCGCCTCGTCATAGCGAGAAAGTTTGCGATGCACCACCCCCAATTCATTCAAGGTCGCACCTTCTCCTTGGTGATCGTGAAGGGAGCGATTGATCGCCAGTGCTTTTTGAAGCACGGTCAGTGCCTGAGGATAGTCACCCAAGCTATGGTACATCCGACCAATCGCAGTAAGAGTACGCCCTTCGTTTAAGCGATCGCCTAATGCTTGCCGTATTGCCAATGTTTGTTGAAAAGTAGCCAATGCTTGCTGCCATTGTCCCTGTAAGAACTGGCGATCGGCCATTTCAAACAATCGATTTGCCTCCAGCTCGCGATTCGGGTGATCGTGATTTTGGGCATGGAGAGACCGCGCCAGAGCCACCTGTTTGAACACAATGCCCGGTTCAACCCAGGGAAAAAACAGCAGACAGAATGCAACAAACCAGCAATAAAGGCGGCAGGGATACATAGCGATCCAATCTGGGCGGGAAGATGCAAGAATGGGCGTTGCTGAAAAGCAGGATGATTTGGAACGAAGTTTCAAATCATTCAGTATCGTTTTCATCCCGTCGTTGAGCAATGCCCAAGAATGAGTTATTAAAATGCTAGCGCGCCCCTCCCCCTGCATCCCTTCTAGGAGGAAGTTTGGCATCAGGTGGATGAAACTTGCCTGGAGCATTTTGAGTCGAGACGTTGGCGGGAGTGGCAGGCGATCGACTCGATGGGGCAACAGTTAAAGGAACTAAGCCTGGTATATTGACCAGCGGCGCATTGACCACAGGGTTGGGTAGTTTGATAGCTCTGAGTAAATCCGCCCATTCTGCTTTGAGTTGGGTATCTGCTGGACGGCTATGTCGCAGATTTGCCAAGGTTGTGAGTGTATCGTACCAGATGCCTGCTGCGGCATAAGTTGCAGGATAGTTTTCGGGCGATGCTGTTCGCAATTGGGCGACCAAGTTGATGTCAGGAAGCACCCGCTGAATCATTGCCTGCATAAAGAAGGGTTCCTGAACCAGGCTCTGCGGGTCGCAGTAGATCGTCACAATCCAGGTATAAGATCGGTTGAGTTTCAATGGCGGTGAATTGGCAGGCAGTTGCAGCTGCATAATCCCTGCTTCAGATGCCTGAATCTTTGTCTGGAAGACAGCTTCGTCAGTCCCGTCTAAACCTTCTTCCATTAACATGAACTCAACGGGGGTTGGATTGGCGACATACCAGAAGAAACTGGGATGCTCGGAGGTGGTGACGCCAATATGATCGTTGGGTGCCAGTAAGATCGGTGATTGACAATTTCCCCGAGTACCACCGCCTTCTCGCCGACCCGGTAACCCGCGTTTGGGCGGAACGTATCGGGCGGGAACCCGTCCATCGGGTTTACGGGAAGCCTGGGCAAGCAGAGATCGCTGCAAGTGGGACAGTGCGGAGAAATCAGTGAAAAGAGGAGTAGGGTGATCGTCAACTGGTGTAGGTTCGATCGGCGAGGGGTTAAATGCTTCTGCCTGCACAGCCATTTTTATCCAAGAAATGGCTGACAACAGCACCGTGGCAAGAATGATGCTTCGCTTCATTTTAACGGCACAAGAAATGGTTAAGAGCGGCAGATGCGAGGCTGGAACAATTTAAAGAAGTAACTTGTATTAGTAAAAGCATCGAAAATTTTACCGAAGAAAAATTGCCTACTTAATCATACGCAACTTTTATTCGATCGCTTTTAAGAATGACTTCTTTTCCTACAGTAGACATCAAGCAATCCCCAGTAGGTTCCGGTATTCAGAGATTTCAGGACCTCAAAATATAAATTTTTTTGTATCCTAATACCCTATAAAATGCGCTATCAGGTGAATACTCGTTTTTTATCTTCACTGAATTGCTCTCTCCCAATCCCAAGCATTGGACAAGCTTAGGCAATCAAGCTTTTGGTTGTTCTTGCCCCAACCAGGCAACCAGATCAGTAGTCTGGGAGAAACCCAGCAAAGCTTCTGCCAGGTTTTCCAGTTGAACCCGCGATAGTTCTCGAACTTGTTCTTGTAGAGCTAGCTCAACTTCGCCCAATTGCCGTATCAACAGACGCATCACCAGTGAGAAAGCTTCAGCCTGCTGTCCCTGCTGTAAACCCTGCTGTAAACCCTGCTGTAAACCCTGCTGTAAACCCTGCTGTAAACCCTGCTGTAAACCCTGCTGTAAACCCTGCTGTAAACCCTGTTGTAAACCCTGTTGTCGTCCTTCTTCTAGCCCTTGCTGTAAGATATCTTGGTAAATTACAGATTCGCGCATAACCTCCTCCCGAAATACCTGTCGAATTAAGTCTTTTTCAAAGCGTAATCCTGCCAAAATTTCAATACAGCTGACTAAATTACTACGCTGTTGTTTATTTTCAATTTTAGTGACTTGCTCAGCCACCGCCCGCAACAGATCGTTCTGGGATTTCCCTGTGGCCAACGTCGCAAAAGGGAGTAGCGCTGGGGTATTGAGGAAGATGCTGGAGTCCTGCTCCCATAAGCGAATGATGCGGTAGCGATGTACAGTCGTGCGATCTTCGTATTGTTCTATGAAGGCGGTATCTGAGGTTGTTTCTTTTAGAAATAGAACAACCTGTTCTATATCGCAATTGTACTGTCGCTTTAGTCGGACTGAATAATCCAACATCCGGAAGGACAGAGGAGGGGCTGAATCGGGTCGTGTTTGAAATTCTAGGTGCAGGATCTGGTTAGTGGTTTTTAGAAAAGTCAGGGCATCGGCTCGAATAGGTTCTTGACTCAACTCCGTTTTCAAAAGCTGAACGTCTCCCGTTTCATCGAGCAATAGCCAGCGGACAAACTCGTTGGGGTATTGTTCAGCCAGGAATTTGCAAGCGTTGTCGTAGCTCATGACTAGCGGGCTGAACTGGTTTGACCCAGTTCGCTGAGGAACTTGAGGGCTTTGGCGATCGCACCCGCACAAACATAGGGGGAACTGCCGTAGAACGATCGCCAGGCGTTGGCTTTGTGTTCATCGTAACGATCGCCTTTTTCGGGATTTTTTTCTAACCAGGCAATCCGCACGGCATGACCAATCAGCACATCTAGCACAATGTAGTCTTCAATGCGGAGACTGGGGTTGCGTTCAGCGATCGCTGCTAACTCCATCAGGGCTTCGAGATTAACCTGACGATATTCCGGCGCTTCGATCTTATTTAGCAAATGCTCGACGCGCAGGGCAAAGTTTTTTTCACCTGGTGTCATTTCTGCCAGAATCGGATCACTATCCAGGCGATTGCGGCGCTCCAGTTTATCGCCAATGACCAGTCCGCGGCAGTGGCGCAACACGCCCCAGACCTTCGGATAAAACCCTTTGGGTATACGGTTGAGTGCGCCTTCTGACTGCCGTTTGCGCCGCCAATCGGCTTCTTCGGTAGGTTGTTCGGGCAGCACCACCCAATCGATATTGCGTTGATTGACATGCAGGGATTCTTGCTTGAAAAGTGCCTGGTTTAGGCCTTCATAGCCTGCCATTGCCTGACGCAACCGTTTTTTGATGGCAAAGGGGCTGAGGTGCATCAATTGCTCATAGGCTTCGTCTTGAGTCACTTGCAACTCGCGCGCCAGTTCGCTGGTGATCAGCAAAATGAGGTAACCCACTTTTAGCGTCAACAAACCGTCAAACAACTGGGGATCTGATTTAATCAACAAACTCAGATAAATCAAGATTTCTTGCGTGAGTACCCGATCGCGAATATCTTCTCGGCAGAAGTGATTGATCTTGTCAATAATCTCGATATAGGGTTTAGGGCGCGTAATTACCGAATCTTCGCTGTAAGCTCTGCCCACAGTTATTTGCTTTTGTCGCACTAAAATATCGGTCACTGCATCAGATAGACCAATATCGCCTTTGTTCAGCAACCCTGCCGCGCGCCGTACCACTGCCCATAGCTCGTGCTTGCCAGCTCGAATGTAAACCTCATTGAGTAAATCGCTGACTTTGACGGGATGCCCCTGCCCCCAACCAGTATCGAAATTCAATCCCCGTAAGCGGGTTAGGGTATGCAACAATTCAATTTGTTCGTAGAGGTTTTCCGATTCGCGCAGACTTCTGAGTAGCAGATTAATATTGGTTTCACATTCCAGAATGAATTCCTGGGTATGTCCCAGGGCGCCGCTGTGGTCGGGGCGATAGGTCAGATAGAACTGTTGCAATCGAGCATCTTTAACCGAGTCTTGCGAAAATTCTAGATCATGCAAGAAATCGATCCGCTCGATGCCTGCGGTCAGCAAAAACTGGTTCAGGCTGCCTAGCTGTACCCGAATGCCGTTACAAGTTCCTTCCTGGAACGATCGCATCAATTCCAGCAAGGCTTCACTGCCCGTTTCCAGCATGGTTTTGGTTAACAGTAGCGTCATCGTGGGTCTGCCCAATTGTTGCCAGTGGCGATGAATATACGCCAGTTCACTTTGAATATGGGACACCAAAAAGTGATAGTCCAGCGTCAGATAAAACTCCTGGGCATCCAGAAAGGAGGGGAGGAAGACGATCGTCTCACCGCGAATGCGAAAAATATTGCAGGTGATCAGGCTGCGGAGACGACGAGTGGGGCGACCCGTCAAACCTAGCGCATCATTGCGCCCAATCTGAGCAAATACCAGGGATAGATCTCTGGCGTGACGCACCTGAATCGGTTCCACTTGCGCGGGGGTTTGGGTTTTAATGCCGTAAGCTTCGAGCTTTGTCTGAAGGATCTGATCCTCGGACAAGAGGGCAATTTGGATCAGTGGATCGCGTTGGTGCCCCAATCGCAGGTGTCGTCCCAGCGGATCAATATCGCCGATCGACAGCAACTTTTCATTTAACATTTGCGCTAGCAGGTATAGGCTCTGCGCCCAGACCAGTGGCACATTCTCGTTAGGCAAGCGGTGTTGGCTGGAGGGATTTTGCCGTTCTGCCTCAATGAGATCGCTTGGCACATAGTAGAGTTCAGGTAAAAGTGGTTGACCATCGCGAACGATCGCTACTTTTTCGAGCTTTTCTAAATACGCCTGCGCCTGTTGTTCATCTTTGCGAAACAGTCCATCCAGCGCCAGGTAGGTGAAAAACAACGGCCATTCGCATTCAATATGTTCAAACTGTTTCAGTTCCCAGGGTTCGTAGTGTAAACGAGTTGTGTTTTCCAGTACGGTCTGGTGCCCATCTCGCAGAAACCGTTTGCAGCCGTATCGTCCCTGGAGTTTGGTGATAATGTCTTTGCGTGTGCGTTCCACCAAAGCAGGGTCTTCGATCGCAAACGCCGGATAGCCAATTACACTCAGGAGCGCCGCATCCACCTCTTTGGAACTGGATTCTCTTGGCAACAACGATCGCAGTGTGGTGCGGGCACGGGCAATTTCATCTGCTAGCACATGCACCACCGAAGCCTGCCCCCCTCGCACCCCAAACAGGTTTAGCCCATTCATCGCTTCCAGGGCCGCTTTTGCCATCCCGACAGAACTGGCATTCAGTTCTGGGTTGCCGTGGTTAATTTTGTTGCCGCGCTCCCAGATGCCATAGTCTGGTGTGCGGTAAGTCCGCCCGATGTAGTAGACCAGATTTTGAATGAAGTTGACCTCATCCAGCGTAAAGACGATGTTCAAGCCAGAAGTGGTCATCTGCGCCAGCATCAGCAGAAAAACTGATGTGGCATCCAATTGCAAATGCCCCCATTCCGTATCGCCCACCACGGTTCCCCCCGTGTGGGTGTCATACTTAGCATGGAGTGCATTCAGCAAAGACTGCGTGTCTTTAAACTGTTCCACCTTGCTTGCCTGCCGCATCATGGCAAACAACAAGCCCCGCATGAGTTTGACGACGCTTTGCTCCAGTTCGTAGGCGCGTCCTCGATCGTCGTCCAACTTACGATATGCCAGCGCTAACCCCCAAACCGCCAAAATGCTGTAAACGTTGTCTCGTACCCAGGCGTCGGTGTAATCACCATGAGCGTTGACAGCGGTGCTGGCAGGTAATAGCCCGGTGATGGGGTTCTGGCGAGAGAGGATGATGGTTTTGATCTGTTGGTAGTAGTGATCCAGACGATCGGGGAGAGAAGAGGAGCGCTGTAACATGCCCTGATGATTCATGATGTGTGAGATTCTTCATTAAAACGTGATTGCGGAATCGGTCGCCAGCTTTTTCATGAGATCCACACTTTCGTAGGTCAGCGGGATTGGCAGCGATCGTGGAGGTAGAGACTCCGGGGTGGGTTCCCAAGTAGAGCATGAAACCAGTGCTTTTTTACTTGCGTCCTTTCTTCACTTTCCACCCCTCCACCTCATTCTGTGGCAGTTGATTTCCCAGCGACTCGTTCGGTAGAGACCTCCATGCCTGAGAATGGTGTAGAGGAAAGACTGACTTCCCAGGTTTTTCACCGATCGTCATGAGTAGTTCAGACCTATGTTTTTTGCCAAATTCAGAGCGTTGATGATAAGGACTAGTTGTCAGATATGGCGAAGCGTCGTCTGTTGTTTACTGGTTGGGGCGATCGTCCTATTCGGTTGGTTCCCGGCTCAGCCTGCTCTGGCTGCTTTAGAAGATGACCACTACGATGGCAATATTTTTGCCCTGTATGGAGGCAATGGTTCCCTGGTCCCCCCCAAAGTGACCCTGGCAGATTCGTTGAAACGGGACAAAGCCACCCTGATGGTGTTTTATGTGGATGACAGTCGCGATTGCAAACTCTATGCTCCCGTTGTTTCGCGGTTGCAGGGATTTTATGGTCGTGCCACCGACTTCCTAATGATTCGAGCAGATGCCATTCCGCCCCAATCGTCCTACACCCCTGCGGAATCGGGTTACTACTACAAAGGGCTAGTGCCTCAGACCGTCGTTCTCGACCCTGCTGGCAAGGTGGTGTTGAATACTCAGGGCATTTTGTCGTTTGAGCAATTAGATGATGCCTTTCGAACCGTCTTTGACTTGCTGCCGCGATCGCAGTCCGCAGAACTCAAACGTCGTCCTTTGAACGATGTCAACACGGAGTTTTCACCCTAGGTAGTTTGTTGCAAACCTGTTACTCAGGAAGTACAGAGAATGTAATAATACTCATAAAGAACCTTGAAATAGGTTTCTGATGCACTGCTTAAGATACGATTTACTTCGGTAGACATCGTTCAGAAGGTAGTTTTTGCTGCAGTTCTGAAGTCTGGAGCACTGAACTGGTAAGATGTTGAGTGCTTCGCAGGTGTCTGTCCAGGCAGGTCACCGCAAACTCATATTGTAAGCGTAGGTCATGGCTCAAATTTCTGGATCATCAGACGTGCCCGATATGGGGCGTCGCCAATTTATGAATCTGCTCACCTTTGGTGCAGTGACAGGGACAGCACTGGGCGCTCTGTATCCCGTCATTAAATACTTCATCCCACCCTCGAGTGGGGGTGGTAGCGGTGGGGTCACTGCGAAAGATGCGTTAGGAAATGATGTCAAAGTCGGTGAGTTTATTGCCACCCATAGTGCGGGCGATCGCGTCCTGGCACAAGGTCTCAAGGGTGATCCAACCTATCTGGTGGTGACAGAAGAGAAAGAAATTGGTAGCTATGGCATCAATGCGGTCTGCACTCACCTGGGTTGTGTTGTGCCCTGGAACGCCAGCGAGAACAAGTTTATGTGCCCCTGTCATGGCTCCCAGTATGACAACACTGGCAAGGTCGTCCGAGGTCCAGCGCCGCTGTCTCTCGCCCTCGCTCATGCTTCAGTTACAGACGATAAAGTAACCTTCACGACCTGGACTGAAACGGATTTTCGGACGGGCGAAGATCCCTGGTGGTCTTAACGAATGCACATCCAATGGTCATGGTGAGTAGCGAAGCGAAGAATCGCTGCTCGCCGCCCCATTCTCGTTATCGAAACTTCATTACAAATTATTGAAAATGAGAGACAATTTTCCACTCGTGATCTTGCGCCATGCGGCGAGAGCCATAACCAAAGCTGGCGCAATGACAAAAAGCCTAACGATCGGGCTGGTGACGATCGCGATTTTCTTCTCCAGTGGGTTGCTGTTGTCTCAACCCGCTGCGGCATACCCCATCTTTGCCCAAACCAACTACGAAAATCCCCGTGAGGCAACTGGACGCATTGTTTGCGCCAACTGCCACCTGGGTGCAAAACCCACCGAGGTAGAAGTGCCTCAGGCGGTATTACCTGACACCGTATTTGAAGCAGTGGTCAAAATCCCTTACGACACCAGCGCCCAACAAGTGGTTGGCGGCGGTGACAAAGGTCCTCTGAACGTCGGTGCTCTGTTGATGCTGCCCGAAGGGTTCCAACTCGCGCCCGAAGATAGATTGACAGAAGAGTTGAAAGAGAAGTCTTCCGATCTCTATATTCAACCTTATAGCGAAAGCAAACCTAACTGGTTGGTGGTCGGTCCTCTGCCCGGGGAACAGTATCAGGAAATTACCTTCCCAGTACTTTCTCCCGATCCAACAGCCAACAAATCCATCCAGTTTGGGAAGTACTCTGTCCATGTGGGTGGCAACCGGGGACGCGGTCAGATCTATCCCACTGGGGAAAAGAGCAACAATGCCGTGTTTAATGCTTCCATTGCCGGCACGATTACCCAAATTGCTAAGGATGAAGATGGCGCTTATCAGGTCACCATTCAATCTGCTGATGGCAAGTCGGTTGTGGATACAGTTCCTGCAGGTCCTGAGTTGATCGTTTCAGAAGGTCAAACTGTTGCTGCGGCTGAAGCGTTGACTTCGAACCCCAATGTGGGTGGCTTTGGTCAAGCTGATACGGAAATTGTGTTACAAAATCCCGATCGCATCAAAGGGCTGATTGCATTTTTGGCAGCGGTCACCCTTTCTCAAATCATGCTGGTTTTGAAGAAAAAGCAAGTTGAGAAAGTTCAAGCGGCTGAAATGAACTTTTAAGTCTGTTCTGTCAAGTTGGTGGAAGGGAGGGATTTACCCCTCCCTTTTTTTGTGTTTGAAACACGATTCGGCAATTTTAGAAAAAAAATTCAAATTTTTGCCAAATTTTGCCCCAAAAGTTGAGTGCAGGTGTACTGAAGTGCGATCGTACTGCTACTCTTGAGAATAGACGTAGATGTCCCGCAGTGTGTGGGTTCTGCATGATCCCAATTCAGTTAAACCTCAAAAACTTTCTGAGCTATCGCGAAGCCACCCTCGATTTTCGCGGTCTACACACAGCTTGTATCTGTGGTGCCAATGGTGCAGGCAAATCTTCGCTATTGGAAGCGATCGCTTGGGTTGTGTGGGGGCAAAGTCGTGTCAACAGCGAAGAAAACATCATTCATTTAGGTGCCGAAGAAGCTAAGGTCGATTTCATTTTTAGCAGTAACCAACATCTGTATCGGATTATTCGGATTCGGCATCGGGTCCAGGGAACTTCGCTGGAATTTCAGATTGGGCAAGAAGTGGAGCAGGAGGCAGAGGCTTTCCCTTGCTACTCCGCCCCTCCTTTATCACTTCTGCCCTTTCGCTCACTCACCGAAAAGACTATCCGGGCAACCCAACAACGAATTTTGCAGCACTTGAAGCTGGACTATGACACCTTTGTCAATTCAGCATATCTCCGGCAGGGGCGAGCCGATGAGTTTATGCTGCGTCGCCCGGTAGAGCGCAAGCAAATTTTGGCAGATTTGCTGAAATTGGGACAATATGACGAATTAGCAGAACGGGCGCGGGAACGATCGCGCCAATTCAAAGCTCAGATGGAGTTGTTGGAACGCAACTTGGCAAGCGTACAGGTGCAGTTACAAACGGGGGAAGTAATCGCCCAAGAAAAAGCGACGTTAGAATCAATCCTCATCAATCTGCAACAACAACAGGCGATCGACACCGCGCAACTTCAGGTATCCCAACACGATCAGCGCCAACGCCAAACCTGGCAAACCCAACTCACCTGGCAACAACAACAGCAACGCACCCTCGGCCAAGACTGCCAACACCTGCAACAAGATCTGGTACTGGCACAACAACAATTGCAAGAAGTGGAAACTTTACTACATCAAGGTGAGGCGATTGTCGCAGGCTATCAACAATTTCAATCCTTGCAAATAGAAGAAGAAGCGCAAACTGCGAAGTTCCAGTCCTACCAACAGTTGCAAACCCAACGGCAGCAGTTTCAGCAACAACAATCAGAACAAGTTACCAATTTAGAACGGCAACAGCAACAGTTTCAGGCACAGTTGGCGGCACTAACTCAGCAAATGCTAGAGGTGCAGCATACCCTCAGTAAAGGACCGGATGTCGAAGCAGCGTTGGAAAACTTGAAACAAGCACGGTTACAGCTCAATCATCTTGATCAGTTACAAGCGCAAGTCTCTCCTTTGCTGCAACGGCGTCAGCAACTCCAGACCCAAATCGATCGCCAATCGGCTCGACTCAGCGCCCGCCTGGAAGAACTACAAATCTCTGCGAATCAACTGCGAACCCAACAAGAGCAGCAGCCCAAGTTACGACAAGCTGCGATCGCCGTTGCCGATCGTATCGAAGTCCTGGAACAACAACGCCTCTACCAACAACAAGTGCGCGAAAAAGGCGTCGAGCGTCGTAACTTCATGGAACGGCTGCAAGAAAACCAGCGAGAATACGAAAAGCAACTGGCAGAACTGGATCACAAAATTTCCATGTTGAAGCAGGAAGCAGCAGCTCATGCCTCAACCCTGGTTCCTGATCATTTGTATCCCCCTTGCCCCCTCTGCGATCGTCCCCTGGATGAGCAGCACTGGCACTTGGTGCTAGAAAAACATCAAACTCAACAGCAAGAAATTCTTGATCAACTGTGGCTGATTCGCGATCAACTCACCACCTCTGAGCGAGAAATCCAAGTCTTGCGGCGAGAATACCGCGAGTTAGAAGCAGCCCTGGGGCATTATGGTTCGACTCTGGAGCGGCGGGGACAATTGCAAGAGCAACTACAAATCACGGAAAGCTTTCAAAAAGCGCTACAACAACTGACACACGAAGCCGCCAAAATTGAACAAACGCTCCACACGGGCAACTATGCCACTGAGCTACAGGAAGAATTGCGATCGCTCAACCAAACCCTGCAACACCTCAATTACGACGAAAAAAATCATGCTTTGGCAAGAGGAGAACTCGATCGCTGGCGTTGGGCAGAAATTAAACAAGCCGAGATTAAACAAGCTCAGCGAAAGCAGGCACAGCTCGCTGAACAACAGCCCCATCTTGCCACCCAAATCGCATGCCTAGAGCAACAACTGACCGCGTTAAAAGCTGACACTCAGATCGGGCTAGCGGACTATGATCGGCGTTTGATGCACCTGGGTTATGACCTCGACCACCACGCCACCCTCCGCACTAATCTTCGGCGAATGCAATCCTGGCAACTGCGCTATCAAGAGCTAGTACAAGCGCAGCAACAATATCCCCTGTTGCAACAACGAGTCATCACCCTGTCCCAAACCCTGGAGACACGCTGGCAAAACCTGCATATCCTCAATATGGAAGTAGGTGCACTGGTTGAGCAAATTGAAAAGACACCCGATAGCGCTGCTGAAATCGAGCGATTGGAACAGCAAATCCAATCTCGACGCCAACAACTAGATAATCAACTTGCACAACTGGGGCGTCTAGAGCAACAATTACAGCAGCACTCGACACTCAGTACTCAACACTCAGCACTTAGTACAGAATTTCAAACCACCCAACATCAGTACCGTATCTACCAAGAACTAGCGCAAGCCTTCGGCAAAAATGGCATCCAGGCATTGATGATCGAAAATGTGCTCCCGCAATTGGAAGCTGAAACCAATCGGATTTTGTCGCGCCTCAGTGGTAACCAACTCCATGTGCAGTTCCTAACCCAACGGGCAAGCAAAACAAAAACGAAATTGATCAGAACAGATGGCAAAGCGTCTGCCATTCCTACCCTGCAAGCGTCTGCCAAACTCATTGATACCCTGGATATTGAAATTGCCGACGCTCAAGGTACTCGTCCTTACGAAACCTATTCGGGGGGTGAGGCTTTTCGGGTCAATTTTTCCATTCGGTTGGCACTGGCACGCTTGCTGGCACAACGCTCTGGAACCGCCCTCCAGATGCTGATTGTCGATGAAGGCTTTGGCACTCAGGATCAAGAAGGTTGCGATCGCCTGATTTCTGCCATTAATGCAATCGCGCCCGACTTTGCCTGCATTCTTACTATCACCCACATGCCCCATTTCAAAGAAGCTTTTCAGGCACGGATTGAAGTTTGCAAAACCGACCAAGGCTCTCAATTGACTCTGTCAATGTGAAATGGCTCAGGGGATCACCCAAAACTGTAAAATAACAAAGCCGCTACCGAGTGGTTTACTGAGTCTTTGGGTTGAAAGCGCATGACTAAAACAGCATGGGTATTTCCTGGGCAGGGTTCCCAGGCGATCGGAATGGGGATAGATTTACAAAACTCACCTCTTGGCAAAGCCCGATACGAGCAGGCAGCCGATATTCTAGGCTGGTCGATTGTGGAGATTTGCCAGAGCAAAGAGGACAAACTTTCTCGTACCCTCTATACTCAACCCTGTCTCTATGTTGTCGAAAGCATCTTGGCAGACCTGCTGAAAGAACGTGGACACCATCCCGACCTGCTGGCTGGGCATAGCCTGGGAGAATACGTTGCTCTTTACACCGCAGGCGTGTTCGATTTTGAGTCGGGTTTACGACTAGTCAAACGCCGCGCCGAACTAATGGATAACGCTTCGGATGGCATGATGGCAGCTCTGTTGGGGTTCGATCGCGACCAGTTGGAACAGCAAATTGCCCAGACCCCTGATGTAGTGTTGGCAAATGACAACAACGCTGGACAGGTTGTCATCTCCGGCACCCCCGCAGCCGTTGAAACCATTATGGCAACGGTCAAATCAAAGCGTGCGGTGAAATTGAATGTCAGCGGTGCTTTTCACTCGCCTTTGATGGCAGAGGCTGCTGCCGAATTTCAACTCGTTCTGGACATCGTGTCCTTCAACACTGCCAAAATTCCGGTTTCCTCCAACGTAGATCCTGAACCCTCCACCGACTCAGCCACGCTTAGGGAACGCCTGGTCCAGCAGATGACGGGTTCCGTGCGTTGGCGCGAAATTTCCCTCAAACTGACTGAAGTGGGAATTGAGCGAGTTGTGGAAGTCGGTCCCGGAAAAGTGCTGACAGGTATCATCAAGCGCACCTGTCCTAATCTATTACTGGAAAACATTAGCACGGTTGCCGAGTTACCTCAATGAGAGTTGTATCAGTGATTCCAGGTTAATCCTTTTCGCAGCTACCCCATTTCCCATCTACTCCCGTTTGTATGAACCGCGATCGCGAACCCCTGATCAGCCTTGCCCTGTACCATCTGTTCAAATGGTCAGTGGTTAGCCCAATGCTCCATACTTATTTTCGGGGGCGGGTCTACGGAGCAGAAAACGTCCCTCTGCAGGGGCGCCTTGTGGTCGTGAGTAACCATGCCAGCGATTTTGACCCCCCCATTCTTTCTGCTTGTGTGCGTCGCCCAGTTGCATACATGGCAAAGGAAGAATTGTTTCGTGTACCTGTGTTGAGTCAAGCCATTCAACTCTATGGTGCCTATCCAGTGAAACGCGGTTCTGCCGATCGCAGCGCCATCCGTGCCGCGATCGCCTCTCTGGAATCGGGTTGGGCAGCAGGCGTCTTTTTGCAGGGCACCCGTACTCCCGACGGACGCATCACCGCTCCCAAACTCGGTGCCGCCATGATTGCCGCCAAAGTACAGGCTCCCCTGTTACCCGTTTCTCTGTGGGGCACTCATGCCATTCTCCATAAAGGCTCTGCCTTTCCCCATCCTGTACCGATTACCGTCCGGATTGGACAACCCATCGACCCACCGCAAGCGGGCGATCGCACCGATCTGGAAGCCATTACTCAACACTGTGCCGATAGAATCAATGAAATGCATGATTTGGGCAGGTGAAGTCGTGAAGTCGTGAAGTCGTGAAGCAGTGAAGAGGTAAAGGGGTAAGGTGATTTTCCCTGACTCCTGGCTCTTGACCCCTGAATTCTGACTCCTGTCTCCACTCGTGCCTTCTGTCCCCCTATCCCCTACCCCCCGACTCCTATGCAAGACTTACGCACCGAACTTACAGAATCTCTAGACGAAGCCACTTGGGATTGGTTGATGCCCCATGCCAAACGAGACTCTGTGATTGTAGTAAGTCCAGAATTGGATTTGTTGGATGTGGGAGTGGCGATCGCTAGCGACAACACGACTTCGGTACAGCATTGGATCGCCGAAAGCCTGATTGCCAAGCCATCTCCTGACCAGTTGGCAAATTGGAACGACCATCTTAACCAACGATTTACAGCCCTAATAGTACAACCTTACGTTCTGGTACAAGAACTCGAATAAATGTCTAAAATCCAGAATTTTATCGGTGCAATCGGTATCTATCGAATGTCCGCTGTATAAAAAGCGAAGGAGATACTCGCAATGGATTATGCTAAAGCCCTCAAATGTGCCCAGCTTTCACAGGAAGTCTATCGCGATTTTTCAGGCATCCAATTTAGCGGGTTTCCGAACATTACTCCCGACTGCATTGATCAATCCGCTACCGACACCCAATGTGCTGTTTTGCTAGATGCCCCTGGAGCCAATCTCTACATTGTTTTCCGGGGCAGCGAGAAACGCGCCGACTGGAACACCAACTTTGACATTCAAGAAGAAGTGGCTGATTTCCAGGAAGCAGTGATTCAAGAACAAATTGTTGACAATCGGGAACCGATTTATCCCTATGCTGGGGAAAGTAAATCGGGTGCAAAGATGCATCGGGGCTTCGTTTCTGCTTATATGTCCGTGCGAGAGCAAATCCATACTTATCTGAAAAACTATACGGCTGCAACGGTCATTGTCACAGGTCATAGCTTGGGGGGAGCCTTAGCTACACTGGCTGCGGTAGATGTGCAGTACAACTTCGCTAGCAAGTTTAAGATTGAGGTTTATACGTTTGGTGCACCCAGAGTTGGCAATGGCGGATTTAGAGATTCATTCAACCGTCGCGTCCCTGACAGCTATCGGTTTGTCTATGGTATGGATATCGTGCCTGCCTTACCCCGTCCCTGGCAAGGATACAGCCATGTCGATAAAGAATACAGATTGGGACCTCGGTTCAGCCTCAATTTTCTAACGCGCCGCTTTAAAGACCATCAAATCCAAAATTATATTGATGCATTGAAAGACCTGGTGGTTAAGCAAGCTTAAGGCTGGTATTTGGAGAGTAATCTCTGCTGATTGTGAGATTGACACAGTTCTCGCTGTCGGAATTCAGGAGTTGGAATTCAGGAGCGATCGCGATCGATCTCAATCACCCCATAAACATCTGGGTTATCGATCGCACTTTCACCCGCCTGGGTTGCCATATTCTCATGAAACGTAAGATTGCCCAATGACCGAACCTTGGGCACGATCGCCACACCGGCTTGGGTCTTGAGCGCTTCCGTCACCATGAAAAGTGCCCCCCCTTTGCCTTGACCAGGATTGGTGCCCTGTCCAGCGATCGCGGCATTCTGGCGAAACGTCACACCTTGCAGCGTCACAGTTCCGGCTCGGACAAACACTGCACCGCCAAATCCGCCGCCGCCGCCGCTACTGCCCAAACTGCCATTGCCCCCGCCAAAGCCTCCCAAACCAGGCAACCCAGCAATGCCAATCCTACCGCCATTGCCACCCGTACCGCCACTGCCACCCCCTCCCCCAAAACCGCCCCTTCCGCCATTTCCGCCATTGCCACCATTCCCCGCATCATGATAGACCGGAGGCTCATTCGGTTTGGTGGTTAATTGAGCATTGCCGCCGTTGCCGCCATTGCCAGCATTGCCAAAACCGCCAAAGCCACCGCCACCGCCAAAAGCGATCGTCCCCATACTTGTGGGATTTGCCAAATGCTCCAGGTTACTAAAGCCGCCAAAGATCCCAATCCCGCCATTACCGCCATCTCCCCCGTTACCGCCATTGCCACCATCGGCTCCCCCATTTCCCCCATTACCGCCATTGCCCGCATTACCGAAGCCACCAAATCCACCGCCTCCCCCAAAGGCAATGCTGCCAATACCATGGATGCCAATGCCATTCACTCCCGCGATCGCCCCCCGATTTGCCTTCAATTGACCTTTCTGGCTGGTAATCTGAACGGTTTCTGGCAGAGCAGCCTCCTCAAAATCTGCCAAACTGATGCCATTGAGACCGACGATCGCCCCTCGATTGACTTCCAGATGATTGCGATCTGTGGTGACTTGGCTGCGCAGCGGCAACTCCCGACGACTGCCATCTCCCCCAATCGCCTGGTTAGCAACAAACATCACCCCTTTCATCGTCACTGTACCATCGTTGATAAACACGCCCCCTCCCATGCCCGCTGCGCCGCCGCTGCCCTGCCTGCCTGCTTCTCCCTTTGCTAGCCCATGAGCAATAATGAGGTTTTCGAGCGTCACGTTGCCGCGATCGAGATACAGAACCCGCACCGTATCATTGCCACTAATCGTGACATTTCCATTCCCAAGCAAAACCAGATTACTCCGGATTTTGGGTAAAGACTGGGTAAGCGTAATCGTACCGTTGAGACCGCGCAAATCCAACAAGGTCAACTCAGACTGGTGATTCGCCTGTTCAATGGCCGATCGCAAAGAGCCTGCGCCGGTCTCTCTCGTGGTTGTAATGGGTAGGATATGGCGAAAGGTTGTTTCCGCCGCCTGAACGGGCAGTATGGTCAGTAGCCAAATCCAGACGATCGCTAAAACAACCCCAAAGATCAGCCCAAATCGCCAGCGACTTTCCCCAAGCCCAAAGTATTGCCTCAGCACCCAGACAAACATCCCCCTACACCCTCACGATCGAGTTACCATGTCTCATCGATATCACCCTTGTCACCCAGATGCCATCTATCACATCAGGAAAGTCATCACCAACTCATGAAGTTCTACCTACCTCATTCGCGTGACTGATTCTTGATCATCGATAGTGGTTTTACTGCATGACTTTTATTTCCTTGCCTGCAACTGCTCTCCTTATTTATATCAGCATTAACCTCTGGTTATATTGGTCAGTTTTTTGTCATGAAATGGGGCATTTTATCTTTGCCAAAATTTCAGGAATTAAACCGTATCGAGTCAAGGTTGGATCGGGTCCTCAGCTATTTCGAGGACGATGGTTCGATGCCATTTTTGAATTGAGGCTCTTCCCTTCAGGAGGCGTTACTTATACTGCCTATTCCCATCTCGAAGGTCTGAAAACCAAATTAATTCTATTTTTTATCGGGGGCTGTTCAGTTAATTTCTTATTCCTAACGATATTGGTCAGTCTCTATTTCACGACTCGTCAGTTTTTTATCCTTATTTTTATAGGAATTGAATTAATTCTATTAGTCTCTAACTTGACGCCAAGAACGCTCAAAATTGATGGTAGAGCCTATACCAGTGATGGGAAAAATATTCTTTCAGCCTTAAAGACAGACTACGAGCAAGTATTCAAAATGTTGTTTGCAGCCTATCAAAAATCACTCTTAAGATATGAACACCAAGACAACATCGCTGCTAAAAAATTTCTGAACAATGATTTAGAGCTTTTAATGAAATTAAGCCAGGCAGAAGCGGAGCTTTCATTAGGACATTTTGATGAAGCTGTTCCCCTCTTTCTAGAAATTCTTCAAGATGCTAAATTGTCATCGCCTGAAAAAGCATTTATTTTGGATTATTTATCTTGTGTTGTCGTCATCCATGGCTGCAAACGGTATTTGAAAGAAGCAGAAAAATGGTCGGCAGAGGCAATCCGCTTGGCGAGTTCTTCCAAAACCTTGCAAGGCACCCGAGGCGCAGTGCTGATTGAGGCGGGCAGATACGCGGAGGGAAAGCAATTACTTTTACCTCTTACAACCCCAGAGAATGAAGCCCTTGATCAGGCAATCAGTAGCTGCTATCTCGCCAAAGCAGAATATTTTTTGGGTAATGAGTCAAACGTTAAAGATTGGTTGCTGAAAGCAAAAGCAACCGGAGTGGCTGGTCATACTCTAGAAAGAATTGAAACCGAATTGAGTGATTTTGTAACGAAATCGCAATCGTAATAAATCATGAGAAGACTCCTGGTAACGATGCTGGTTGGATTCTTAGGGTTGATGTCCTCAGGCTATGCCCTTTCTCTCATGGCAACCCAACCGCCCGAAGAGATGGTTCGTCAAAACTTCGCATGCCCAAACAAACAATTGCCAGTCAGTAGCTTTCAGGTTCTGGGGCGGGTGAAGTGGCAAAAAGGAACGATCGTTCTTTTTAGAGCACTTTGCCCAACGACGAAAGAAGAACACCCTGTTATGCAGCGAATTTTTGGTTACAGACTTGCCCAGCGTCAGGGCATGCACTGGCAATTGAATGGCAAAGGTAGTTTTGGTAGCATCACCCCCTTTCCAGAGGCTAAAAAACTGGTGGAATATGGCATTGGCCAACCCAAACACAAAGCTAGAGAACCTTATACGATCGTATACGGACAAACCCTAACCAGCAAAGTGGTTGCCGTAGAAGCAACCTTTGACAATGGCAAACTGATTAACGTCAGCCCCCAAAACGGGGCTTTTGCGCTGCTGGCTCCAGGTGCTAGCCGTATCTGTGAATTGCGAGTGATTGGCACAGATAACCAGATTTTGCGCCGCGATGATTTGACAACCGATCGCCGCCAGAACAAGCCTAAACTTTGGTCACATCGTTGTTGGCAGACTACGCTCCAGCTATAGCGATGTACGAATTTACACAAAAAATGGGGATAGCCTGAACTATCCCCAAGAGTTACTTACTGAGAGTTTTGAGATTATTCTCTAGGAATTTACTAGGAATTTAACGAGGAATTCTGTTCACCAGGAACCCCTTATAACCTATCGGCGTCCCTAAGATCGCCCCGCCCCCGCTTCGCGTCAAGTAGCACAAGATATTCCCACCCTTTTTCCATAAGGCGGCATCGAGTATTGCTAGACACGCGCTTTGGTCGCATTTTTACAACCCTGTAATTCCTCGTTACCAAGCTCTGGCTTTGCAACCAGACTTGAACCAAATTTGAGTTGGTTCCCTCAAAACCGATCCTGATTGAGCCGTTTCAGCGCCAAGATGACGAAAAAGCATTATTTAGGCTAAAAATGAAAGAACTCCGATCGTGGAGTCAGCCAGCTTAAGTCTGGAGCATACCAGACACTCGCTCAGGCACACCCCTGCTCCAGATTTCTAATGTAAAAGTGATGCAACCATTGACTCGGTTCGTTCTCCGTTCGGCGTTGACCAGTGTTTTCACGCTCGTCTCCCTCGCCTTGCCAGCGATCGCTACACCAGGGCAGTGGGTACGAATCCTCACCGATAGTTACGGGGATACCTGGTATGTTGATGCGGGATCGATCGAAGGGCGGAATGCTTATCGGTACTTCTGGTCCTACGTGCTTTATCAAACCCCCGTCTCACACGACAACGGCTTAGCTTATAGTGCCGCTTACTACCTATCTGTCGATTGTCCCAAACAGTTATGGAGAGTGCGATACGTCCGTTTTCTCGATCAAAAAAACCAGACTGTATCCGAATATGAACCGGGAGAAAACGGCAGGCTTGGAGACAGCAGCATTGTGAGTGAAGGGGGCGCCGCTTCTTTGAAATTTGTGTGTTCTCGACGACGATCGTGAACATCCGTATTCTGGGCAAAATAACAACATAACCATTCTGATAACGATTTCATCGGCTGATGCGACAGGTTGAAATCCCCTGCGGGAATTAAGAGGATTCATCACATAGTGCAAGGCTTTTATTTAGATTGGTATTATTTTTTGGCTTTTTAGGGCACAAACCAGGGTACCCATCAAGTTTACGGATTCTCTATTTTTTAAAACGACAACCCAATCCTCAAAAATTTATGAACTACGCTTCTTTCCGATTGCTTGTGTGCTCTAGTTTAATCGCGACTGTTGTTACTCCCTTGGCAACTGTGCCCTGGCAAAACCAGGCAGCGATCGCCCAGGATACTGAGGGATGCGAAATCGTGATTGGTGGCAGAAATGTTGATACCAGCAAGCTCTGTGGTACTGCCACCCCTGTCAAAGCCAGCCGCAGCTACTCCATTGCTCCGATCAAACGCCGCGATGGCGGTTCACCTGTGATTGATGTCACTTTCAACGGCAACCGCAAGTTTGAGATGATCTTCGACACGGGAGCCAGCATCACCGTCATCAATCCCCGCATGGCGCAAGCCCTCCAAGTCAAGCCGGTCAAAATGGGCAAGTTCGTGATGGGCGATGGGGCAGCAGTGTTGTTGCCGATCGGCTACATCCGCTC
This sequence comes from Scytolyngbya sp. HA4215-MV1, assembly GCA_019359045.1. GTDB lineage: Bacteria > Cyanobacteriota > Cyanobacteriia > Leptolyngbyales > Leptolyngbyaceae > Scytolyngbya. Next base: position 191,070 of record JAHHIA010000005.1, read on the forward strand.
TGTCTCCATTGATGGAGCCGTGGTCCAAAATGTGGAAGTGGCGATCGCTGAAAATTTGTCGATCGGGCTGCTGGGGCAAAACTTCTTTGGAGCTTACGAAATCCGCATCAAACAGTCTGTTCTGGAGCTTCATCGCCGCCAGAATGGGTGATCACAATCCCCACTTAAATGCAGTTGGATGATCTGCTGCATAACCAGCAACTTGCTGAGAAATTTGGGGATTATAGAGCCGCAGATAATTCCAATAATTCTCAAATACTGCTTTCACATAGCCTTTCGTCTCGTCATAGGGAATCGCTTCCACAAACTCATCCGGGTCCCGCACTCCTTTTTGCAACCAATCTGCCACCGCACCGGGTCCCGCATTGTAGCTGGCAACTGCTAACAACGAGTTGTTGCTATATTCCTGATGCGTATGATCCAGATACCAGGTGCCCAGTTTGATATTGTCCTCCGGATCATTGAGCTTGTATTGCTTCAGGTTAATTTTGCTGGCAATTTCGGCAGCAGTATCAGGCATCACTTGCATCAGACCTGTTGCTCCCACTGCCGATCGAATTCCCGGCATAAAGCGAGACTCTTGCCGAATCAAGGCAGTCACCAAAATCGGGTTAAGTTGCCGCTGTTGCGACCAGGTTTCGATCGGATTTAAGAACGGGAAGGGGTAAAGTGCATACCAATACGACAATTGCCGCTTCAGCGCTTGATACTCCGTGCGCTCTTGGGGAATTTCACGCTGGCTTAAAAAGTCCAGCATAAAAATGCCATCCAAATTATCCCCAATTCCCAACCGCATCAACCCATCCGTATACTGCTCTGCCACCGTGGGCTGCACCCGGTTTTGAAATTCTGTTTGCCAGAGCCGCCAGGCATCACGCCCTTGCCCCAACTTGTAGAGTTCTTGCAAAGCGGCCGATCCCACGGGCAATGGCTGACGGATCACCGCTCGATTCACCTGCGGGTTCAGTTGCCGCAGATTGTGGAAATCCCCCACTTCCCAGCCCAGGTAAACTGCCGATCGCCAGGCGTAGTAAGAGTTGGGATATTGACGAATCACCTGCGTATAAGCTTTGCGGGCATCGTTTTCTTGCTGGAGTTGTTGTGACCACTTGCCCACCCAAAATCCTGCTTCTGCTGCCAGGGGGCTATTGGGGTTGGCTGTGGGAATCGGTTGCGCCCATTGCACTGCCGTCTTGAGATCGCCCGATTTGGCCTTTTGCCAGGCAACATTCCAGCGCAATTCGGCAGTGGCATCCGCATCAGCATACTTTTGCAGCAACTGTTGACGAATTTTTGCTGCTGTTTTCTGACTACTTTGTCCATCCAGTAGTTTGGCTTTTGCCAACAACGCTTCGGCTGCCCGATCGGGGAAATGCTGAACGATTTGGTTGAGATAGCCGATCGCGGTGTTAGGTTCTGCCAGACGAGATAGGCGAATCAGCGCCAGGGAAGTTTCTCTCGCTTTAGGAAATTCTTTTACCATGCGCTGGTATGCCTCATAGGCACCCCCTCGCTCACCCAGTTGCAAGCCCCGTGCCATTCGGTAAGCATTCAAAGGCGTACGAGGCGCATGGGCATAGGCAGCACCAGCTTTGCCATAGTCTTGCTTTTCCCAATAGCCAAAAGCGATCGCTGCCCAATCTTGTGGGGTTAATTGTTGGGCATAATTGCTGGTCAAGCGATCGAGCACAGCCAGATAGTTGGTTTCGTAGAGACCCGATTTTGCCACGATCAAAAGCAAGGGCAACTGTTTCGGGTTTTTCTTTAAGCGGGTCTGGGCAATGTCCACCGCACGAGGATGGGTCGGAAACTGGGCGATCGCCTGATCCCAATACTGCGGCAGATTGCGTCCCAACGCATACAAGGCTTCAGCGGCGGCTGGATCTTGAGGGTAGCGACTCAACACTTCTTTCCAGCTTGCCTCTGCTTTGGCTGAATCCCCAGCGATTTCATAGGCGGTTGCCCGTTTAACCAAAATGTAGGGGGCGAGAGCGGGATAGTCTTTTTCTAGATCTTTGAGCCAGGTGAGCGCATGCCGTCCCTGTGCCTGAAGGATCAGGTCGCTAGCCAGTAGATACCGCGCCCGGAAGCGATCGGGAGAACCCAGACTGTTGGCGATCGTTTCCAGTGTCACCGCCCGTTGTTCTGGCTCAAGCTCTAACACTGCTGCCAGACTATCCTGACTACCCTCTGATTTCAATGAATTCAAGGCATTTTGCCCACCTGGCACCCCCATCTGGAACAGGTTGCGCAAACCAAAAGGAGAGAAGGCGGCGATCGTGACCACACATAGCCCTGTCCCCACTGCGATCGAAACCTGGGTTGCTCTTCGCTTCAGCATGACCTTTCTCCGCCAAGATGGAACTGGAACATGGGACTCTAGACGTTGAACTTTAGCGTTGGCATCTAGACTTCAGACATTGAACACAAACCCTGAAACTTTAGACTCTAGACTGTGGACTTTGGATTCTACAATCAAAATCAACCCATAGCTTCATTCTTTTCTAAAGGGTTCACAGGCCATCAGTGAATTATCTACCAGTAGATAATTCACTGCATCTATCGTTGCAATGGTTGCAAGCTCATCTCTCAGGTTCGCTTCCAACATTGCTTCACAGTAATGAAAGACTGCGGTCGTTGCAGCCTGTTCCATTATGCGGTGTTCTTTTTATTTCGTGTCTTTCTTTTTGCCGAAGCCTGAGAGACATTGCAGCAAATCGGATTCAGACAATCCAGAATTTCCTCGTCACCTCATCCCCCCCCAATCACTCCCCTCAGAAACCGCCAGGCTTTGCAAGTTACAAAGAATATGGCAAACTAAAACCTTTGTTCTTCAGGAAACTTGTGACTCACCTGATTGTCAGACTGGCTGAAATGCCGCAAGAATTTCCTCTAGTGAGATCGGTGCGGCAGGCTGTGTTCCAGATCGAACAAGGGGTTGCTCCAGAGCTGGAATTTGATGGACGAGATGAGCAGTCCCAGCATCTTCTGGCATTTTGGGATAACCGCCCTGTCGGCACGACCCGCATCCGAACTCTGGAAAATCAGTCTGCCAAAGTTGAGCGAGTTGCCGTTTTGTTAGAAGCCAGAGGATTGGGGATTGGCAAAGCACTTATGGCAAAAGCACTGGAGCTTTTGAGTAAGCAAAAGGTGCCTGAAATCCAGATCCATGCCCAAATGCAAGTGCGGGATTTTTATAAAAAGCTCGGTTTTACTCCAGAGGGTGAGGTTTTTTCAGAAGCGGGGATTCCCCATGTGAAGATGAAAAAGCAACTCATCCCGCTGGATTGATGTCGTTTTGGATTTTGCGTCAAAGCTCTACGTGAGCAAAGTAAACGTTGGGTTGAATTGAGTGATTCGTCAAGGTCAACAAGAATGGATTAAAGGGTTGCCGAAACTGGGCTTGATCTGGCTATTCGTGGCGATCGGCGATCGCCTCTGGTTCACGTTGGATCATGGAATTCCTGCCTGGGATCAAGCAGACTATTTGACTGGCACCCTCAACTACTGGCAAGCCCTGCAACATCCCCAGTGGTTTTCCACCGAATGGTGGACTCGGTTGTGGCTACTCTCTTCCAAAATTCCGCCGCTCACCTACCTCGTCACTACGCCAGTCTTCAATTGCATCGGCAGAGGCATGGATCAGGCAACCGTGATCAACCTGGGGTTTAGTGCCATTCTATTGGGTTCAGTTTACAGTCTGGGCACCTGCTTGTTTACTGCCCAAGTGGGGCTATGGGCAGCGGGGCTATGTGTTTTATTCCCCTCGCTCTATGGGGTTCGGCTGGATTTTCTGCTGGACTATCCCCTCACGGCAATGGTAATGCTCAGTTTTTGCTGCCTGACGATATGGCGCAACACCGTTCAAGTTGAGCGTCTGGCTCGGCATCCTGCCTGGTTGCCTGATCGCCTCCCTTTGCCAAAACTGTTGCTTGCACTGCTGCCCTCTCGGTCTTCGTCCATCTGGGCGATCGCCTTTGGGATCTCTCTGGGATTGGCATTTTTAACCAAACAGACAGCACTATTTTTCTTGTTGATCCCGATGCTTTGGTTTGCAGGTGAGATGCTCTGGTGGTGTGCCTGGAACCAGATTGGGTTACTGCTAGGTGCAGGGCTGCTCTCAACCGTGATCTGGTTGCCCTGGTATCGCATCAATTGGTTGCTAATGCTCACCGCGAGTAAACGGGCAGTGGTAGATTCAGCGATCGCCGAAGGCGATCCCCCGCTGAATAGCCTGAATGCCTGGATTTTTTATTTAAAGGATCTTCCCCAGGAGATTTCTGGCTTGTTGTTGCTGGTGTCACTGGTGGGGTGGCTGTTCTATTGGCGACGCAGCCGCATTTTGCTGTGGGACTCGATCGCCGAAGCCCTGCCCCAACCCAAACACTATCGCCAAACGCTGTATCGCCAGATGGGGCGATCGCTGAGTTGGCTGGCAATCTTTTGGGTGGGAGCCTACTTGCTCTGTTCGCTCAACATCAACAAAGATCCGCGCTATGTTATGCCCTATTTGCCGATCGTGGCAGTGTTTCTAGCCTATGGTTTGTTACTGCTGCCGGGACGGGGGATTCGCTGGGGCACCGTGGGGGTTGCCACCCTATTGATGGGACTAAATCTGTTGCCAGTTCAAGCTTGGGCGACGCCGTTTCTGCAAAATCAACGTGCGCGTCATCCATTTCTATCGGGGCAAGGATTTCCCCATGCCCAGGTGATTGCAGAGATGATTGAAACCGAACCATTCTTGCGATCGACCTTAGGCGTGTTGCCTTCCACCGCTGAGATCAATCAACATAACCTGAATTTTTATGGGGCATTACGAGACTTTCAGGTCTATGGCAGACAGGTCGGCACCCGTTTGTCCCAGGTGAAACAAGATACCAACGCCCTCTCCTGGTTTGTTACCAAATCGGGCAATCAGGGATCAATCCGCCATCCGGAAGCGCTTCAGGCGATCGTGAAACAGGTCGAAGACGAAGGAAATTTTATCCTGCAAAGAAGTTGGGCATTGCCAGATTTTAGCCAGCTCAAGTTATTTCATCGACGAGTGCCCTGGGTTGAAGTCGAACCACTGCTGGGGCAACCGTCGCTAGCCCAAATCAAACTCGATCAAATTACCCTGGCGCAGCAGGCGCCACCCGGTCAGCCGATCGCCATTACCTATCAGTGGTCGGGTCCCTGGCAACAGTTGCGAACAGGGATTGTTTTACTGACCTGGCAAGCGATGGAGCGCAACCAACCGTCAACCCCCTTAGCCTCTAAACCTCGAACCTCTCGTCCCTTCTGGCTACACGATCATGGCATTGGCATGGGAAATCTGGAGAGTGGTGCAGCGAATGTTGAACCCTCGTCTACCTTTCAAGTGATTGAGCGCACTGCCATGGTGCCGCCTGCCACAATCGCGCCAGGGACTTACACCCTGACGGCAACTTACCTGAATCGAGCCACTGGTGAAACCTACGCGATCGCGACACCGCCCATTCGTCTGCAAATCACCCCAACTGCGCCAGTGGTCACCGCCCCCGATCCCGATTGGGTTACTCAATTTCGTATGGCGGCACGGGCATTGCCTCAGGGCATAACAGGATTAGCTGCGTTATTTGACACCATTGGGCGCATTAATCAGTACGATCCCATTCAGGACTATCTGGTGCAGGCAAAGCAATCGCTGAGTTATCGCTGGCAACAAGACCCCCAGAATCGCGAGTTTGCTTATGCTGTAGCGCTCACGGAGGTGTTGCGCCGACAAATCAATCCGGCGATCGGCACACTGCAACGAGTCATCCAACTGGACGCCCAAAACCCTAATGCCTATGCCTATCTTGCCTTTGTCCATCTCTATGCTTTTCATCCTCAAGCGGCTCAAGCTGCCCTCAAATCTGCCCTGGCAATCGACCCCCGATCGCCCGAACTGCACTTGTTAAGCGGCGTGGCTGACCTGATGCAAGGTCATTTACCCCAGGCGTGGCAACAGGTGGAAGCGTACCAAAAGTTGCAGAAAGTGAGGAAAAAGGGGTAATAGTGAAGGGGAACATCCGAGCGTGGTGCTTTCTGGAGAAAAAATGACTACTCCAAGATTTGATGTGTTTTTAGCCGGAGCCAGCCGAGGAGTCGGGCGAGAAATTGCCCAGATTCTGACCGCTCAATCGTTGCAAGTGAGAGCGCTGTTGCGGTCTGAGGCAAGTCGCTTTGATTTGGAAGCGATGGGCATTGAAGCTGTGATAGTCGATGCCCTGGATGCAGCCGGTGTCGAAGCAGCGGTGTTAGAAAAACCAATCCGCACTGTGATCAGCACGATGGGGGGAATGCCTCAGGGGAGCGAACGAGTGGATTACCTGGGCAACAAAAACTTGATTGATGCAGCCGTGAAGGCAGGCGTGCAAAAGTTCATTCTGGTATCCTCGATCGGAGCGGGGAATAGCATTGTTGCCCTATCTCCCCAGGTATTAGAAGTGTTGGGATCTGTTCTCGCCGAAAAAGAGAAAGCGGAACAACACCTGATGAATAGCGGCTTAACCTATACGATCGTCCGTCCGGGCGGGCTAAAGTCCGAACCTGCGACTGGCAATGGAGTTCTGACCGAAGATCCCAAAATTTCAGGCACTATCCATCGGGCAGATGTGGCGCAGTTGGTGTGTCGTTGCCTATCGAACGATCGCACCAATCACAAGATTTTTTCTGCCATCGATCTCGCCATGCCTCATACCCAGGCGGAGTTTGTGGCGTTTTCTTGGGAGTAAGGTGGGAATGGGGAAGTGATGGGGGGATGAGGTGATAGGGATGAGGAAGATAATGCTCCCTATTCCAATGCTTGAAAAGGCTTCAGACAGGCTAAAAACGTTTGGGCTTCTGGATGGGACGATCGCAAAAACTCGCTTGGAGTTGCCAGTTCCACCAACCGTCCCGCTTGCATTAAACCAATTTGGGATCCCAGGACAAAGGCTTCTTGAATGTCGTGGGTGACAAAAACCACGGTTTTACCCAGGTTTTGTTGCAGGCGACGAAATTCTTGCTGTAGGTCCAGGCGTGTGATCGGATCGAGAGCACCAAAGGGTTCATCCATTAACAGAATGGGAGGATCGGCTGCCAGGGCACGTGCCACGCCAACTCGTTGCCGCTGCCCACCGGAAAGCTGATAGGGGTAGCGATCGGCAAACTGGTCAGGTTCTAACCCTACTAAATGCAATAGTTCATGTACGCGCGCCTTGATCTGCAATGGTTTCCAGCCCTGAAGTGTGGGCACTACACCAATATTGCGGGCGATCGTGAAGTGAGGAAAGAGTCCTGTTTCCTGAATCACATAGCCAATTTGTCGGCGTAATTGGATTGGGTCCCAATCTTGAGTGGATCGTCCCTGAACTTGTATCTCACCCTGGGTGGGAATCAATAAAGCGTTGATCAGCTTCATGGTGGTGGTTTTGCCAGAACCACTGCGCCCCAACAACACCAGCACTTCTCCTGGTGGAATCGCAAAATTTAAATCGGAGACCAGTTCATGCTGCCCAACCCGATAGGTGACGTGATGAAATGCGATCGTGGTTGCCTCATCGGAAGCCATAAAGCCGAATCCTGGAGTAATGGAAAGGTTAGGGAGGGAGAAATTGCTGGAATCAAGTTGGTCAAAATTGGTTCTTTGCCAGCAGGATGAGGATGAATCTCTACCTTGCTCAGTGGCAGGCATCTTTCTCCGTAATCATAGTGGGTTGAGATGAATCCAGTGGAGTGCTGGTTGTGATTTATCTGAATTCTTGATGCCAATGTTTACGATTCACACGGTCCAAAAGCTGTTTTTGGCATCGTTGACCGAAATGTTGACCGAAAGTCAAAGTACAGGATTTCGTGCAGTTCAACGATTGCTAGACGAGTGGGAAACTGGCACCCATCGCTTCGATCGTCCTGGTGAAGCCCGGTTTGTAGCAACGATTAACCGTCAGACGATCGGGATCTGTGGGTTAACGATTGATCCTTACACCGACCAGCTCGATTGCGGACGAGTTCGGCGACTCTATGTCATGATGGAACACCGTTGCAACGGCATCGGTCATGCCCTGGTAGAACGGGTGATTGCTGAAGCACGGTTGAGTTTTACCCAATTGCATGTGCGGACCGATCATCCGATCACCGATCGCTTATATCGATCTATATCGATCGCTGGGCTTTCTCCCCTGTTTCGATCTGCCGCATCTCACCCATCGATTATCACTGCTATCGCCCGCCTGATCACCCCTTCAATTTACGCTTTGCTCTATCGTTGTTTATGCCTGTGCGTCTGAAACTGTTTTTGTTGCTGGCTAGTTTGGCTGGCATCCTGTTGAGCAGCAATGCTGCTGATCCCGCGTTTCTGCCCAAGACTGGTTCAGTCACCCTGCCGCCCTCCCGCATGGCTGGCGAAGATGCCACTATTCAGGACGTTGTCATACCAGGACCTGTGCGGGCACTCCCTGGTCGTCTGGATCAGGTGCCATTGGTCAGCAGCAACAGTCCAGAATGGATCAAAACCGGGGGGATTTTACTCTCCTCCTTTCCGCCCCAAGGCAAAACCGTTGCAGCGGCACATCTCAACTTGCCGTTGCAGGGCAAATTCAACCTGTTCACCCATCACTTCACCCACACGCCCAAAGACCTGCAAACCCTGTATTTAGGGGTAATTGTGCAGAATCCGGGCAAACAAGCTGTGACGATCGACATTCTGCAAGCAGCCAGCTATTTAATGGAGCCAGATGCGCCATTCAAAAACAAGCCGCCTATCCTGGAAAATCCCAACGGGGAAGTGTTTTCGGGACCTGGCATCCGCGCTGTGGATACAGTGCTGCGGGGGCAGCGCCAAAAAGATTTTCCTGCCAAGGTGGTGATTCCGCCGGGGGAATATCGCTTGCTCATGAACCAACCTATTCCCGTGAAAGGACTAGAACGTCCGATAAATGGTCGATCGACCTTTATGCGGCTTCAGAGTAGTGGCACAGTGTATGTGGCAGACCTGGCAATGTTTGCGCCCAAAATGGTGGATGGCAGCGATCGTCCTCCCACGTTACAAGAGTGGCAACAATTACTGCTTACAGGCAACCTGGCGGGACCTCGCGACAAAACGCCCACGCCCCCCAATCAGGTGGGTGGTGCGCTGATTTACAGTCGAGTGGCTGGGGTGCAGCAAGGTTCGACCTGGCAAGCTCAATTGGTCGATCCCGGCAAATCTCATCTGGCGTTGCCCGCACCAGGACAACCCGTTTCCTATGCCATCAGTACTTTGCGAGGGGGACGACTCGGTACGGAGCAAACCCAAGCTGCCAAGTTGCTGGTGCGCTATCCCGACACTGCATACGAATCCCACGCCAACTACGCCACCCTCTATGACCTGAGACTACCCTTGCTCAATCCGACCAACCAATCCCAGACTTTTACCCTTACGCTGGCAACACCCATTAAGGAAGACAAACTCGCCAAGTCTGGTGTGCTCTTCCGTCGTCCCCCACCCAGCTTTCCCTACTTTCGAGGCACTGTGCGGTTGCGATATGCCGACGATCTCGGACATCCCGTGACTCGCTATCTCCACCTCTGGCAGCGCACGGGACAATTGACAGACCCCCTGGTGACCTTGCAGATGAAACCGGGCGAAAAACGGTTTGTGCGTCTGGATTTCTTTTATCCGCCCGATTCAACCCCACCGCAGATCTTAACGATCGCCACTCAAGCAAAAGACTGAACAGCACCTCATCCCAGGCTGATGAACCAACTGAGAAAGACATTGTGATCAAGCAGAAGCTAATACCGCTGCTGGCGATGAGCAAGAGGTTGGGTTATCCTCTACCCCACCACCCCTCAATCCTCCAACCGCAAATCAAAATTCTCCGGGTCACGTTTACCCAGCGACGAAGGCGGACGATCGCTACTCCACACCCACCAAACGCACCCACACTGGCAATGATAAAACTCTTGCCACTTGCGGCGATGGTCTTCCGTAAATACAGGCGATCGGCGATTGAGCCAAACCTGTTTAGCTTCCATCGAACTGAACCGGCAAGCAGGGCAACAAAACTCATGCGCGTGAACTGCCGAATCAGTCCAGTCAGGCGGAGTGGGAGCAAAAGCATCCATGCAATCAAGAAGTGACGTAAAGGGAAAGACGAATGACCTGATTATCAACGGTCTCGTTTCAAAGGGCGAGAAATTTCCGGAACCTAAAAGGATTCAAAATTCTCTATCTCACTAAAGATTTCTAAAGTTTTTCGCCAATTCTCCGTTTCTGCTTCATTCTAGGGCTTCAGAAGTGATGCAATGGTTCAGCTTTGATCTATTGTTTTTAACGGTAGCGTTTTTACCGATCAGGCGGTTCGTCCAGACCAGTCGCTTAACCAAAGCTATCACGATGATGAGTTTTAGAGCATGTTGTTGGAGCGGGGACTAAACCCATGGGTTTGCTAAACTTTCTTTCCTTAGCTGGCATCTTCGGACTCTGCGCGATCGCGTGGTTATTTTCCGAAAACCGCAAAATTATTCCGTGGCGCGTCATCATCTGGGGCATCGGTCTACAACTCATTATGGGTTTTTTGGTGTTTCGGTTTCCCCTTACCAAATTTGCCCTCAATGCCTTTAGCAACTTGCTCAATGGTGTGTTCATCGCCGCCGATGATGGAGCACGGTTTGTATTTGGCCCCCTCCTGATTCCCAAAATTGGCGAAGCGCCCATTTTCGGGATTGGCACCATCTTTGCCTTTCGAGTTTTGCCCACCGTAATCTTCTTTGGCGGCTTGATGGCGTTGCTCTACAACATTGGTGTCATTCAACCGATCGTCAACTTCTTCGCCAAAGTGTTTTACGCCACCATGCGCCTGAGTGGAGCAGAAGCCATGAGCGGTGCTGCCAATATCTTTGTCGGCATTGAAGCTGCGATCGTCGTCAAACCCTTCCTCGCCAAAATGACCCGGAGCGAGTTGTGTGCCATTCTGGCGTGCTGCTTCGGGACTGCTGCCTCCTCTACCCTGGCAATTTACGTCCGAGCCTTGGAAGGCGTGTTCCCCAACATTTTGGTGCATCTGGTCTCCGCTTCCATTATCGCGATTCCGGCTTGCTTCGTGTTGTCCAAAATTGTAGTGCCTGAAACTGGCGTGCCAGTGACTGCCGGAGGCATTCCCCAAGAAAACAAGCAGAGAAAAAGTAAAAAGCTACCCAGTGGAGAACCCAATGGCACTCCCCCGGCTGCGCCGGAAACCCGCGCTCTGGGTGCCATCCCCGACAGTCCCAGAACTCGCATTCAAAGCGATGACGAAGAAACCGAGACGCTAACGCCTCCACCCCGCCCACGCAATCAGAACGATGGAGATGCGCGTCCAGTTCCCCCACCTCCACCCCCACCAGGCAAATTCCCGCTCAAAGACGAAGTTGACGCCCCCCCCAACTCTTATCCTCCCCAAGAAACAGTGGCAGGAGAGCCAGTGGAACGGGTTAGCCCCATGGACGCTGCTATTTTGGGAGCGATCGACGGCATGAAGATGGCGGTCACGATTGCTGCCGTCTTGATCTTCATCCTGGGATTGGTCTCATTAATTAACCAAATCTTTGGTGTGCTGGCAAGCTTCAAAGGCTCAGACAATCTAGTCTTACAGTCGATCGGGCAGTTCTTTAGTGTGGTGACGCTTCAGAATATTTTGGGGGCATTGTTCTTGCCCCTCACCTTTCTAACTGCAGTTTCCGACAACTGGGATGAACTGTGGCGATCGTCCGTCATCATTGGACGACGACTGTTTGAGACTGCCATTCCGCCCTACCAAACCCTGGGACAAGAAGCCTTGAAAGGTGCTTTCTCGCCGCGAGCTATTTTGGTTATTAGCTATGCGCTATCGGGCTTTGCCCACCTGGCATCGGTGGGGATTTTTGTGGGAGGGACGATCGCCCTGATTCCTTCCCGTCGTAAAGACATTACCGATCTGGGTTGGAAAGCGCTCTTTGTCGGTACGCTGGCAACCATGATGATTGCCAGCGTCGCAGGCGTTTTCGACAACGGCGATCCCAGCATTTTGGGTATCAAGCAAGCGCCCAACCCCGCCATATCGCCAGCGCCGAGCCCCACTTTACCCATCCCAGGGTTGGCTAGCCCCAGCCCGACTGTGTCGCCTACCGCATCGCCTACGGTTCCAGCCGCTTCTCCTAGTCCTGCTGGGTCTCCAACGGCAAGCCCTTCGCCGCAAGCAAGCACAGCCCCTCAGCCCTCCCCCACGGCTTCCGCCAAAGCTGCGCCCTTGAATGCACCCAAAACACCCGTGAATCCATCGAAACCGCCTGCGGTCAGCTCACCAACGCCTAAAGCGACGAAAACACCCGTAAAGCCTTTGCCCACTCCCACGGGGACGAAGACGCCGGCGGGGTGATAGGGGTTATCCTTCTACACTAACGACTTCATTGCGGGTGCGTATACTCAAAACTTTGTGCCAGTGTTGGGCGAAGGTACTTCCCAAGTCAATGGCAGCAGCATGTTTTAGGCAAATTTGCACTTGTTGCAGCGCTTCGTCGCTGGAAGTGGCAACCCCAAAGACATCGGGTTCGGCAGCGTCGTTGATGTTGTTGATCGCCCTCCAGACAACCCAAAAATAAATTCGCCGACTGAGCCGAGTGACGGAATAAAAACCTTGCAGAGTTCGGGGCTTGGTTAAATACATGATGACGGTTCCCACTGTGTATAATCGCGAACGTGCTTTGGTGGCTGGAGAGAGCTGCATAACGAGAGACGAAGAGGACAAGATGCACCTTATTCCCTCCCCTCAAAATTGTTTTCTCAATCTCCTGGCTTTCCCGATTGACGATTACTGATTGATACATCAAGGGTGAGATGAATTACAGAAACATACTTAATCCTCGATCGCATGTAAGTCAAGTTTGACGACGATAGTGGTTCCGGTTCCGGTTCCGCTGTGAATTGTTAGCGTCCCGTGATGCAGTTCCACCAAGCGCTTGATTAAGGCTAAGCCCAAACCTAAGCCTTTGCGCTCGTAGATTTCTCGGTTGAACTGGATATATTCTCCTAGATTCGCAATTTGGTCGAGGCTAAGTCCTTTGCCCCGATCTCGAATCGTGAGGCAAAAATAGGGCCCGATCGGCTCACTAATCACCCAAATGGGGGTTCCAAATTCAGAATTTTTGAGCGCGTTCTCTAGCAATTCTTGAACAATGCGTCTAAGATAGACTTTGCAAATCGAAGCAGAACTTTCTTGAATTTCTAACTGGATATCCGCATATCGGTTGAATTCATGTGCTTTTTCTTCTATCCAGCCTTGGATATAGGAAGCGGTTGCGTAGGTAATATCTTTCCTCAGCTCTTGAAGTTGTTGAGGGTCTGCTGACAAGGTTTCCATTTCTGCATGAAGCAAAAAGTTTTGGCACATTTTGTCCAATTGGGTGGCAGCTGTGTAGGTGCTTTTCAGCATTTCCGACACCTCTGTACCCGAAAGCGTATCGTAGTGGTTCATGAGCAAATTCAGACTACCCAAAATAATACACAAAGGTGTATTGATCTCATGGGGCAGATAAGCATTGATGTTGCTCCGCAGATTACTGAGCTTGAGCTGTTCAATCCGATGGCGGTTGAGGGCAATTTGGATAGTGGTATTCAGTTCAGAAGCCTGGAAGGGTTTCAGAATATAGCCAAAGGGTTCACTAATTTTTGCTCGTTCTAGCGTATCTGTATCGGCATGGGCAGTCAGGTAGACTACCGGGATGTGGAATTCTTTGTGAATCTGGTTAGCGGTCTCGATGCCATCTTTCGTGCCCGGCATCACGATATCCATTAAGACTACGTCTGGTGGGGTTTCTAAGATTTTCTGAAGTGCCGCCTCACCATCCTGCACAATGGCGACCACCTCATAGCCGAGATCTCGAAGAATGTCCTCAATTTCGCGAGCGATTAGAATTTCATCTTCTGCAATTAAAACCTTGGTGGGTATCATGCGGAAAAAATGGTTGGGTTGTCACTAAATTAACTTCGGATCGTCGTATAAAAAATAACTCAAAAGTGTGACAACACAATGAAGGGGGGGCGTAACCAGCGATTTGTTAGGTAAAGATAACCTGTCCCTGAAGTAACCAGAGAGTTCCCATTCGAGTTATCGCTAGATCTACAATGATTTGGATTAAAGATCAGGGTAAATTGACCCTGGATTTCCAGTCACTTGTTTAAGGGGATGTTTTGAGAATCCTTTTGCAAGTAGCAACAGACCCGATCCCTCTAAATCCGCCCTTGAGTAGACAGAGGGCTAAGTCACTTTGCCCGATCGCGGGCCACTGTTAAAACCGCTGACGGTAGTTGAGGGCGGAGAAGGTGAGTTCAAAGCGCGTGCCATGCGTGCGATCGAGGGCGAGATGTCCCCGTAGTTGCAAGGCTAAATCGTAGGCAATTTTCAGACCCAGCGATTTTAGATGCTTCAGGTCAACGGTTTCAGCAATCCCAACTCCATTGTCTTGAATACTCAATACATAGTAGGGGGAGGCGAGAATACCCGATCTTTCAGTTATCAAAACACTCTCTTGAGAGTTATACGAACTATCGGGCGGAGATGCAGCCAAAGCAGGTAATTTTTGCTCCAGTGTAATATAAATTTCTCCGTGGGGCTGATGAGGAAACGCATGTTTAATGGCATTGGTGATCAGTTCATTCAGCAGCAGTCCACAGGGGATGGCAGTTTCCAAATTCAAGGCGATGGGTTGGAGGCGATAAGTTAAATGAATGCGGGTAGAACGATTGCTATGCGCTGACAGAATGCTGTTACCTAAGCGCTGAATATATTCAGAAAAGTTAAGTTGACCCAAGTCGCCGGATTGGTGCAAGGTTTCGTGAATCAGTGCCATTGCCTGAAGGCGGCTACGGGTATCGGCTAAGACCGTAGAAACGGTTGGGTGTTGAATTGCTTTGATTTGCAACCAAAGCATGGAAGAGATGACTTGCAGGTTGTTTTTGACCCGATGGTGGATCTCTTTGAGTAAGATTTCTTTTTGAGCTAACTGATGTTCCAATTGCTTGTAGAGGTTGGCTTTTTGGGTCGCAATGCCAATCTGGAACCCCAATTGCTTAAAGAGATCGATTTCCGCTGGTTGCCACTGGTGGGTAGTGGTGCAGTGATGAGCAATTAACACACCCCAAATTTTATCTGCTTGCAAAATTCCTACAACTAAATTGGCGCGAACCTGGAGTTGTGCCAAAAAATCCTGATGACAGGCTGCGATCTCATCAGTTTGGGTGTCCGCTAGCGTAGTTGTATAGCCGCATCGATACCTTTCAGCCCAGGCTTGCCCAAAGCAGGGGTCTTGGATGGTATTGCCTACTAGGGATAGGGCAGGTTGAGCGACTGACTCTAGCTCAATCATCACGTTATAGCTGGCATCGAAGTGGCAAACCAGAATCCGATCGCAGTGCAAAAAGTGCCGAACCTGCTCCAAACAGGGCATTAAGACTTCATCTAACTGAACCGATTGATTAATCGTTTGAGCGATCGTTGCCAATAGGTGATCAGCTTCTGCTTGACGTTGCAGATGCAACTCGGTTTGTTTGCGATCGCTGATATCCGTAACTCGCACCAGTGCCATCTGTTGACCTGCGACTTCAATCCGCTTTGAAGCTAGACTGCCCCAAAAGTTGCGTCCCTGACAGGTGGCATATTCAATTTCTTGGCTCCAGATCCCTTGAGCTTCAATTCTGCTGCGTGCCTCTGCCAGCGCCTCTGCTAAAAAGGGTTCTTTGTGCAGCGTAAAGCCCGGAATGCCAATCAGGTCAGATTTACTGTCTGCCTCGAAGAGTTCTATGGCTCGTTGGTTGCAGTCTAAAATTTTGGAGGAATCTGTCTCAACCAGAAAAATGGCATCTGCCGATTCTTGAAACACCGCTTCAAACAAGTCTCGACTCTGCCGGAAGGCAGTAGTTCTTTCTTGAACTTGCTGCTCTAACTGTTGGTTGAGTTGATGGACCTGCTGATAGAGATGGGCTTGTTGAATGGCGATCGCCAGTTGATCTACAAACCGCCGCGCCAACTGAATTTCATCATGGGTAAATGGCTTAGTGGGCGAGATTTTTTGGCTCCCCAAGCATCCCCAAACCTTGCCATCCACCTCCAGCGGAACAATCAGCCAGGCACCGGGGATCTGTTGAGCTACTTGCTGGTTGATGGGATCATCTAGGGTTTTCACATCCTCAATGACCACAATTTCCCCTTGTCTTAAGCGCTTTGCGATAGGATTATCCTGGTCAGGAATCTCTATTACTGAGGGCAAAAGGGTGGTAGAATCTGCCAGATAGTTTTCGCTACGCACCCAAACTTGTCGCTCTGGCACATACTGATAAATCGTGGCGCTATCAAGTTGAAGCAGTTCAGCAAATTCGCGCGTAGCAGTGGAGAAGATAGTTGCCAGATCCAGCGAGTTGCGGATTGTTTGCACTACCCGGTTAAAAGCCTGTTCCTGAGCGGCTTGTTGGTGCAGTGCTGATTCCGCTGCTTTGAGCGCAGTGATATCACTAAAGCTAGAAATGACGGACCGAACTTCGCCTTCAGCGTCCAATTGGGGAATCGAATTGATCAGTGCCCAGATGCGATCGCCATAGGCAGGACGATACATGCCCACTACGTGGTTGCGAATCGGTTGTCGGGTCACGATCGCCAGGCTAATGGGACATTGTTCCTTGGGTAAGGGTGACCCATCCTCTCGAATGTCATACCACTCAATATCCTGAGACTTTTTGCCCAGTAATTCGCTGGCACTTCGCCCCAGCAGTTCCACTGCCATCTGGTTCAGCATCAAGATTTCTGTATCCGGAGCAACGATGAAGATCCCTACCGCCACATCTTGCACCAGCGATCGCAGCCGTTCCTCACTGTCTCGCAAAGCGGTTTCTGTCTGTTTTAGTTCGGTAATATTAGTGCTCGTGCCAATTAGGCGATAAATTTGATTTTGTTCATTTCTGAGAGGCGTCAGATTAGTAATCCACCAGAGATCTTGCCCACCAAAGCAGATTTTTTCAACATGGGTGGTACTGCTACCCGTCTCAACACAGCTTTGATAATTTCGCCGCACCAAGGCAGCATCTTTGGGCGGCATCACGTCTTCTGGCGCTTTACCCAACAAATCTTCGTTTGCAATTCCGGTCAGGCGAGAGTGGGTAGGATTGAGTCCTGCAAAACGAAAATCACCCTCTGCCAATACATCCATGACAAAAATGCTTTCCCCAGTGCCTTCATAAATACTCCGAAGAAAGGTTTCTTTTTCTTGTAACGCTAGTTCCGCTTGTTTCAGGTCAGTCAGGTTGCGAGTGTTGACCACAACTCCAGTAATTGCGCCATCGGCTTCCAGGTAAGGCGAGTAAGTGACACTAAGAAACTGGCGACCCAAATGGGGGTAGTCAAACCATTCTTCGTAGCTGATGGTTTCACCTGCCAAGCAGCGATCGACCCGGGATTTGATGATGTTGGCAAACACTTCAGCCCCAAACAGTTCGGCAATGGTATGTCCCACAATTTCGTGGCGAGATTTGTTCGATCGTTCGAGATAGGTCTGGTTCACTATTTGATAGGTGTAGTGGCGATCGAGCAAGGCAATGCCATCTGAAGTGGAAGACACGATCCCTTCGTACTTACGCAAGGCAGATTCGATCCGTTGGCGAGCGTCAATGTTCGCAGCGGTGCCCATCATGCGGATGGGTTTGCCATCTGCGTCGTAGAACGTCTGTCCCGTGCTCTCAATCCAGCGAATGCTCCCATCCGGCAACACGCCGCGATACTGATGTTGATAGCTACATCCACTCTCAATGGATTGCTGCATTGCCTGGATTAAGGCTGCGCGATCGTCTGGATGCACGGCGCTATAAAAAGTTTCCGGGTTTTCATCGAAACTGCCTGGTGCTAGCCCGAACAATCGCTCAGTTTCAGGCGACCAGATGGCTTTGCCTGTCAAAAAATCGCAATCCCAAATGCCCATTTGGGCAGCTTGCAAAGCCATTTTGAGCCGTTGTTCGCTTTCCTGGAGTTCGAGATTTAGTAAGGCCTGAATTTTGCGCTGTGCTCGTGCCAGTCGCAGACTGGGTAAGTTGGCAAGTATCGCAATTAGAGAAAAAAAGATTAATTCGATGCCGTCATTTATTTTTTCAATCTGAAGCGTGTTGAGGGGCGGGATAACCAGAAAGTCGATTGCCAACATTGATAGAATCACAGCAAGCCAGCCTGCATGAGGGCTGAACCCACCACTGAGCAAGATCGCGGCAAAAAACGGCAAATAATCCCAGTGACCCAAAATGGGGTGGAAAAGCTTCGTGAGGATGCCGGCAATAACAACCAGCAAAAGGCTGATGAAATAGGGCTTTGGGCGAAAATTCAATCTACTGAGCATGGCAGGCAAAGGGATTGATTGCAGGGTAAGTGAATGCCATCGACAAACAGAACCATTAGCCCTTGTGATGGCTCAACACCTGTTCATAGGCTCGTCCGGCTTGCTCCCAGGTAAATGCACGCTCAACCAATTCTCGTCCAGCTTGGGCAAGTTGCGATCGCAAATCAGCATCTTCAAACAGATGACTAATTGCACTGACATACTCTTCTACACGGTTGGCTCGCAGTGCCCGTAGGGGCGTATCCGATCCATCTACTGACAAGCCTTCTAATCCGCGATCGCTACCGACGATCGGCACCCCCGTCGCCATCGCTTCCAGGGTTTTGTTTTTAATGCCAAAGCCTGTCAACAGGGGCACCACACACACCGCTGACTGGTGCATATACTCCAACACCGAAGGCACGCGCCCGGTTACAACCACGCCTGGACCGTTCGCCAACACTTCCACTTCTGGTGTCGGTCGCCCACCCACAATATAAAAGGTGGCATCAGGATAGCGCTTCTGCACTTCTGGAAAAACCTCTAACGCAAAAAAACGTGCCGCGCCAATATTGGGGGCTAAGTCCATTGCACCCACAAACACAAGCTGATGTCCGCCCGGATCAGTGGTGCGATAAGGAAACAATTCCAAATCCACCCCATTTGGGATCACATGCATCCGAGCACGCGGATTAAAAGGTCGCATTTGCTGAAGATCGTCTTCAGTGGTGACGACAATATCGGAGAAATGGTTGCAATAGCGCTTTTCGTAGGCGTACAGCACGGGTAGATAGAGGCGATCGCGCAACTGATAGGTCGAAGCTCCCTTTTCCAACTGATTGCGCGCTGCCCAGTACACCGAACTGTGCACATTGACCACTGTCGTGACGGACTGCTGATATTCGGGTCGGACGTAGATGGCATTGGCACTGTGCTCACAGGTGATGACATCAAATTTTTGAGCTTGGACACGCTCATCGACCCAAGACTGGATCTCAGGCGAATAGCGGTGGAGCACATTGGGAGGAGTGCTTTGCCACCACGATCGGACGAATTGCTCAACCTTGCCTGCCACTCGTGCCAATACCTGGGTCGGTTCTGCTGCTTCGCCATAAGGAAAGATGACTAAATCACTGACAAATTCGCGCAATGCTGCCACGTCTTGTTCTGGAACTTCTGGGTAGCATTGAGTCACTAAAGTAACCGTATGACGTTGATGTAAATATTTCAGTAGATTAAATGTCCGCACCTCAGTCCCCGTCAGCGTAGGAGGGTAAGGAAATGTGGACGAGATCATGAGAATATTCATGGAAAATTAGTCAAAAATTCATCGGAGGGCACTTGAACAGTCAGGAATCCAGGATGGAGATCGTGTAAGTTTTAGAGAGTACAGACAAAACTATAACCCACTCTAAAAGCGTCTATCTATACGCAATCCTGTCCAAAACAAAAAAAATACCTAAGCCAGTGCAATCACTCAAAAGGCTTCATGTAAAACCCGTTTTATCCTTGAAAGAGGTTTCTGCGATCGCAAAATTCGCGATCGCAATGTTATGGTGTATCTGAACTTTGAGTCGAAGGAGCATCGCAACCTGGCGATTTATTTTTGTATTGGCTCCCTCCCTATTTGCAACCTTCCAAAGATGACTGATTCGCGATCGATCGCGACAATTCAAACTAGCAATTGTGATTTTTAAGACATTCTGACAGGTCGAATAATCAATCGTTCTTTCTCCTAATTTTCCCCTCATTGATTCCTATGAAAAGAGTTGAGCAACAAACTGACTGGATCGACACCTGGAAAGATGTCCATAGCTACGATTTGATGGAAGTTTATGGTCAAGTCAAATGGCTGGGACATGCCTATGCCTACGACATTCGCCGCAGAAATGTCTTTGAACTCATCCAAAACGTGGTCAAGCCAGGGGCAAAAATTTTGGATGTGGCAGCAGCGCAAGGAAATTTTGCCTTACCGTTAGCTGAAATGGGCTATGAAGTCACCTGGAACGATTTGCGGGCAGAGTTGATTGATTATGTCAAACTTAAGTACGAATCAGGCACCGTCCATTACGTACCCGGAGATGTCTTTTCACTAGGGTTTGACGGGTGTTTTGATTTGGTTTTAATTGCTGAAATTATTGAACACGTGGCTCACCCGGATGAGTTTTTGAAGAAGATTTCTCAACTGGTGAAACCGGGTGGATATATTGTCATGACTACACCCAATGGCGAATATTTCCGCAATACCTTACCCAAATTTTCCGATTGTGCTGATCCCTCTCAATTTGAAAGCATTCAGTTTGCTCCCAATTCGGATGGACACATTTTCCTCCTGCATTTAGATGAGGTGGATCAATTAGCCAACCATGCTGGATTGTCGATCGTCGAAACCCGATTATTTGTCAATCCATTGACCAATGGGCACATCAAATTAGAGAATGCGCTGAAGGTGATGCCCCGTCCCTGGGTTGAGCAAATTGAAGGGTTTACTGAATCCTTGCCCTGGGGCGTGCAGAGAAAGTTGCATAAAGGCATGGCAGTTTTGATGCAGCGTACTTGATGCGCTTGGAACTCTCGCTAAAAGTGCAATCCAGGCGGAAGAGCGATCGTCTATTGCCCACAGCAGCGATCGATCCCTAAACTATCGAGCAACAAATCACTGACTGCATTGGCAACCGCAAACTCGCTATAAAAGCTCTGAGAGAAATCGAAGGCTTGCATTTCGGTCACGATCGCAATCACTAGAGAACCCAAATCATTCTCTCCCTCCATGCGTTGACGGACAAAAATCTGAGCTGCGCGATCGGCAATGGTATGGTTAACCTGCTCTGGGATAAACTCCTGGTTCAGCCAATTGAGCAACGCTCGCCGGAGCCATTCCCCCTCTTGCTGAGGGTTTTGGGCAGGGGGCAGCGTAATGGGGGGAATCGGATCAGCCATCAATTTCGAGTTCAGCGTTCGGTGCAAGTTTGTTGCTAACCAGTGTAAAGCGGTCAGGGTTGCCTCATTCAGGACTGGCAACACTTCTGCATAAATCGTTTATGCAGAAGACGCTGGCGTTGCTGCATCAAGGTATGACTCCTAGAGTTGTATGAATTGAAACTTCGTCCCAATTCATGCTGCTATAGCAGCTTTCACCTGAGTGAAGTACTTCACACCCTTGAAAAGGGCTATATTCAGAAACACCCAGTTGCTCATAGAAAAGCGCTTCCCAATTTAAGCTCTAAACTCTACAATCCAAAATTATTGGGACGAGGCACTTGGCACTTGGTTAGCAATCGGTTCAATATCCCAGCAATTATCCAGGGTTACGCCCAGGGCTATTTTTTGATGGCAAACGATTCGGGCGACGGATTGGACTGGTACTCTAGCCGTGAAAGAACCCTCATTCCCCTGGACGATCGATTCCGCTATCCTAAATCTCTGCGTCGGGTGCTCAACCAAGATCGGTTTACCATCGCCATTAGCCAGGATTTTACTGCCGTGGTGGAAGGATGTGCCGATCGCGAAACCACCTGGATTTCGGACGAACTGAAAGCAATTTACTGGGAACTGTATCAGGCTGGCTGGGCATGTAGTTTTGAAACCTGGCAGGGCGATGAACTGGCGGGTGGTATTTTGGGGATTGTGATTGGCGGAGCCTTTATTGGCGAATCAATGTTCTACCGAATCCCTGAGGGATCTAAGGTGGCAATGGTCAAATTGGTGGAGCGATTGCGAGAACGTCAGTTTGTCTTGTTTGATGCCCAGATGATGAACCCCCATTTGGAGCGATTTGGTGCCTATGGGGTGCGGAATAGTGAGTACAAAGACCTACTGCGATCGGCGTTACAACGGCAGTGTTGGCTCGAGTGAGGGAGATGGGGAAAGCAGGCAACTCAAGGGTATCACTCCAAACCTCCGAGTTTTTGACAAACTGGAGATCTGGAGTGTCAGAGTAAACGTGGAAAATCTTGAGCTTTGGTGATTAAGTAGGTAGCCCTAATTAATTGTAAGAAAGGGGTTTGGGGGCGCAGCCCCCAAGCAGGGGGGTTTACCCCTTAAAACATCTCAATTTAATTTAGCCCAGCTACTTAGACCGTAATGCCATTGGGATTGGCAGTGCCCGTCAGCAATGCCTCCACTTGAGCCGGGGTCAACCCCGGATTAGCGCTCAAAATCAGGGCAGCGACTCCAGCTACATGAGGCGTCGCCATAGAAGTACCACTGAAAGAGCTATAGGTGTTATTCGGTGTGGTAGAGAGAACATCTACACCAGGTGCAACGATGTAATCTAGCGGGGTTGTGCCTGCCCGATTCGAGAAATTTGCCAGGGTATTGGTAATATCAACTGCGCCCACAGCAATGCCCCAATCAGTCGCATGACGAGCCGGGAACCCTGGCTGGCTTTGTCCTTCATTGCCCGCTGCCATCACCACGACTACGCCTTGATTAAAGGCATACTCGATCGCATCGCGAATTTCAGTCGAGAACCCACCGCCCAAACTCAGGTTAATCACATCCGCGCCATTGTTCACTGCATAGATAATGCCTGCTGCAACCCCGGTTGAGGAACCCCCATTGGGACCCAAAACCCGCACGGGCATAATCGTGGAATTGTAGGCAACGCCTGTCACCCCAAAGCCGTTGTTCATTCCTGCGATCGTTCCGGAAACATGGGTGCCATGCCCTTCCGTATCCATAGGGTCATTGTCGGCATCCACAAAATCCCAGCCCCGGACATCATCAATGAAGCCATTGTTGTCATTGTCAATGCCATCTCCAGCAATTTCACCCGCATTCACCCAAATGTTGCCACTCAGGTCTACGTGGTTATAGTCCACGCCCGTATCAACCACTGCCACAATCACTCCCTGTCCGGTGTAGCCCTGGTTCCAAACTTCGGGCGCCCGTACTTGATCCAGTCCCCAGTCATTGCCGCCCCGATCGGGTACATCAGCAAAGGTAGGTAACCCCAAGGCAGCGGCGACGGCAGCGGCAGCATCAACCAACCCATAGCCATAGTTCACGTTGAATCCAGGAGGCAAATTGACCGCAGATGCCGAAACATCCAGCGTATAGGTGGTATCTCCCGAAAACTGGGCGATCTCAATGTAGTACGTACCCGCCGATAAGCCCTGACCGATGGACTCAGCCGCAGTGCCTCCCAACGTTGAAGCGGCAACGACTTCACCTGTGTCCACCACACCATTGTTGTTGGCATCGTGAATCAAGAAAGCATCGGCATCGGCACTTAACCCAGTCAGACTCAAGTTAAAGGTACTAGTCGTATCGATCGAAAAGCTGTAGAAATCAAGCGGATCAGCAGTCCCCACAAAGTCATTAAACGTGAGAGAAGAGTTGAGCACGCCAATATTAAAAGCTGTGCCCAGCGTATTGCCTGCCCCATCCGCATTTAGCGGTGTTGCTGTCAGATTCAGGTTATAAGACGTCTCCCCCGAATATTGGTAGACCTGAAGCAAATAATTCCCGGCTACCAACGGGTTGAGATTGATAAATTCATCCAGGGTTCCAGCATTGTCTGAAAAAGCAATTTCTTCGTTGTTATCAACCATGCCATTCGCGTTAAAATCGCGAACTAAACGAATATCTACATCGGCAGACAATCCTGCCAACGTCACACTCAGGCTACTTTCAACCTCCAAATTGAACTCATAAACATCTGCCGTATTCAGAGCCCCAATCGTGCCGGAGACGTTTTGAGTGCCGCTGAATGCACCGAGATCCGACTCTGCTGCCAGCAAATCGCTCGGAACGGCGGTAGAAAGATT
Source organism: Scytolyngbya sp. HA4215-MV1 (assembly GCA_019359045.1). Taxonomy (GTDB): domain Bacteria; phylum Cyanobacteriota; class Cyanobacteriia; order Leptolyngbyales; family Leptolyngbyaceae; genus Scytolyngbya. The sequence goes on from JAHHIA010000005.1 coordinate 215,171, forward strand.
CAGCGTGTAGCTCCCCTCTCCCAAAAACTGATAAACCTGGACAAAGTAGTTGCCAGCCGCTAATGCTTGCAGGTTGATGGTTTCATTGCGATTATTGCCTTGGTTAGAAAAGGCGATCGTCTCATCTGGATCGATGACCCCATTACCATTGCTATCTTGAATCAAACGCACATCAATATCGCTACTCAATCCACTCAGAGACAGGTTAAAGCAACTGGTAGTATCCAGGCTAAAACTGTACAAATCCGAGGTGTTGTTACTTTGGATCACCCCATTAAATGTTTGAGTGGCATCCAACAAACCTGCATTCACTTCAGTTGCTAATAAGTTACTCACTCTATCCGAAGACAGGCTGAGATCATAAGAGGTATTGCCTGAAAATTGATTGACGACGATCGAATAAGCACCCGCTTCCAGAAACTGCAAGTTAATTGTTTCATCCGCATTACCATTACGGTTTGAAAAGGCAATCAATTGCCCTCGCCGATCGAACAATGCCACATCTGCATCGGCACTTAAACCTGTCAATGTCAAATTGAAACTGCCATCATTTTGGAGACGGAAGCGATACATATCGATCGTGTCAGTAACACTCACAGAATCGCTAAAATGACCCGTTCCAATCAAAGTCCCAATTTTGTAAGCGGAATCAAACGAACTACCTGGGTCGTTAGTCAGTCGCGGATCGAAACTCGATCGACCACCAGATTCGCGGCTGGGGAGAAGGGGTTCGGTTAAATCAGAAACAAACTTAGCGGAGCTATCTAAAGTTGTGCTGAAAGTTGAGCTGGTAGCCCAGAATTGTCTAACATCCGAAGAAGCATAAAAAGTAGTTCGAGGCATACTTTTTTACCAGGGGGCGAAGGATGGACATCGTACCAAAAACGCTTGAGAGTAGGAGAAAATCAGAAGCGATTGCGCCGTTTAGCGACAACCTCCACTTATCAGTTCGTTTATTCAAAATTCTGCAAAAAAATTGAATAAATGGATATTGCCTGCAAGGGTACCTTTTCTAAAACAGGCTTGCCATTCCTATCGCCACGATCGCTCCAATCAGCGTATTCAGAACATTCACCCATTCATTGGTCAACCAGGGCAAGCGAGTTTGCAAGGTTGCTCCAATGACACTTTCAATATTTGTTGCTACAAATGCAGCCAACACACAAATTCCGATGCCCGCCACATCAATCAGTCCGACCGCCCAGCCCACCAAAGCGATCGCGATCGACGCCAGCATTCCTGCCAGTGTGCCTTCCAAACTCACTGCGCCCTCGGTTCCACGAGGCACCGATCTCAGTGTGGTAATCAAAAATGTGCTTTTGCCATACGCCTTACCCACTTCACTGGCACAGGTATCCGACAACTTGGTACTAAAGCTGGCAACATAGCCCAACCCCAAAAGTGCTGCAACGCTGCCCCTTTTCACCGGATCAGCCATGATCCAAGGCAAAAGAAACACGCCAACGGCACACAACGCTCCCACCAGCGCTGAACCCCATACATTTTCGGGTCCTCTTGCACCCGATCGTTTCTCTGCAATCCCCGCAGATTCCTTCTCTGCCATGCCAATCCGAGTGACCGCCGACCCCACCAAAAAATAGAACATCACCACCAGATAACCTCGCCAGCCCAAACTTCCCCAAATCAGCACACCCAATGCCCAGGCATGGAGTAACCCAGCAGGAGTCAGGAGTTGCTTTGGCGCAAACCAGGCAACGATTGCCAAAACTGTATTCAGGGCGATCGCGCTGCCCCAGGGCAGCAGGCTAGGTGCAAAAACAGCAGAAAAGAGAGCAGGAGTTGATAGCCAGGCAACAAAAGAAACCATGAGCTTCAGTAGGATAGAAAAATCACCTCCTCCATTTTGACCGGATCAGTCCAGAAAACTCGTTTTACCCCGGCGAATCGGATTTTGGATTGTAGTTTGTTGAAACCATACATCCCATCCCCCCATCTTCCCATCCCCCTATCTTCCCATCCCCCATTTCCCCATCCTCCCTTCACTCCCATGCCTCAGACCTACTTTCACCTTGCCTTCCCAGTCACCAACATCCCCCAGACCAAGGAATTTTACGCTCAAGGATTGGGCTGCCAGATTGGGCGCGAAACGATCGATTCGGTGATTTTGAACCTGTATGGCAATCAACTCGTTGCCCACGTTGCCCACGAACCGTTAACCCCTCAAAAAGGCATTTATCCTCGGCACTTTGGCATCATTTTCGCTGATCAGACTAACTGGAAAGACTTGTTAGAACGTGCACAACAGCAAGATCTACGCTTTTATCAGAAACCGAAGCAACGCTTTGTGGGTTTGCCCTTAGAACACTACACCTTCTTTCTAGAAGATCCTTTCTATAACTTGCTGGAGTTCAAGTTCTACCGCCATGCTTCAGCGATTTTTGGCGATCGCGAATATGCCCAGATCGGAGATCCTCACGAAGCAGTCCCGCAACATTCCACCCCGAATTGAGCACCTTCGACTTTGGACGCAAGCGCTAGCAATAAGTGCACCAGACTCTGTGCTTGGGCAAAATCCAAACCTTGAGCGAAATCTAAACCCCAACTCCGTCCCGGTGCTCTTTCGTCGAGATCGCCTGCCATCTTTGGGCAACCTGGGGTCTTAGCGGCTCAGCCAGTGCTTCTGCCACCGCTTTCAGACTGCGAGAGTCTCGTATTGCAGGTCCATGAAACGCCCAATCACCCAGTTTGACATTCCTGCCGATCGGCATACAGGCAGTACTCCCTGGCACAATCATCATCAAATCTAGCGGTACCCAAAGCGAGGTAAAGTTGATTTGCTCTAGCATGGCGGCATCTTGATTCAGGTCTCGTAGAAAGGGGCTATCAGGACGCATTTGCACCGCTGCCGTGAGTCGAGAACCATAGGCAACCCAGGTACCCCGATGGGGAGAAACTAGTGTTACCAAGCGTTGGACGCGATCGATGCCACCTAAACGCTGCACGTAATAGCGACCCACAATTCCCCCCATGCTGAAGCCAAACAGATCCAGCGCTTGTTCTGCTGGGAAAGTCACGGCAATATAATCCGCCACTTGTTGCGCCAGACAATCAATCCCCATGGAACCGTTACATGGGACTAGATCCAGGCTATAAACCGACCAGCCTAACTGCGTCAGATAGGTAGACATCTGGCTAAAAACAGTGGTCGTGTCATTAATACCGTGAAGCAAGAGAATGGGGTTGCGAGGCTTAGAGCGATTCATTGATTTCAATCGGCTGGATATGCCTCCAGCATAGAAAGAATTGCTGTTCGTCGAGATCGCGCTAGGACAGATTGTTAAATGTCCTAGTGGTCATCAAAACTGTTTTAAGGGGTTGAAAACCCTCAAAACATCTCAAAATAGTTTGTGTAGATTTGAGGGTCACTCAAATCTATCCTGACAGACTAATGGACGAGATCGCTCGATTGGGCGATCGTCCAATCATTTAGCCAAAAATTCAACGGCAAAAAAATTTATAATCAATCTCAGGTGTGGACAAGTCCTGATAGCATCAATACAGGATCTTTTTAAGTATTCTATTCAATGGTGAGGTGACTCTACAAAAGTCATCGCCTTTTCGTCTAATTTGCATCCCCTGACCAGAGAGTTACCACAGCATCGACCCTAGGGCTTTGGTAAGGTCAGTTTTATCTTTGAAGCTGGGTTGTGATACTGCACTCTGCTTCGTTTCTTTACATCCCCAACCAGTGTGTCAGGCTAAATTTCAGGAGCGATCGTAATGGGAAGTATCTTTGGTTTTATCAAAAGTCTTTTCGGTGGAATCTTTGGTTTTATCGGTGGAATCTTTGGTTCAAAGAAAGCGAAAGAAGATTCAACAGCAGATTCTAAGCAAGCTAAGAAAAAGAATTCTGGCTATTTCCTGGAGCTAGATGACGCTCGCAGTGTTTCGACCACAGTTGCGGCACCTGCCGAAAAGGCATCTGCTGAACCCGTTACAGCCGTTGCTAGCCCTGCACCTGCTAAGGCAGATCCAAAGCCTGCACCTGCTAAGGCAGATCCTTTGAATTTGCCAGTTCCGACTGTTACCAATTTCGCGACAAACTATTTGGTTCAAGGCGATCGCAACGGTCGTCGTCGTCCAGGTGCCAATATGAACTACTTCTTGGGTATGGCGCGTCAGGTTAACCCCTCTCGCTAAGGGTGTAGGCAATACATCCACCCGAAATCGGATAGATTTCTTCAGGGAAATCGTCTGAGCGGATGTTTTAAAAGTCCTTTCTCAAGTAGTAATAGACACAATCCCTCTAAATCTCCCTGCTTTAGCGAAGCCATGCCGACAGGCTATACGCACCGCTGCGCTAGGAAAAAGGGGAAGTTTGAGTGCTGAAGCCTCCTTTTCAAGGGGGGGAATCTCTAGGGGTTTTGCCTTGAATCTCAGATTTGTGTGTACACCGTAGCCTTTTTAAGAGGGATTACGGGGGGATTTTTAAGTACTCAATACTCAGCTAACACCTTTTCAAACCACCTCTGAGTGGGCAATTAGCCATCGGCTGTTGTAATGACCAACCTCAAAGCTCTGTCTCCTGTTGGGAGGTAGGGCTTTTGTTTAGGAAGTTCGATTTTTGAGAAAAATAGCACTACTGTAAAGTTGAAAAGCCGGGTCCCAGTCGCTCGCCACTTGACGAAAAAGGTTGATATGGGGCTTCAATCGCTGCAAGTTTTCTGTCTGATCGATCGCTGTCTCAGCAAATGGCGTGAAATCTGACCAGATCGGCACCTTAGGCAACTGCATGGTTAAAAACTCGATCAAACGATTCCAATAGCCGCGAGTTGTCACGTCTTTTTGTGCGACTTCAGCGGATGAAAAATCGACTCCCTGATTGAACTGGTACGCTCCATCATAAAAACGGAGAATGCAACCGCGACTGAACAAGTGCAAATCACAAAAACGAGCATAGTCTTGAGTTTGCTCTTTGCGTTGCAGCCGATTTCGCACATCCAAATCAACCACCTGTTCAAAAATGGGCAAAAGTCCTTCCACTCGCTGGTTCACTTCTGCCCAACGAAAACTGATGGTTCCTAGTTGGTCGGCTTCGTTGTAGCAAACCACATGTGCCTGCGGTTCGATCGCCTGAAAATACTGCACTCGAAAAACTTGAATTTTCTGGATGTCTGCCAGAGAAACGTTAAAAACCGGAACGCCTGCATCCTGCAATTCTTGCGTATAGACCTGTAGCTCCCCCATATTACTGGAGCGATACAGCCGCCATCCCCGACTGGGAATTTGCAATCGTGCTGTATAAGCATCTAATTTGGTAACCTTTGCCAACCCTTGCGCGATCGCCGCTTTCGCTTCAGGCTTCGCTGATTCCAAAATCAAAAAACCTGGCTCATGGCTATCCGGAGCATTTGCCGCTTGAGCGATCGCCTGTTTTCGCCGTTCTTGCATCAATGTTTCTAGTCGTTGAATTCCCTGTCTGGTCTGCGCTGCCAACTTCGGATTCGTCACTTCTCGCAACAACTGCCGATAGATTTTCTCTGCTAAGTCCAACTTCCCCGATACTTCATGCAACCGCCCCACATAAAACTGCACCCAGGGATCTTTGGGCGAAGTCTGCAACAGTTCCTTGACCAACCGAGCCGCAGTGCGATAATCCTTACGGTCAAAAGCCGCGATAACTTGATCAAACATGATGAAAAAGGGTGAAAGATGAGGAAGTGATGGAGTAAAGAGGTGTTGGGGTATATGGTTTCAACAAACTACAATTCAAAATCGCAAATCTAAAATCGCCGGTCCAAAGTGGTATGACTTGGGTTCGATCGATCAGAGTCAAGCTTCATGCTCCAAGAGCTACGGTGTACACACAAATCTCAAATTCAAGGCGCAACCACGGCGTTCCCCCTCACTCCCCTTCAAAAAGGGGGCTTCAGATTTCAAAGTCCCCCTTTTGAAGGGGGATTTAGGGGAATCAACCGAACTCAATAACATCATTGATCACTTGTGTGTACACGGTAGGCTCCAAGAGAGGGATGTATTCCAGACAATTGAACCAAATGATAAAACCTTAGATTGACTTTTCCTGCTCCAAAACAGACGCGATCAATGCCAACGCCACAAGCGGTGCAGTCACCGTACGAAAAATTCGTTTGCCGAAAGAAACCGCCTGAAAGCCTGCGGCGATCGCCTGTTCGATTTCGCAGTCTGACCATCCCCCTTCAGGACCGATCGCGATCTCAATCGCATTCAGCTCTGTTAATTGAGTGGGAGTCAGACAACTCAATAAAGCAGGCGCAACGCAACGAGTTACCCCAAGATAACGTCTGGTCGAATTTTCAACCACTACCTGTTGATTCAGACTGCGCAGATAAGCTGCAAAGGTAGTCGGCTCTAACATGGCAGGAACTATTTGTCGTTCCGATTGTTCCGCAGCTTCTTGGACAATCCGTCGCCAGCGATCGAGCCTCTGAGGACTGGGCTGAAGCAATGTGCGATCGCTGATCACCGGAATAATGCAACTAACACCCAATTCCGTCGCTTGACGCACCACCTCATCAAAAGCATTTCCCTTGGGCAAGGCTGCAACCAACGTGAGCTGAACCGGCAATTCTGTATCAATGGCGATCTCTTCTAACAGCTTTGCCTGAAAGGGATTAGCGTCCTGTATAGGTAGCAGTTCTGCCAACCACCATCGTCCTTGCCCATCCATTACCACAAACCGATCCCCACCCTGTAGCCGCAACACCCGGTTCAGGTAATGGTGTTGTTCTAGTGTCAGCACAATCTGGCGATCGTAAAGTTGCGAAGGTGCCATCACCAATCGCTGCAATTGAGTGAATTTGTATCCCACTTCATGCGTCAAAAAATTGCACCCTTACTCCCATTCGATGGTGCCAGGGGGCTTAGACGTAATGTCATAGACCACGCGATTGACACCGCGTACTTCATTCACAATCCGGTTAGAAATCGTCTCCAAGAGATCATAGGGAGCCCGTGACCAATCCGCCGTCATCCCATCTTCACTGGAAACAAATCTCAGAACAATCGGGTAAGCATAGGTTCTCTGGTCACCCATTACACCCACGCTGCGAATTGGCAATAACACTGCAAATGCTTGCCAGAAGTCGTGGTAAATCTCTCGACGGTTAATTTCTTGGCGAACAATAAAATCTGCTTCCCGCAGGATTTCGAGTTTGTCTTGAGTCACTTCGCCCAGAATCCGAATCGCCAGTCCTGGACCGGGGAAAGGATGGCGTTGAACGATTTCTTCGGGCAAGCCGATCGACCGACCCACCTTGCGTACCTCATCCTTAAACAGCTTACGCAGCGGTTCTACCAGCTTAAAGCGTAAGTCTTTAGGCAGTCCCCCTACGTTATGATGACTTTTGATCTTAACGGCAACTCGTTCACCCGTTTGGGGATCAACGTTCGTATCAGCAGACTCAATCACGTCTGGATACAAGGTACCTTGCGCTAAGTAATCGAAAGGTCCCAGGCGGCGAGATTCTGTTTCGAAAACTCGAATAAATTCGTGACCGATGCGTTTGCGTTTCTCTTCGGGATCAGTGATTCCGGCAATCGCGGCAAGAAACCGTTCTTCTGCATCGACATATTCGACCGGAATATGAAATTGCTCATTAAATAGTTTTAATAACCGTTCTGGCTCCAGCTTTCGCATAAAACCCTGGTCAATAAACATGCAGGTGAGTTGGTCACCGATCGCCCGATGCAACAAAAACGCTAGCGTAGAAGAATCCACCCCCCCCGATAACGCTAGCAACACTCGTTTGTCGCCAATCTTGGCACGAATCTCACGTACCGCTTCTTCGACAAATGCAGCCGTTGTCCAAGTCGGTTCACAGTGACAAATGTGATAGACAAAGTTGCGAATCAGCGCTAGCCCACCCACCGAATGCACCACTTCGGGATGAAACTGTACCCCATACAGCTTGCGTTGATGATGGGCGATCGCTGCACAAGATGTATTTTCTGTGTGCGCCAGAATCTCAAATCCCTCGGGTAAGTGGGTGACCGAGTCCCCGTGGCTCATCCACATAATGGTCTGGTCTTCTACATTGGTCAGCAAATCGGTGGGATCATCGATTCTGAGTGAGGCTTTGCCATATTCGCCCCGATCCGATCGTTCAACCCCGCCCCCCAACTGCTGCACCATGAGTTGCATGCCATAGCACACCCCTAGAATGGGAATGCCGAGATCCCAAATCTGAGCATCACAGTGGGGAGCACCTGGGTCATACACTGAACTGGGTCCACCAGAGAGGATAATTCCCTTTGGGTTGAGCTGGCGGATTTGCTCCACGGTGGTTCGATAAGACAACACTTCTGAGTAGACTTGAGTTTCCCGGATCCGTCGGGCAATTAGCTCAGAATATTGAGAACCAAAATCTAGAATAATAATCATTTGACGTTGGAGAGACCCGAAATCATCTGTCTCTACCGCCGCGGAAGTGGGAATTAGCGTTTCAGTCTGAAGAGTCACCGTGATGTCCTGATGTGGCGAAGTGAGTAGATGACAAGCTTTAAAGGGAAAAACTTGAATAGAGGGTATCTAAACCGAAAAAACTAGAGGAATATTTTGGGTATTTTAACTACATTTTCAACAAAGTTGTTGGAAGAGTACCGCCCCTTTTTCGCTTTTGCTCAAATTTCGGACTTTGACTTATCACTACAGGTGGATGAAATACACGGGATTTGAGCCTTCAGTAAGCAAGCTCAAACTGTCTCAATTCTTAATGTCTAGCGTTCTATAACCGGGGTCTTTGCTGCAATTTTAAGTAATTGCATGATCGCAATCGTTTTAGACCAAACGCATTCCACCGACATAAGAAAAACTTTGAGTGGTGTACACGCTCAATCCACGTAGGATTGCTACAGAGTGCGCTTTTAACCCAGAGAAAATGTTATCCTGCACACAACAATAGAATTTTCAGTGATATTCAGCACAACATGCAGTGACACTTAGCACAGTATGGGGTGATGTTTAACACAATGTTTTGTGACCGAGCGCAGCTAAGAGCGGGAAATTTAGATTCATCTTGGAACTGTGGGCAAATTATCCTGAAATCGTCCGTCCAAAGGCTTGCATCTCTTTCCATTCTCAGTCTCTTTGCTAAACTCCGGTGATCTCTGGAGGTTTCTTATGCAGCATTCCGCGTCTACTCCAGCCAATCTTGACCTTGATTGCGATCGCCCATTGACAGAGGTTCAGTCGATTTTTGAACCACAGCCGTATACGATTGTTTTGCAACCCGGTAGCTCAACAAACCGCGTTGAAAGTTACGAATTTCAAGCCGAATTGTATCGGGCGCTGGATGATGCCACTGATGCAGTGGTGGTCGATTTATTATGGACTGATGGTTTAAGCAACCAGGCGATCGCAGTTCTTTCTGCTGGAATTAAGAAAGCCCTATTGCTAGGTAAAGCCCTTTCTTTCCAATCGATGAACAGTGCCACTCGCCAAGCCCTACAAAGAGAATGGCACCATCACCGCAGCTTATTTTTAGGCACCTGGAATAGTTCTTTTGCAGGTGAGTTAGAGCAATTTTTGGATGGGTATGCCAACTCACTCAACGTTGCGGAAGAGATCACGAAACCCTCACGCTACTTTCCCGCAGACACAGAAAGAACAATCTTACAAGCTAAACCACAGACGCCTAAACCTGCATGATCCCCGATGGTTGGAGATTCGCTCCATTTACCCAACCAGATACAAAGTGCGTTCAGTGGGTGACAAAAATTTATTAAATAAATTTGGTCAACTTGTGCTAATTTTTGTTCCAAGATCAAGGGATCAGAAGCATCATTTGAATGAACGGATATCAGCCTTGAATTCTTTAGTCAGAGAATGTTGTATCAAGCAAGTTCCTGTGTCTTGCGAATGAGTTTGGAAAATAGAAATCTGCCTAGGTGCAGTTGAGACTCGTCTGGAGGTCGTCTTCAATGGATCAAGCTCCAACGAAACCAGTTTGAGGTTTGGTCGTTTGAAGTTTAAATTTCTCCAACCATTATGCTTTCTAGCAACCCAAGAATTGGGTAAGGTTTCCAAGGTGTTGCAAGTTGTTTCGTCAGCTAGGCTGCGCTGCTTGCAATACGTCTAGACCATAACCGGGATTGAGAGCGGAATGCTGAGACCAGTCGTTGACCTTGTCGCTGTTGATTTTTCTGTTGAAAAGCCTCCCATTCTCTCAGAGCAAGAATTGCCCAAAAAACTGGAGCCATCCGAACGGTTAGAGGACTTAAAGGTCGCTTCGCCGCTGATAGCAACTCCACTCTCCGCCGCGATCGCGCGGGCAAGCATTCGTTCAAGTCTGCGTGCATCCACACTGGACGGCGTATTCGCGGCGATTTTCTCCAATATTGCCGGGGGGGTACTGCTGAGCAACTTTCTGGTTGAACTGGATGCCAGCCCGATCGAAATTGGGCTGCTTTCATCGATCCCCATGCTGGTGAACTTGATTCAGCCGCTAGGGGCATATTTGTCGAACCGGACTTCCAGCCGCCATTTGTACTGTCTCTGGATTTTTACCCCATCCCGGTTACTCTGGCTGGCACTCGTTTTTGGGATTGTCCTGGTGGACTGGGGGACGATGGCACCTCAACTGCTGGTAAAACTGGCATTGGCGATCGTGCTCATTAGCCACATTCTGGGGGCACTGGGGGGGGCTTCCTGGCTAAGTTGGTTGGCAGCCCTGGTCCCTGCCCAACTTCGGGGGCGCTACTTTGGTGTACGTAGCAGTGCGGCTAGCCTAACCAGTCTCATTTGCCTACCTCTAGCAGGTTTAGCGGTGTCCTGGTACCCGGGTGGCTCCTTACAGGGCTACGGTGTCGTGTTGGCGGTGGGCATTGTCGCAGGACTCATCAGTCTGGGTTTTCAGAACTTTATGGTGGATGTGAATCCCCAAAAACAGCATCTTTTAACTGATACAACGGTAAAGCAACCCAAGCACCAGGAGGCAATGTCTCCAACAGACGAGCAAGCAACCGGAATAGCCTGGTTTCGAGACAGCAATTTTTTAATTTTCTTGCTATATTTCGCAAGTTGGGGATTTGCCACCAACCTCAGCAATCCCTTTTTTAATTTGTACTTACTGGATAATCTCTCGCTAGATGTCAGTTGGGTGACCCTCTACAATAGTCTCTCTGCTGGCGCAACGCTGTTGATGCTCATGGCGTGGGGGCAGCTTGCCGATCGTCTGGGCAATCGTCCCATTTTGATTTTGGTTGGACTAGCCGTTGCCATGATGCCACTCCTCTGGTTGGGGGTGAGCGATCGCCCAATTTCAGTGTGGCTTTGGCTGCCGCTTTTGCATGTGCTGATGAGTGGTGCCTGGGCGGCAATCGACCTGTGCAATAACAATATTCAATTGGCGATCGCGCCTGCCCGCCATCATTCCACTTACTTTGCTATTGCAGCGGCTGTGACAGGAGTCAGTGGCGCCCTGGGAACCACCGTCGGCGGGTTTGTCGCTCAATTCGCTGACTATGGCGGCTTACCTGGACTTTTTGCCCTATCCAGTATGGTGCGTCTGGTGGCATTGCTGCCGCTTTTGTTTATCCACGAACATCGCAGTCGATCGTTGCGGCACATGATGTACGGGTTGTTGCAGGTGAAGGTGAAAGAGTGAAGGGGGGAAAGGGGTGAGGTGTCTACAATAAGAACATGAACCAGGTAGATTATCTTCGTATTAGCCTTGTCGATCGCTGCAATTTCCGTTGTCAGTACTGTATGCCCGAGGGGGACGAGATAGATTACATCTTGCAGCAAAATCTGTTGACGCAGGCTGAACTGTTGACCCTGTTGCAAGAAGTGTTTATCCCAGTTGGGTTTACCCGATTTCGCCTAACAGGAGGCGAGCCATTGCTTCATCCATCGATTGTCGAGATTGTCCAGGCAATCGTGGCGTTGCCGGAAACGCAAGATCTGGCAATCACAACCAATGGCTTTTTGCTGGCAAATTTGGCGCAAAAGCTTTACAACGCTGGCTTACGCCGGATTAACATTAGTTTGGATTCGCTAGAACCAGAAACCTTTGGCAAAATTGCAGGACTGCGGGGGTTATCTCGTTGGCAGCAAGTTTGGGAAGGGATTCAAGCGGCGTACCAAGTTGGGTTTGATCCCCTTAAGCTCAATGTCGTAGTGATTCCGGGTGTAAATGACCACGAAGTTTTGGATTTGGCAGCTCTGAGCATTGAGCGAGCCTGGCATGTGCGTTTTATCGAATTTATGCCGATCGGCAACGGGGATTTATTTCACGATCGCGGTTGGGTTAGCTCAGAAGAATTACGCCAACGCATTCGCGATCGCTGGGGCCTAACCGAAGCCCAATGTCGGGGCAATGGTCCCGCTGATGTCTTTCAGATTCCAGGGGCAAAGGGCACGCTGGGATTCATTAGTCAGATGTCAGAGTGTTTTTGCGATCGCTGTAACCGCATGCGCCTTTCTGCGGATGGGTGGCTGCGCCCTTGCCTGCTCAATGAAACTGGACAAATCGATCTTCGTACTGCCCTGCGTAGCGGCACTTCTATCGCATCCCTGCGCCAGCAAGTGCAGGAACTCTTAACCCTCAAACCAGAAATTAATTACAAACAACGCGAATCTGGCACGGTGAGCGGATACAGCCGCACTATGTCGCAAATTGGCGGATAGTGGGTTTCGATGGGTTTTCTATCCGGTTGATCAGCAATCTCGTTGAGGGGTAGACAATTTGTTCCCGCAAAGCCTTAAACTGGAGGATGCAATTTATGTCCTCAACTTACTGAATACCCGTGCGGAAGATTGTTATTGCTGGCAACTGGAAAATGTTCAAAACCCAGGCAGAAGCGCTGGAGTTCTTGCAAGGATTTGTTTCTCAACTGGATGAAACCCCTGAAGAACGAGAAATTGTGCTTTGTGTTCCCTTCACTGCGCTGGGGATTTTATCCAAAAGCTTGCACGGTGGTCGCGTCAGGTTAGGTGCCCAAAATGTTCATTGGGAGGAAGCGGGTGCCTTTACAGGCGAAATTGCTGCACCGATGCTGGTTGAGCTGAGTGTCCGCTATGTCGTAGTTGGGCACAGCGAACGCAGACAATTTTTTGGTGAAACCGATGAGACAGTGAACCTACGGCTCAAAGCAGCTCAAAAAGCTGGACTCATTCCCATTCTCTGCGTAGGCGAAAGTAAACAACAACGTGACGCCAATGAAACAGAGGCGCTGATTATTCGTCAGCTAGAGAAGGGATTAGTCGGAGTTGACCAAGAGAATTTGGTGATTGCCTACGAGCCAATCTGGGCGATCGGAACCGGCGATACCTGCGAATCTTCTGAGGCAAATCGGGTGATTGGACTCATTCGCAGTCAGCTTACCAATCCTCATACACCGATTCAGTATGGCGGATCGGTTAAGCCAGACAATATCGATGAGATTATGGCGCAGCCAGAAATTGATGGCGCTCTGGTGGGTGGAGCCAGCCTGCAACCCGACAGTTTTGCCCGAATTGTGAACTATCAGTAGCTGGGTAGAAAAGGCGAGACTGGCAGTTATAATCCATACTGGTTATCCAGAGAAATTGGGTAACCAGAAGGCGCGATCGTAACGATTTGTCAGGGGTAGAATATACCTGTCAGCACAAATCTATTTACACAGATGTTGATGTCTTAATCCCTGGATCTTTCGCGAAAAGCTACATTCTTCCTTTCAGCAAATAGGTTCTCATCTCTCCCTTACCCTTCACCTGGATGAAGCCTCGCTCCTCAAAGTGGTATTTCCCATCCAAGCAATTAAACGTTGTTTCAGAGACCTGAATACAACTGGGAATCCCTTGGGATTCCATTCGGCTAGCGATGTTGACGGTATCACCCCAGAGGTCATAGATAAACTTTTTGGTGCCGATGACCCCTGCAACAACAGGCCCTGTACTCACACCAATGCGGATGCTGAATGATTCGCCAGTATTAGCATTGAACTGAATAATTTCTTTTTGCATATCCAATGCCATTTCTGCGATCGCCTCTGCATGATCCGATCGCACCGTTGGGATGCCCCCCACCGCCATATAAGCATCCCCGATCGTTTTAATTTTCTCTAAGCCATGCTGTTCTGCCAGTTGGTCAAATGCAGAAAAAATTTGGTTGAGCAAGCTGACTAGCTCAATGGGAGAGCGATTGCTGGCAAATTGAGTAAAATCCACAATATCGGCAAACAACACCGTCGCTTCAGCAAAACTATCGGCGATCGTGCTTTTATTTTGTTTCAGTTGTTCTGCAACAGGCTTTGGCAAAATACTCAGCAGCAACTGTTCTGATTTTTCTTTTTCAGCCTGTAGCTCTTGTAAATAAGCTTGTTCTTGATCTCGTAACCGTTTTTTCTCCAGACATGCACCAATTCGGGCTTTTAAAATCGTGGGGTTAAATGGTTTGAATAGGTAATCTTCTGCTCCTAACTCAATACAGCGCACCACGCTATCCACATCATCCAACGCCGAAATCATGATGACGGGGATATGGCGAAGTTCCGCATCTGCCTTAAGATATTCCAAAACCTGGTAGCCATTCATTTCGGGCATCATGATGTCCAGCAACACTAGATCAAAGGTTTGCTGTCGCATTAACTCGATCGCCTGCCTGCCATGTTCTGCCATCACCACAACATGCCCTTGTCGTTTCAGGCGGCGTGCCAGCAAGTCACGATTGGCTTCTACATCATCCACAATCAATACACTGCCTTGCTCAGCATTCATAGCCCAATCCCTCTTGCTTGCCCTTGCGACAGCGTAATTGTCTGTCGATTTTCAGTTGCAACGAGCTTTGGAAATCAATTTTCCCGCCCCAGAGAAGTGTGAGCCAACTTATCTCATTGCTTTTTTTAATTGGTTTTAAGGGCATTTTAAAATTCCGGCTAAATAAACTCATGATAAGCAGCAAAAGCCTTGCTTGGAAAAGGGGGAATGAATCAAGTGATTGGAGAAATATTGATGGATAAAACCAGTCGGTTTTTCCATCAAAGCCTGGCGCACTCCGGCGAATTCTGTGACATTGCCTTGTTTAGGCTAGCTGCTCTGTGTACACGGAAATCAAGTTACGCACCTCACTAAGTAATTCTTCGCGGTTATATGCTCCTTTCTGGAGGATTCTTTCAACATAACCAGTAAGTTCTTGATAGTCATTGGGGGTAATCTCTTTGGCAGTGATTACGATGACTGGGATAGAGCGCCACTCAACTCGTTTTTGTAGTTCTGCGATTAAAGCAAATCCATCCATTTCTGGCATCATCAAATCGAGCAGGATGAGTTCGGGATGGTGAAATTTCAACTTTTCGAGCGCAGTACACCCATTCTCAGCTTCAATGACTTCCCAGCCTTCTTTGTGCAGCATACGCTGAAGCGCATTGCGAATAATCGGATCATCTTCGACGAGCAAGATGGGGCAAGGTGGAGACTCGCAGCGATATTTTTTGAGCAACACAGTAAGACGATCGCGATCGATGGGCTTCGTTAGGTAATCCGAGGCACCTAAAGCGTAACCTCTATGCTTATCATCGACCATGCTTAGCATTATGACGGGAATCTTTGCAAGCTTTGGATCATTCTTTAAGGTTGAGAGTACCCCCCATCCATCTAACCCCGGCATCGTGACGTCTAAAATAATGGCATTGGGATGCAAGTTTCTGGCTTTTTGCAAACCTTCCTCGCCCGTTTCCGCACTTTCTACCCAAAATCCTTCCTTTTTGAGAAAGCGGCTGAGCAAATCATGAACAGCGATATCATCATCGATGACTAAGATCGTATTGCTAGAAGGTAGATAGTTTATCGACGGGGCAGATGGAATCATCAAATCGGATGCAGGGGGCAAAGCGTTCGCAGGTAAATAAATTGTAAAGGTTGAGCCTTGACCGGGTTCACTTTCTACCAGCACATCTCCCCCCATTAGCTGGCAAAATTTTTTGGTAATGACCAGTCCTAGTCCTGTCCCCCCGTACTTGCGTGTTGTAGAAGTATCAGCTTGAGTAAAGGCTTGAAACAACCGATCCACTTGTTTGGGAGTCATGCCAATGCCCGTATCGCTGACTTGAAAGAGGACGTAGGAAACTGCATCAGAACCCCAAAAAGGAGTGCCATTTTTTGTCTGTTGTGTCAGCCTTCCACTCTGGCGCTCGACAGTGAGAGTAATCGTCCCTTGGTCTGTAAATTTACTGGCATTGCTCAGAAGATTAAAAAGATTCTGCCGCAATTTGGTTTGATCGGCGTACATCGTGCCGATATCTTCGGGACAATGCGAAATTAGGGTATTTTTATTTTTTTGCACCAACGGACGAATTGTATTGGTGACTTCATAAATCAATGTACTGAGATCAAAGGTTTCAGGGTATAGCTCCATTTTGCCTGCCTCAATTTTGGACAGGTCAAGAATGTCGTTAATGAGTCCCAACAGATGTTTGCCTGCCGCATGAATCTTTTGGACATCGGAGATACAACTGGACTGCCTCAGGTCTTCTAATTCTTCCTGAAGCATTTCGCTGTAACCCAAGATGGCATTGAGGGGAGTGCGCAGTTCATGACTCATGTTTGCCAAAAATTGGCTTTTGGCACGATTTGCGGCTTCTGAGGTTTCTTTGGCAGACAATAGTTCGTTCGTTCGCTCTTCCACCTTGGCTTCCAGAAGTTGCCGCTCACTTTCCAATTGCTGGTAGAAGTGAACCGTATTAATGGCAGTGGATGCCTGACTGGTCAAGTTTGCTAATCCCAGAATAGATTCATCATTGGTTTGAATGCGTGTTTGGTAGGGTGCCATCGTCGCTGTGTTGCCAACGATGAGTAATCCAAACGGCGATCGCGAATCTCTAGCCAGTGGAAAAATCACGTACTCATCCAAGCCCAAGCGATTGCCTAACTCACGGAGCGATCGAGCTTCACAAAAATCCGAACAGAGAATAAATTCCTCCCCCTGTTGCAATCCCAGTAGGGCAGGTTCATCCAAAACCAGGGTCAACGCTTCAACCTGTTGTCGTGATTCCAGGTCATAGTAACCATCCAGCGAATGCACCTGAAACCGGGGAACCTCCGTCTGCAAGACTTCAGGGGATTGTAGCAAAATGAGGCATCGCTCAAAATTGAGTTCGTAAATGACGAACTGTATCATCAGTGCCACAATTTCGGACAAGTCAAACGTAGCGTTTACTTGCTTCCCAATTTCATAGAGACGACGATAAATTTTGATTTGCCGATCCAGTTTTTCTTGAATGGTACACAAGTCACTCTCAATTCTGACCAAGCGCTTCACTTGACCCGATAACTGTTGATTCTCGCGCTGTAACCGCGCTAGTTCTATCTGGAGCGATTTCTCCTGAGAGGGGTTTGCTTCCATATCACTGAGAACAACAAAGGGATGGGAAAAACGAACCGAAAAATTGGGATGCGGCTTGCAACAGGCAACGCACTGCCTGACGCTAGTAAACTGTCATGAGAACAGCCGTGTAATTGTGAAAGCAATTATGCCCACTCACAGGACCAATTTCTCCATAGGTATAAAATCCAAGCCAGGGAATCTCTGTACCAACCGATTGTTGTAAGGTCTGTAAAAGCTGAAGTTTTTGTTGATCACGAAATGCCGACTTTCCTCGACCTGTACAGTCGAACTGGAGCACAAATTTGGGGATGCAATTGCCAATTTGATCTTTGATTTCTTGCGCAATCGTGGTGACCCCCTTGGCAATTTTTTCGTAATCACGACGGGTCATCCAGATGCTGGTACCCACAGTGACTTCAGAAGGGAGCGTAATCGCACCTGTAGCTTCATCTTTGGTGAGCATAAAGCGAATCAGGTATTCATCGTAGTTTTGCAGATGTCCCGGTGCCTTGAAGCCCAGGCAAAGACTATTGACCACTTTTTGCCAGTTGCCATCAATTTCTTCGGCAAGCAAGTATTCTTTCAGGACTTCTAGCACAGGCTGATGGTCAATTTCGTAGATGACATTAGCTTCACAACGTGTCACCTTACGTTCACACCCGATCGGGATGCAGCCATGGTTGAGCGCCCAGGCAACCTTGCCCTTGCCCGAAAGCAATGCCCAGACGACACCATCGGTAATCACCTGGTCGTTGCAGTACTGATAAGTGTGTTGCATTGCCAGGTTCCCCCCTGCTGCTCCACCAAAAATGGGCAGAAACTGGGTCGGATGGAAGATGGTTTCGAGGGCGGTGATAAAGCGATCGAAATTGAAGGTGATGCCATCTGCCAGCAAAATCATTGCCAGCGTATCAGGTTGTTGTTGTGCCTCGATCTCTTTGCCGACTTCGCGCCCCACCCGATCGGGATCTTGCTTTAATCCTGTCGCCACGCCATGACTAAAGTGCAATTCATCCGATTGGATCACCATCACCCCAACCGAAAAATTGGACTCATCCGCTTCGTCGATCGCAATAATACCTGCCCCCGAACAGCCAAAAAGGGGCGCATTTCCGGTTTCCTGCCGCACCGTATCCACCACGACTTGTTGATTGTAGCCAACCGCAGCAAACAAAAGAACAAAATCCGGATGATGAATCCCTGCCTGCTTTAAGGCTTTTTCGGTTGCCTCTTGTCCCGCAACGGTAGGATTGCGATGATGACTCATTCCAACCCCTGCACAGGTTCCCATTGGCAAATACCTCCCAAATCGAGTTTCAGTGTTGAAGCAGTATGCCTTAAAGGCAGCTTTTTCCGAGTAAATGAGAGAGAGGGTAAGCCTGTCCTGATGGCATACTCTTTCATTGACATAAATGGGTAATTTTGAGCGACTTACCCCTCACCGAAAAGCTCCTCTCCTCAATAGGGAAAGGGATTTAAGGTAAAGACTTAAAAACACGGAATGTCCCTAATTGTTTGCCACCGCAATTATCTAGAACCTGGGTGAGGATCTAAGGTTGTGGTTGCGCATGGTTGATCGATCTGAAAATATCAGTAATACCTTGGTAAACATGACTGACCTCAAGACGTGGGGAAAGCGCGTGGGCTACTGTCTCCACCCAGAGATTCTCCACCGCTCCCTGCTCTAGTTGCTAGGAGGATTACGACCAATCGGCATTGAAATAGAAAGCTTTGTGAAAAAGTTTTTGCCACAAACGACTTTACTGTCTAGGTGAATTGCTGCGTCTAAAATCAGCATGACAGTTAGCTTGATCATGCCTTATCTGATTGCTTTGTCACTAAATCCCGTACCTTTGTAAGCAGTTCTTCACAACTATAGGCTCCTTTTTGAAGAACTTGTTCAACTAACCCATTTAATCTGATTTGATCTTGCGGACTGATGTTTTTTGCTGTTATGGCAACGATAGGAATCGATCGCCAATCTTCTCGTTTTTGCAATTCTGCAATCACTTCAAAGCCATCCATTTCCGGCATCATCAAATCCAATAAAATCAACATGGGTTGAATGGTTGCTAATTTTTCTAATGCAGCGCGACCATTCTCTGCATCAATCACTACCCAGCCCTCGCCTTCCAAAAGTTCATGCAAAATTTGCCGACTGGAATTATCATCTTCGACGAGCAAGATAGGGTCAGGCGATTGATCGCGGCAGTATTTTTTGAGGACAACTGCCAAAAGGTCTCGTTCGATCGGCTTGGTGAGATAGTCCAACGCGCCTAAAGCATAACCTTTTCGCTTGTCGTCCATCATCGTCAGCATAATGACAGGAATATGTGCCAATGCTGGATCACCTTTCAGGATGGATAAAAGCGTCCAGCCATCAATTCCTGGCATCATCACATCTAGCGTGATGGCATCCGGTTTGAGCTGCTTGGCAAGCTCTAGCCCTTGTTGGGCATCCAGCGCGCTTTTAACTTGAAACCCTTCTTTCGCCAAAAAGTGCTGCATCAATTCATGAACAGCAGGGTCATCATCAATCACCAGAACTAGACTTGCCCCTTTAGGCAAGGGAAGATCCTTTGCAGAGTGATAGACGATTTCAGTCTCTGCCGCCTTTGGGTCAGCCACCCAAACGGGTAGCTCCATCGTGAAACAAGACCCTACTCCTAGCTCACTACTGACGCTGATATCTCCCCCCATCATCTGGCAAAAGTGTCGGGTAATAGTTAATCCCAAACCCGTTCCTCCATATTTGCGCGTGGTGGAAGCATCTGCTTGCGTAAATGCCCGAAACAATTGACTGATTTGTTCGGCAGTCATACCAATGCCGGTATCGCTGACGCAAAATCTGATCTGGGATGTGGAATGGGCTGAGGCTGGCTTAGCCGCAGGTAACTCACTCGATCTAAGGATTGCTGCTTCAATCTTCTCAACCGTGAGGGTGATCGTTCCCTGTTCAGTAAATTTACTGGCATTGCTGAGTAGATTGAACAGATTTTGGCGAATTTTGGTTACGTCAGCATGCATCATGCCCAAATCGTAGGGACAGTTTACGACTAAGGTGTTCTGTCTTTTTTCCAATAGGGGACGCATGGTCATAACCACATCCTGGATCAAAGCAGCAAGGTCAAATGTTTCCAGGTAAAGATCCATCTTGCCCGCTTCAATTTTGGATAGGTCAAGGATGTCATTGATCAACCCCAGCAGGTGTTTACCTGCCCGGTGAATTTTCTTAAGGTCAGGGATAAAGTCTGCTTGTTCCAGATCTTCGGCTTCTTCTTGCAGCATTTCGCTGTAACCGATGATGGCGTTGAGGGGAGTCCGCAACTCATGGCTCATGTTAGCGAGGAACTGACTTTTGGCACGATTGGCTTCTTCTGCAGTTTCTTTCGCTTTTTTCAATTCTTCGGCTTGTTTGCGCTCGGTAATATCCCGTAAGTTTACAATTACGCCACTGATGGCGGTTTCTTGCAAGAGATTGGTGCAGATGGCTTCTAGAGTTCGCCAGGAACCGTTGTGGTGGCGAAAGCGCAGTTCGATCGCGGCGGCGACTCCAGGGATTTGCACAATTTCGGCAAAAGCCTCCATGAGTGGCTGTCGCTCATCAGGATGGGCAAAACTGAGTGCTGATCGCCCTACCATGCGATGGGGGTTCAGCCCTAAGATCCGTTGCAAAGAGGGACTCCCATAACGAATCACCCCTTCTGCATTGAGCACCAGGATTACATCAGAGGCGTTTTCAATCAACGATCGAAAATAGGCTTCACTTTGTTGTAGTTCGGCGCGGGCTTGTTTCAGGTTTTGTTCACGTGCAAATATCTCCTCTGCCATATGACGAAAGCTGCGCGCCAATTGCCCTAATTCATCTTTTCGTTTGACCAACGCCTTCAGCCCTTCCATGCCAAAGGTTTCAGTTTGAATTGCCGCGGTTGCCGCAGTCAGTTGTGCTACGGGTTCTGTAATCAGACGCGCCAGAATCAAAGAAGCTAAAAAGCCGCTTGCCAAAACAAAAAGCGCCACAATGGTTGCTTGTTCCAGGTTTTGCTGCATGGCAGCCCAAAGATGATCAGTCCGTAACTGAATCAGCGTTGCGCCCGTAATATTCAGACTATCGCCCTGCGTAATGGGCGCAATCACTTTCAGCTTTTGGTTTTCCAGATAGCTCAGGGTTTCGCCTCGGGCGATCGCAGTTTGTAAATGAGTAATGTCGTTCGGTGTTAGTCCCTGGGTGTTATCCAGTTTCTGGAGCCCACTATAAGCCTGAGTTTTCAGGTTTTTGTTCAGAATCCAAATGCCTAAGATGTTATTGTTCAGAACCAATTCGTTGACCAACTGCCCTAAGCCAATCTGCTCCTGCAATTCCTCCAAAAACTTGGCATGGTAGCCCACCTGAACAATACGGGGACGATCGACGCCTGCAACGCCAACGTATTTAAATACCTGCGTATCCACCTCTCGCCGCCGTGCTTCTTGAACGACAGTTTTTTGCTTACCCGAAATCAGATCCCAAAAAATATATGCCTGAGGTTGTTTTTTAGGATCAGGGCTAAAGGTGAAATCGATTTCAGGAATGACCCGCAAATAGGCATGTCCTTTTTCGTCAGTAATCCAAAATTCATTCAAAACTGTGTGATCGGTTACCGCTTTGAGATGGGCGTTAATCTCCTTGGGTTTTAGACCTGCTTGTTCTGCGATCGCAACTAAATGGGCAGCCAGCGTTGCCTGAGCCACCATTTGGTCACTCAGTGCCTTCTCTGCATTTTTCGGTATTTCTTGCGTAAAAGCAGTCATTCGCGACACTGCCTGCGCTAGTAAAATACCATCTCGCTCTGTTTGCTTAAACAGCGACTGACGCGCCGCCAAAGTCAACACCCCGGTTGTCGCCAGTACTGCAACTGCCAGCAAACAGGTCACCATCAATAGGATTTGATTTCGCAGAGTCATGGCTGCCTCAAACCCTCCCTGTATATTTACTCAGCAGATTCGTCAGCGATTTCTGCTGAATCGGTTTCACTAAGTAGTCAGCCGCACCCAACGAAAATCCCAGATTTTTTTCCTCGACCATGGTCATCATCACGACTGGGATGCTGACCAGATCAGGATCAGCTTTGAGTTTGGCAAGTACCGACCACCCATCGGTGTGGGGCATCATGACATCGAGGGTAATTAACTGAGGATGGAATTTTCTGGCAAGTTGCAATCCCTCATCACCACTAAAGGCACTGACCATCTTTAGCCCTTCTTTGCTGAGATAGCGCTGCATTAGGGTATGAACGGTTGAATCATCATCAATGACTAAAACAATTGCATCTCCCGGCCGAGGCAAGATTGTTTGAGGCGGGTTAGCCGAAGGGACGTCCGTGCGGCGATCGGCGACTTGAACCGGGAGCCACATTTTGAACGTGGCACCTTTGCCAACCTCACTTTCTACCTGAAGATCTCCCCCCATCATCTGAGCAAACCGTTGCGTAATTGCCAGCCCCAATCCCGTACCTCCGTATTTGCGTGTGGTCGAAGAATCTGCCTGAGTAAATGCCTGAAACAGCTTGCTAATCTGGTCGGGGGCGATGCCAATACCCGTATCGCTGACTTGAAAAAGAATGAAAGATTGCGGGGCAAGGGTTGAAAGCTCCAACACATCTTTTTCAGGCTTTTCTAGCCTGCCTTCTATGCTCTGCTGTTCGCCCTTATCCGTGTGTGCCACAGTCAGCGTAATGGTGCCTGCCTGAGTAAATTTGGCGGCATTGCTCAACAGGTTAAATAAATTTTGGCGAACTTTAGTCAGGTCAGCATGCATATTGCCAACCTCAACTGGACAATGAACGACGAGCGTGTTTTGGTTTTGTTCGATCAAGGGATAGAGGGTGCTGACTGTTTCCTGAATCATGCTGGGAACATGAAACGTCTCCAAGTAAAGCTCCATCCTTCCAGCTTCGATTTTGGACAGATCGAGAATATCGTTGATGAGACCTAGCAAATGTTTTCCTGCCCCATGAATTTTTGCCAGATCGGTGATGAACATTTCTTCGCCCAACTCGTTGGCTTCTTCTTGTAGCATTTCACTGTAACCAATGATGGCATTCATGGGAGTCCGCAACTCGTGGCTCATGTTTGCCAAAAATTGACTCTTAGCACGATTGGCAGCTTCGGCTGCATCCTTGGCAAACTGTAATTCTTTGGCTGCTTCTTGTTGTTGCTGCTTATATTGCTCCAGCGCGAAAAGCATCTGATTGATAGCCGTTGCTAGCCAAGAAAGCTCATCGTCTCCAATTTCTGCCACTCGTTTGCTCAAATCTCCTTCTGTACCGATGCAGTTGACCTCGGTACTCAGGCGCGAAACCCTGGAAAGTACGAGTTTTTCCAACAGCAGTAGAGTAACCAGACAGAAGACCAGCCCCACGACTAAAATTGCCAGGGTTAAGTAATAGATGGCTTTGAGTCCTTGTTGATAGATGACTCTAGGATTTTTAACTTCAACCAGGAGGGCAGGTTTACCGTAGAGGTCGTTAAGAAGGGTATATCCCGCGATCGTTTGCTTATTGAGGGGATGAACTGCAATAGCGGGTTCTGCGTGGACTGAGATGGGTTTATTTTGATGTTCAACAGTTTGGTTGACGATTTTGAGGCCAGGGGGAATTTGTGCTTCGTTCAGATTTTGGATTTTCAGGGGTAAACGGGTGATGGTTTCCAGTCGCGATATTTCGTCAGTATTGAGGTAGCGCCCTACAATCAGAGTGCCTCGAATGGGGCCTTGAGCATCACTGGTGAGAATGGGGCGAGAGGCAACTATCATCGGCCCTTCAGGGAGCATGAGGATGCCTGCCAGACTGCTTTCGGGAGAGTCGTGTTGCAAAAGCCGATCGCCCAAAACCAAGTGCTTTTGGATGGCTTCAGGCGTCGGCACTTTCTTTCCCCGGATAAGATCAAAGCCAGTACTGAACGTGACCTTACCCGAAGTCTGCACAAACGCAATAACATTCGCTCGAATTGCGATCAAACTCGCATCGTTCAGGTTCGTCTCCAAAAAACGTGAGTTTCGGTCTTGCACAAACGCATAAGCATCATCCCAGGAAGACCAGTCGGCAAAGCGGTTATTAAACTGATGCACATTTTGATTGAAAATGCTCAGTGTGCCTCGCACCACTTGACGGGTATCTTGCTCTTCGGCTCGCGTGGAGTTCCCTAACAACAGCACATACGAAATGATGTAGAGTGCTGCATTGAGACCTAGCAGAGTCACACTAATTACAAATAAGGTTCGTCTACGCAGTGTCATGCAGCCTTCTCCCAATCAAATCTCTAGCTTAAACGGCAGGTCGGACGAGCATAAGCAGTGACCAACTGACAAGTCTCTGCAATTACTTTTTCACGACTGTACGCACCTTGCTGAAAGATTTGCTCCGCATAGCCATTGAGCCGCAAGCAATCTTCACGAGTCATATCTTTGACCGTAATGACGATAACGGGGATGGTTTGCCAGCGATCGTGAGCATGCAGTTCGGCAATGAGTTCTAGACTATTCATCTCAGGCAGTACTAAATCTAACAAAATCAGTTCCGGGGGAACTTGAAACATCTGATCGAGGGCAATCTGAACTGTATCCGCTTCGACCACGGACCAATGCTCTTTTTCGAGTAGACGACATAACATGGCGCGCGTCGGGTTATCGCCTGTCACCACCAAAATCTTGCGGGTTGTGCTGCCCAATTGCTCAGACGTAGGTTGGTAGTTTTGCAAAAACCGGGTCAGTCGCTTGAAATCGTTAGATTGGTTGAGAGAATCTGATAAACCCAAAACAAACCCCACATTGCGATGGTCGTGCATGGCAATCATGATAACGGGGATATCTGCCAGACGAGAATCCGCTTTAAGCGCTGCCAAAGTGCCCCAGCTATCTAGAGATGGCATGATCATCTCCAAAATGATGATATCTGGGCATAACTCTCTGGCTAGACGTAACCCTTCTTCACCACACCAGGTCGTTACCACTCGAAACCCTTCCTGATTGAGGTTGCGAACCATGAGGTCCCGGATCGCCCGATCGTCATCAATCACCAGCACCAAACTGGCATCATCGGGTAAAGGTGTAGTTCCGGACGAAGCAGTCGTCACCAAATCGGCAGGATCGGCGGCAAGTGCAGTTGCCAGACGATAGTTTGCCACTTCCATGGGTAACCAAACCGTGAAAGTTGAACCCTGGTCTACATCACTTTCGACCGCGATCGAGCCTCCCATCATGCGACAAAAGTGCTGACTAATCGCTAACCCTAACCCCGTTCCTCCATAGCGGCGAGTGGTTGACTCATCCCCCTGGGTAAATGCCTGAAAGATCTTATCTTGTTGCTCTAGCGGAATGCCAACCCCTGTATCCATGACCCGAAAGACGACTACCGCGGGCGAGGGCGGAATCAAAGCCGTATGCTCTCTTGCCTGCCCACTGCGTCGCTTGCCCACTACCTCATCCGCTGGTTCGATCGTCAGCGTAATCGTGCCCTGAGCGGTAAATTTGGCTGCATTACTCAACAAATTGAGCAAAATTTGCCGCACCTTAGCCGAATCGGCGTGCATGGTCCTTAAGTTTTGAGGACAGTGGACTTGTAAGGTATTGCCATTTTGCAGCACCAACGGCTGCACCGTATTGACCAAATCTTCGATCAGCAAAGGAATACTAAAATACTCCAGATGCAACTCCATTTTGCCTGCTTCAATTTTGGAGATATCCAAAATATCGTTAATCAGCTCCAGCAAATGTCTGCCCGAATTGCGAATTTTCTCCAGGTCGGGAATTAGACTACTATCTCCCTCCAATTGGATATCTTCTTCCAAAATTTCGGTGTAGCCGATGATGGCATTGAGTGGGGTTCGGAGTTCATGGCTCATATTTGCCAAAAATGCACTTTTTGCCCGATTTGCCGCCTCTGCTGCTGCTTTTTCATGTTCCAATCGTTTTAGATAAGCATGTTCCTGATCTCGCAACCATTTGCGTTCTAGACAAGCATTAACTCGCGCAATGAACAAAACTGGATTGAGCGGTTTAAACAGATAGTCTTCTGCACCTAATTCGATACACTTCACCAGGCTATCCAACTCATCGACACCGGAAACCATGATGATAGGAATATGGCGGAGGATGGTATCAGCTTTGAGTTGTGCCAGCAGTTGATATCCACTCACGCCAGGCATCAAAATATCCAGTAGCACCAGATCAAAAGGCTGGTTATGTAGTGCCTGGATGGCTTGCTCTCCAGATGCCGCCAGGGTGACCATGTGATTTTCTCGCTGAAGTTGACGCGAAAAATAGAGACGAATCATTTCGTCATCATCAACGACTAAGATGTGTCTCTGGTCAAGTTTCATGGCTGACCTCTTTTACCAGCAAGGCTTGAATTTTGCTCAAGAGTCGGGGAAACTCTATCGGTTTGGTGTCATAGTCGTCACAGCCTGCTTCAATGCATTTTTCGCGATCGCCAGACATGGCATGAGCGGTCAATGCGATGACTGGAATTTTTTCGGTTGCAGGCAATGCTTTGATCTTGCGGGTTGCTTCCCAGCCATCCAAAATTGGTAGACTCATATCCATCAGGATTAAGTCAGGCAATTCTGCCTGAGCAATGGCTACCCCCTGATCCCCATCGATCGCAATCAAGATCTGGTGACCTTTGCGTTCCAGTCGTCGGGATAACATGTCCCGGTTCATTTCGTTATCTTCGACGAGCAGAATCTTTGCCATTCATAACCTCCAACCAACTGAGACCTTTTTGAAGTTTAGATTTGCGATTTTGGCGTGTGAGTTGGAATCCGCTTCCCAGGCAGCCCCTGTTATCCCCATGCTTTGAACCTACGGTGTACACAAGTGATCAGTGATGTCATTGAGTGGGTTGATCCCCCCCTAGATCGCCATGCTGGCGCGCCGCTTCGCTAGAAAAAAGTGGGACTTTGAAATCTGAAGCCCCTTTTTTAAGGGGGTTGGGGGAATCTCCAGGGGTTTCGCCTTGAATCTGAAATTTGTGTGGACACTGTAGATGCTTTGAACTGGGCTGAAGTGCGAAGATTAAATGTCAATTAAAACGGATTGATGTCAACATAGGTGGCTCGGTTAAAACTCATAGGAACTGGCGCAATGCCAAGACGCACACCAACAAACAAGACGGTTTAAACCGGGTAGACTGCTTAAGATTGAGAAACTCTCAGGCAGGTGAGTACAAGATCTCGAACTTCACGGAGTAAATCATCACGGCTGTAAGCACCTTTTTGCAGGATCTGCTCAACGTACCCATTCAGACGCAGATGATCGGCGGGGGAGAGATCCATTGCTGTGATGACAATGACAGGGATCTGCCGCCATTCGGGTTGGCGGCGCAGTGCTTGAATAAATTGAAAACCATCCATTTCAGGCATCATCAAATCTAAAAGAATTAAATCAGGTTGTTTTTGAACCACTGCAGCGATCGCCGCCCGTCCGTTTTCGGCTTCTGTCACTTGCCAACCTTCCCGCAGCAGCAAGCGATGGAACATCTCACGGGTCGCTAAATCATCTTCAGCAATGAGAACCTGTCCCTTCAATTCGCCCGAATGGATATCCGGACAATATTTTTCCAGCAATCCAGCCAACCGCTTATAGTTAACGGGTTTGGTTAAATAATCGGATGCACCCAGCGCAAAGCCCAAATTTTTGTTATCGACGATCGTCACTACCACTACCGGGATTTCTGCCAGTTCCGGATCGGCTTTTAGCTCAGATAACACCCGCCAGCCATCCATTCCCGGCATCATCACATCCAACGTGATAGCATCGGGGTGCAGCTCTCTCGCTCGTTGCAAGCCATCCTGTCCACTGGTTGCCGTTTCGACCTGAAACCCATCTTTAGCCAGATAGCGCACCATGAGATCGCGTGTAGTGGCATCGTCATCAATCACCAAAATCGTACCGATATTGGCTGTTACAGAGGAAGCAAAAGAGGAGGTTGTTTGCACAGACGATTCTTGAAGAGGCTCAGGTTTGAAATCGATCACTTCGATCGGCAATTCGATCGTAAAAGTTGAACCCTGACCGACTGCACTCACAACTTGGATATCTCCCCCCATCATCTGACAAAATCTTTGTGTAATCGCCAGCCCTAGCCCCGTGCCACCATACTTGCGCGTGGTCGAGGCATCTGCTTGAGTAAATGCCTGAAACAGACGACTCTTCTGACTTTCCGTCATCCCGATTCCCGTATCCTGGACTTGAAACTGGATAGTGGAGGTCGGTTGAGCCGCAGATTTCCGTAAGGTAGGCTGAGAATTAGGCGCTAAAGCATCCATGGTAGCCATCGTTCTCTCCGCTACTTCTCGCTTTTCTACCGTTAAGGTAATAGTGCCTTGCTCGGTAAACTTACTAGCATTGCTCAGCAGGTTAAAAAGCGCCTGCCGAACTTTGGTCAAATCCGCGTGCATCGTCCCCAAAGGCTCAGCACAGTTGAGAACCAAGGTATTTTTATTTTTTTCGACTAGCGGTCGAATTGTATTGGCCACTTCATCAATCAGACTGCTGATATCAAAGGTTTCCAAGAAAAGATCCATTTTTCCGGCTTCAATCTTTGAGATGTCGAGGATGTCGTTAATGAGACCAAGCAAATGTTTACCTGCACCCCGAATTTTTTCCAAATCTGGCGTCATGTCTTCGTAGCCCAGATCCTCAGCATCTTCCTGGAGCATCTCGCTATAGCCAATGATGGCATTCAGCGGGGTTCGCAATTCGTGACTCATATTTGCCAGGAATTGGCTCTTAGCACGATTGGCATCTTCAGCTGACTCCTTAGCTTTATAGAGTTCAACCTGGGTTTGTTTCCGTTCAGTAATATCTTCTACCGTGCCTTCGTAGCAGAGCAAATTGCCTTCTGGATCGTTCACTGCCACAGCATTCTCAGAAATCCAGATGATGCTACCGTCTCGGCGATAAATTTGTGATTCAAACTCCGAAACTCTCCCCTGTTTCTGCATCAGGGCAATGAACTCGTGCCGTCGTTGCGGCTCAAGATAAAGCTGATGTTCGATATCCGTCAGAGCTGCGATCAGATCTTGAGGAGATGGGTAGCCATAAATGCGTGCCAGTGCAGGGTTGGCACTCAGATAATGTCCATCGGGAGTGGTTTGGAAAATGCCAGTCACCGCATTTTCAAAGATGCTGCGATATTTTTCTTCGGCTTGGCGTAAGGCGGCTTCTGCTCGTTTGCGATCGCCCACTTCAATGGTAAGTGCGACCAAATCGGCGATCGATCCAGCAAAATTTTGTTCATTCAATTGCCACTGCCGATGTGTACCCACATGTTCATGACAGACCACTCCCACCACTTCCCCACGCACCCAGATGGGTGCATCAATCAGGGACAAAATCCCTTCAGGTTCTAGCAAATCCTCCCAAAACTCACGGGTGCGGGCGTCGGTGCGAGTATCAGTCACCGTTATTGTACGAGTGGTTTCCAGTGCCTGGAAGTAGGTAGGGTGATCGGCTAAAGCATGTTCAAATCCATCAGTATGGCGACAGGTACTTCGCCGATAAAGATCAATACATTGCAATTGGGTGCGATCGCGATTGTAAAGCCAAATAGCAACCTGTTCTACTTCCAGCGCATTGGCAGCAACTTCGGTGATTACCTTAAATGATTCTTCCAAATCGCCTTCTGCGATCGTCTTGTGGTTTGCCAGTTCTGCCAGCGCCTGACTTTGGCGACGTAGTTGCCGTTCGCTTTCTTGTAAAGCAATTTCTGCTTGTTTGCGATCAGTAATATCCAGACAAACACCCGTCAGCAAAAGCGGTTTACCATCTGGATCGCGGAGCACATTGCCTCGACTGGTTAACCAGCGAGGGGTGCCATCTTTGAGAACAATCCGATATTCGGCTCGATAGTCTTGTCCTTCTTCCAGCGTCAGTCGCTGGGCTTCTTGAATAATGGGGCGATCGTCTGGGTGCACCAATTCTAAAAACTCTTCAAACTTACCTTGAAAAGAACCCGGTTCCAATCCAAATAGGGACTCGAGTTCATTCGACCATTTTTCTTCGCCAGTAATAATATTCCAGTCCCAGGCGCCCATCCGAGCAGCCCCTAGCGACAGCCGTAACAGCTCCTCATTTTGGCGCAGCGCCGCTTCTGATTGTTGCCGTTCCAACTCTGCTGCCGCTCGAATGGCAAAAATTTGGAGCAATGTCTTTGCCAGTTGCTCATCGGTTAAGGGTTTGCGCCCCATCACCACTAGCCAGCCCAACGGATTTTCATCACTATCCAGCAAGGGGGCTGCCAAATAACTCTCCACACTCATCTCAACCAAGCGACGATCGTGAGGAAACTGCTCCGCCACATTGGCTGCATAGTAAATGAGATCTTTGCCTGTATGCACCTGGCAAGGAGTATTCGTGATCTCATATTCAAAATTCTCAACGATATGCCCCTGAGAAAAAACAATGACGGTAGAAGCGCGATCGGTCTCTTGGTCCTTTAATTTGGCAACCAGGACATACTCCATGTCGAGCGCTTCTGCCAGATATTGCACCAAAGATTGGAAAAACTTATCTCCTGTTGCTGCTGAAACCCCCTGGGCAACCGCCTGAAGCGCTGATTCGATCTCCTGGCGTTTAATAAACAGCCCCATCTGAGAACCCAGCGTGTTCATCATTCTGAGGACATCATTATCGGGACGGCGGCGCTTGCGGCTAAAAAAGGACATGACGCCAACCACAGTGTCACCGCTGAGAATCGGCACCCCAAACGCAGCCCGCAATCCGGCTTGAGCCGCAATTCCTACCCGCAAAAATTGTTCATCATCGAGAACATTTGCCATCCAGATCGCTTCTTTTAATCCCCATACCCGTCCAGCTAATCCTTGCCCTTTGGCAAAGGTAATTTCTCGACTATCCTGCTCAAATTCTGTTCTCTGGGCGAAGGAATTGGCCCAACTTTCCACGTACCGCAACACGTTTAGATTGGGGTCCACAATCCAAAGTTCGCCCAAATCCCAATTCAACCCCTCACACATACCCTGCAAGATTTTAGGTGCTGCGTCTTGCAGCGTTGTTGATTCTGCCAGCGCCAGGGTTGCCGCATATTGGCTTGCCAACCGCCTTTTTGCCCGTCGCTGTTGAGAGAGGTTGCGGTTCAAAATCAAAAATAGGTAAAGCACAAAAATCAGAACCAGTAGGGCAAAGACCCTGAGCCACAGCCTCTTTTGGCTAAATTTTGAGACACGCGCATAGAGCAACTGGTCTAAAACAGGTAAAACTGTGTCATATAGCTGAAATTGGCTGACCAGAGCCTGTTCGCTTGTCTTCAGGGATTGTTCGGGTCGATATTTTCCATCTTCCGGCTTTGCTGATCGTATGGCTTGTAAAACCAGGCGAGTTTTCGCATCGTTTTCTTGAAAAGCCGGTTCTAACCGTTGTTGGAACGTCGTGTTCGCTAAAAAAGCAATTTGTTTGCCCCGCCAATTGGCATCTAAAAGATCTGTAATCGCGCTTGCCAAAACGATCATTTTTACCCTTTCGTCCAGGCTGGCTTGTTTTTGCTTTGCCATTCGGATGCCTAAATCCCGCGATCGTGCTGTGCCTTCTATCATGCTAGGCAAGTGATGAATCAGGACATCCATCAAGTAGTAGCTATCCAGTTCAGGGTCCAAAATTAGGTTTGAAGTATCGCCCACATGGGTCATGAGGGCAATCAGTTTGTGGGTCAGGGCGGTTTGTTTGGCTAAAGCAGTTTCAGGAGACAGCGATCGCTCTTCATTTTTGAGCTGATACCAGGACTGCTTCCAGGCATCCCACTGTGCAGTTGTTTGCAACGTTTTCCCCAACTGCTGGTCAACCCCATCGACCTGTTGAATAACGGCTCCAGTTTCCTCCTGTTTGGCCAATAATTTTGCACTCAAAGAAGTATCCCCATTGAGATATTCACTGGCAATTCGTTGATGCTGAATCACTTGTTCCAAAAGTTGACGCAGGGCATTACTGTACTCAAGCCCCTGGCGTTCTTTTTGGGTAAACTCGATCTGGTTCTGTATCTCAGCTACCAACTGGTTGACTACGGTTCCAAACGGTAGCGTGAAAACTAGTAACAGACCGACCAGAGTTGCATGTCCAGCAAATTGCTTAAACAGCTTTTTTCTCACAGCGGGTCTCCGATGAGTAAGGTGGAGGTTTGCCTTATGCAAAAAATGGGTCAAGTAGACGGTTTGATCAAAGAATCGCAACCAGGAAATAGGGGCACTCCTGTGAGAACCCAAAATTAACGAATACGCCTTTAGTAGATGCCAGTCAGATCGTTTCGCAGCAAAACTGTAAGTAACTTTGGCTTAAATTCCTCCTAAAGATGTGATTGATATACAGAGCAGTCGGTACATGATTCCGGAAATAAATGAAGGATCACGATTTTGGGTTAGGCACCCATGTCACCTGTGCTAAGCTGCAGCAATTTTCCCTGATGATAGAAACGATGGTCTAATGCAAAACGCCTGATTAGAAAAACTTTGCGTTCATGTGATCTGGAAATTCAGCAGTGCGGCAGCGAGCTTAATTAGTTCCAGAATTCCCAAATTTTCCGTATTATTACTCATTCTGATCTTTCTGTGATCACGATCGTGTTTTTTTAAGCGGATTGGTGTATGCATTCACGCAATTAAGCCAAAACACCTACCTTGGGCAATCCTTGCCTGTGGCAAACCCGCGTGAGGCTGTTTTTGGCAAGGACAATGCTCGCACTGCAAGCCAGGTCAGCGGAAAATAGACACAGAGAAGCCTCAAACAAAAAGTAAGGTTGAGCTGAGGGTCCTCAAACCAGGCAAGCACAGGCTTGAGGGTTTGCAACCTCAACTCAACCTTCAGAGAGAAAAGGTTCTCTCGCCTCAACGATCGATTAGACCGTCGTGATATCTTTTTCTTTTTCCGCTAGTAAAGTATCGATTTTAGTCACGTACTTGTCAGTCAGCTTTTGTACTTTGTCTTGTAAGTCACGCGATTCGTCTTCTGAAATTTCGCTTGCTTTTTCTTGCTTACGGATAGAATCGACCGCATCTCGACGAATATTACGAATTGCAACTTTTCCCTCTTCCGCAAATTTTGCAGCGACCTTGACCAGCTCTTTTCGGCGATCGCTGGTTAATGGTGGAATATTCAACCGAATCGTTGAACCGTCATTATTTGGGGTCAAGCCCACATCGGACATCGAAATCGCTTTCTCAACCAGGTTGAGCGAACTGCGATCGAACGGCTGAATGTTAATGGTGCTGGCATCAGGGGTGCTGATATTGGCAAGCGATTTGAGAGGGGTCGGTGCACCATAATATTCAACCATTACGCGATCGAGCAGCGCAGCGTTTGCCCGTCCAGTACGAATGGTGTTAAAAGACCGTTGCGTAGCGTCAACCGCTTTTTGCATGTGGTCTTCAGCATCAGCTAACTTCACAGAAACCTCCCACAATGGTTCCGATCGATTCTCCCATGACTGCGCGCCGAATGTTGCCCTTCACTGAGAGGTCAAACACAATAATGGGAATATCATTATCTTTACAAAGAGAAATTGCTGTACTATCCATAACGCGCAAATCTTGGCTCAAAACATGTCCGTAGGTCAGGCTTTGATAGCGTTTTGCTTGAGGGTTGATACGGGGATCAGAGTCATAGATCCCATCGACCTTGGTTGCCTTAAAGAGAACTTCAGCGTTGATTTCAGCGGCTCTAAGTGCAGCCGTTGTATCTGTTGTAAAGAAAGGATTGCCAGAACCACCCCCAAAAATGACCACTCGCCCTTTTTCGAGGTGCCGAATCGCCCGACGGCGAATATAAGGCTCGGCAACTTCCTGCATCGAGATAGCCGTTTGGACGCGCGTTGGAACACCAATTTGTTCCAGTGAATCCTGGAGCGTCATCGCATTCATCACAGTCGCAATCATGCCGATATAGTCAGCAGTTGCTCGATCCATCCCAGCAGCGGCACCTTTGACACCTCGGAAGATGTTGCCCCCGCCAACCACGATCGCGACTTGAACACCGGCAGCGGTGACATCTGATACTTGCTGAGCGATTTCATGAACAACCTCAGGGTCAATTCCGTAAGTGAGACTCCCCATTAGGGCTTCTCCGCTCAGTTTTAGTAAAACCCGTTTGTAAGTTTTCCCCATGAAGTGACTATTTTCTGAACTCAAATGACTTGCCAACTAAGATAACACTAGTGTCTCAAGAAACTAGAGAAAACTAGAGAAACCCTCTACCTTCAGACACTTTGATTCCAAGCCCCAACTGGTTTGCAAAGACTGATTTAACAATCTCAGCAATCCGGTCTAAAAAACCATCACCACTCAGTTAATAGGCTGACCCTTTGAGGGTTAACGAATCACCAGTCATTACGATTCAGGTACTGTCAATTCCGGAAAGCTTTGTTGGATTCCTCAGTTCTCTAACAAGCTGTATGTCTACCCTCTCCAGATTTTGTCACTTGCTAGATTGGCAGGGGAGAGACTCTCAACGAGCGCCCCTTCAATTATTACGATTTTTAACAATTTCTTATTTTACGCGCGCCATTTGACAGAACATCCGATCGCACTCGTCGCAGTCGGAGTGACGGATTGCCCAGCTAAAACTTGAGCGATCGCAGCCCGTAAATAAGGAGATTTCACCGCAGCTGCATCATTCGCATTGTCATCAATACAGCCGGTATAGCGTAAAACCCCTCTCTGGTCGATCAGAAAGACCTCTGGAGTGCGCTCTGCCCCAAAACTATGAGCCACATCCTGGGTTGCATCCCAAAGGTAAGGAAAATTGAGTTGGTTGCTAGCAGCAAAGCTCTTCATGTTGTCGAAACTATCTTCTGGGAAACGAGTTGCATCGTTCGCATTGATTCCGATTAGGGTAAACCCCTGGACTCGAAAATCTGCCTGAATTTGCTTGAGTCGTTCCAAATAAAGTCGGACATAGGGGCAGTGGTTACACATAAAGACCACGCCGATCGCCTGGTACTGTTCCAAATAACGGGCTAAATGATGAACTGCATCATCGTTTCCAGGTAGTTCAAAATCTGGTGCATAACTACCGATTTGGGTTCCAAGCTTTTCCATAGCGCTGAGTGTAGCTGTGTATGAGTTTGCGAACAACGAGAGGGGCTGATTATCGCGCTCTTGCCTAGTAGTCCATCAGGATAGATTTGAGGAGTCGCTCAAATCTACAAAAACCATTTTTGAGGTGTTTTGAGGGGTTGACAACCCTCAAAACAGTCTTGACAGACAACACTAGAGCGATTGTGGGTTTAATATGCCCGCTTATTGAGCAATCCTTAATCAGATCGATGAAATTGTAGAGTAGAGATGTGGGATGCACACTCTGAGGAGGGATAGATGCGTCGTGCAACAAAAAATTTAAAGCAAAACGCTAAGAACCAAGCCAGTTTTTTGCCTGTGCCTGATACCCTATCAGCTTATACACTAATTTAGCAGCCGTGAACTCTGAGACGACAGAATCCGCGATCGGTGCCAGCTCCATCACATCGGCACCAATGACATCGTGATTTGCAAAGACCTGATGCAAAAAGGTCATCAGCGCATACCAGTTGAGTCCGCCGGGTTCGGGAGTGCCAACCCCAGGGATTAAGGTGGGATCGATGCCATCTAGATCAATGGTCAGAAACACCCGCTCGGTTTGAATAGCTGCCAGTGCTCGCTCCTGCCAATCTGGCTGGCTGGCAATTTCCCTTGCTCGGAAGACTGCCAGATTTTTGGACTTAATTAGGTCAGCTTCTTCTCGACAAATGCTACGAATCCCAATCTGCACGGTTGGCAAACCCATATCCACAATCCGCCGCATCACGCAGGCGTGGTTATAAATTGAGCCTTCATACTCATGCCGCAGGTCGCCGTGAGCATCGATTTGGACGACTGTAAACGGCTCGACATTCGCCTGCCGATAAGCTTCCACAACGCCAGTTGTAATGCTGTGCTCTCCTCCTAGAGAAATTACAAACTTGCCATCTGCAATGAGCTTGGCGACCGTTTGCTGAGTGACTTGTAACATTTCTTCAGCAGAAATTTTGCGATCGTGACGAGTATCCGCGATCGCTGAATGGGTATCGATCCCCACGGGCCAAAATTCTTCATCCAACTCTTCGTCATAATACTCGACCTGCTGCGATGCATCTAAAATTGCGGCAGGCCCGTTCTCACAACCACGCCGATAGGTCGTTGTCGCTTCATAGGGAATTGGCAGAATGACCACTTTGGCAGCCTCATAGCTGGCAGTCACATCCGGACCCAAAAACGGTAGTTCAGAAACAGATATTTGCGTCAACATCGCCCAGAAACTTTAGTGTGACTTGATCCTGACATAATTTTGGGTTTTCAGCCAAGGAGAAAGGGGAAAGGAGGGTGGAAGGAGAGTAGGAGCAGAGGAAGTTACAAACGCCGACCGTCAACTATCAAGTTTTGTAACAAAAATTTGGCACAATAGAGGAAGTCGCTGAACTCAGTCTTTTTGCGGAAACTCATGACACTTCTCTCTGCCAATGCTTCGTCGGATGTCCCCGTTTTTGGATTGGAGACCCAAACCTGGATATGGCGAGGATTTACGATCACCTATCAAACCCAAGGAAACCAGGGTCCGGCAGTGGTTTTGGTGCACGGGTTTGGGGCATCGTTGGGGCACTGGCGTAAAAATTTGCCAGCCTTGGCAGAAATTTGTCGTGTGTATGCACTGGATTTGCTTGGATTTGGGGGTTCCGCCAAGCCAATGCCGGGGGAGTCAGTGGACTATACCTTTGAAACTTGGGGGATGCAAATTGCGGATTTTTGCCGCGAGGTGGTGGGAGAACCGGCTTTGCTGGTCGGCAATTCGATCGGCTGTATCGCCATTCTGCAAACAGCCACCGATTACCCAAATTGGGTGATGGGTACGGCTTTGATTAACTGCTCGTTGCGATTGCTGCACGATCGACACCGTGCCACTCAGCCCTGGTACAAACGCCTGGGTGCTCCGTTGTTGCAAAAAGTTCTCCAGGTCAAAGGAGTAGGTCGCAGCTTTTTTAATCAAATTGCGCGCCCAGAAACAGTGCGTAAAATCCTTCTGAAAGCCTACGCCCGAAAAGAAGCCGTGACGGATGAGTTGATTGATCTGCTGATGGCGCCTGCGAGAGATGCGGGAGCCGCGGAGGTGTTCCTCGCATTTACTGGCTATTCGCAAGGTCCCCTACCAGAGGATCTGCTGGAAAGCTTGCCTTGTCCGGCGCTGATTCTCTGGGGAATTGATGATCCCTGGGAACCGATCGCGCTAGGGCAAGCGTTTGCCAAGTTTCCGGCTGTGAAAAAATTTATTCCCCTCGAAGGAGTCGGGCATTGTCCCCAAGATGAAGCCCCTGAGTTGGTAAACCCGATTTTACAAGCATGGGTGCTGGAATTTGCCAACTGATTCAGTCCATTGAAAAGGGCAACTTGGGATGGTCGGATTTTGGCGGAGTAGGAGCTGACTCAACCAGTGTTTGCAG
Organism: Scytolyngbya sp. HA4215-MV1; assembly: GCA_019359045.1. Lineage (GTDB taxonomy): Bacteria > Cyanobacteriota > Cyanobacteriia > Leptolyngbyales > Leptolyngbyaceae > Scytolyngbya. The sequence goes on from JAHHIA010000005.1 coordinate 252,963, forward strand.
TCATGATCTCTTATATGGGCAATTATCCTTTCTGATCTAATCGAATGGCTTGTTCCAGAGCAGCTTTTTCTCTAGCACGGTTGGCGTAGGGCTGGAGTTGGGTCAACGTCCACCCAGTCAAGATACGGAGATTTTCCAAATCCATTCCCCGCATTAACATCTCCACACACCAGGTTTGTTGGGCTTGCGTGATTGCAGGCGGATGACCTTCGGGAGTGAGCAATCCGATCGTCAACTCTTGCCACTTTTGCTGGAGTTCCAGTTCGGTCAGAGGCGAACCCGTTGGATTAATAAAGAGTGCTGCCTCATTATCTTTACGGTTTTTGAGCCATTGCGTCAGAGGATTGCGTATATAGGAACCGTAGCGCTTGCCCATAATCCACTGATTGACGGGAACCTGACGAACCAGCCCCTGGGTGACTTGCAAAAGTTGTTGGTGGGGATCGCTGATATGGTGCGATCGCTCCAACCGTAGTACCTCCGCTGGACTCAACCCTGCCCCGAACAGAACATACATCAACGCATACTCTTGAAAACCTTGCTTTTTGGCACGTTGCAGAATGGTATGCACTAAATTTGCCAACAAATCTGCCACTTTTGGACGAATGGTTTGGAGATAGCTGGCTGTTTTGAGCGAGATCGGCTCCAATGTCACTAAGCTGGAATGCACTGAATCTGAACCGGATATTGGCTCCAGTGCTGGGGAAACTGCCCCTTGCAAAAACAGCGTCACCAGATTTTCCAGGAAATCGCTGCGATCTTGCCAGAGTTGGTGAAATTCGCTGGTGAACTCAATCACGGCGTATCCTAACAACATCCCATTCAGCAAACTGGCAAGTTTTTCAGCAGGGAGATGGGTCTGCAATTGACCTTGCTGAATTACCGTCTCAAAATATTCGGCAACATAGCGGTTTGCCTGAGTAAAGCCTCGTCCCAGCGCGACTCGATTTTCGGCAGGAAATTGTCCCGCTTCCCCAACCACCGATCTCACCACTTCTGGCACTGCATCCAACGCCTGCAAACAGGCATTAGCATAGTCTTTAAGTGCCTGGTAAATGCTACCAGTCTGATTGGCTTGCTGAATCAACGCCTGACCCAGATGAGTAAAAACAGCCGCTTCCTCGATCACTGCCAGCAGTAGACCATGTTTATTGCCAAAGTGACGAAACAACGTTACTTCGTTGACTTCTGCTAATTCGGCAATCTCTTTAGTGGTGGTTTCTCTGACCCCCTGGGAGGCAAATAACTCAAGCGCTGCGCGAATTAAACGCTGCCGGGTGGAGTCTCGTTGAGTAGACATGGGCAAATGCAAGTGGTACTTGCAGGAAAGACCAATTGTTGTTAGGCTAAAGATGTAAGTGGCACTTGCATCTTCTCCTTATACTGTAACGGTCTTTTTCGCAAGAAAGGTTTAAGTCTTTTTTGCTTGTGTGGCAATTTGCATTCCAGCGAGGCGATCGCTCCGATGCACCAGTTTGCCCCCAAGGCACCAGTTTATAGGGGAGCGCCTTTCAGTGCTGCATCGTCGAGCACTGGTTAATCCCTGTTTATCCGAGATAAGGATTTTCATGACTTCAAATTCTGCTGGAACTGCCCCTGAGGGCGAAAAATTAGTTGGGCTAAGCTGGACAAGTGTAGTGTTTTTTGGTGCGGTTCATGCATTGGCATTGCTGCTAGCGCCCTGGTTCTTTTCCTGGTCTGCACTAGGGATGATGATCTTTCTACACTGGTTGTTTGGCAGCATCGGGATTTGCCTGGGATACCACCGATTACTGACTCACCGAAGTTTGCAAGTGCCGAAACCGCTGGAGTATGCGATCTCCATCATTGGAGCACTGGCACTGCAAGGGGGGCCCATCTTTTGGGTTGCTGGACATCGGTTGCATCATCTCCATACCGAAGATAACGAAAAAGACCCGTACTCTGCTCGGAGAGGGTTTTGGTGGAGCCACATGCTCTGGTTGTTTTACCCAAAATCCGATTTCTTTGAGTACGACGCTTACAAGAAATTTGCCCCTGATTTAGACCGAGATCCGTTCTATCGCTGGCTAAATCGTTACTTTCTCCTGCTTCAGTTGCCTCTGGCGGGGCTGTTATATCTGATCGGTGGCTGGTCATTCGTGGTTTATGGTGTCCTTCTGCGAGCCGTGTTGCTCTGGCATAGTACCTGGTTAATTAATTCTGCCACTCATATGACCGGGTATCGAACCTTTAATTCGGATGATAATTCTCGCAATCTCTGGTGGGCTGCAATCCTTACCTATGGCGAAGGTTGGCACAACAATCATCATGCTTATCCGAACGTGGCAAAAGCAGGATGGCGCTGGTGGGAACTAGATATGACCTGGTGGGCAATTCAACTGCTGAGAGGATTAGGTTTGGCGCGTAAGGTGGTGCTCCCTCCCAGCCTTTAAAAAATTGTGGATAGCGGAGTCTCGATTGTAGATGAGCCCCTAGACAAATGTGATTTCTTGAATGTCGTTTTCAATTCATTGAAAATCGCCTGTTTCAATTAAATCTGAGTAGAATGATCGTGTTTTATGAATTACATAAAACACGATTTTTTTATGCTTGATCAAGCTTGTGATTTCAATGAAAAGAAGGAAGACGAGAGCATATTTTTCTGAAATCTAAAGCAGACTTTTTTCGCCTTCCCGACTTTTTCCCGATTCTTCCTTAGGATGCAAAGAATCGGTGATGTTTCAGCACTCACACACCTGTTAAAGATCGCAATCTCTCGATATCGCTTGTACCAAGGCAATACCCCAATAACCTCAAGCGATGCAGGGCAGGCAAGCCCATTTTCAACGAGCCTGAAAATATGCAGATGTCCCGATCTCTGCCTCACAGTTTTAGTCGAAAGTGCCAATTTATTCATTTATGAGGATGAAGTCTTGAGTCAAACATGATTACGATCCATGCCAACTGACTTAAGGGCTTTGTTCCAATGCTCTTTTGATGTCAATTCGTCACTCAATAGCAATGCTCATGTCAACGATTCAGCCCTTTACTCAGTTTGAAATCATTGATTGCGAAAACTCAATGACTCATCTCCTCAGTTATGCACAGCAAAAGCTAAAAGATGCTTCTTTGCCCTTAAAAGTCAGAGCTTTTTCCTATTTACGCATTTGTTGCTTGGCCATGAAAAAATCTCCCAAGAGTGATCGTCCCTGGTCTGCCGGACAAGCTTATCTCGACTTGCTAACGACCTTGAACGAACAAGATTTTGAATGGTGGAATTGGTGTCAAGTGACTGATGTGGGGGTTCTCAGATCCGACCATCTGGAAATCGATCGCCTTCTGAGTCCCTTTGCCCTTTTCGTTACTCATCATCACCGTCAACACCAACCAGTCCATTATCAGATTTACACCATTCCAGTCAGCCGACAATTTATTGCGCCAACTGAAGTGGCGATCGCCCCCTAACTTCTCCCCTTTATCACTGATCTCAGGAACTCCGCTCATGCTCACTGTTCTGGTTCAATTTCAATTGCCTGCTTCTGTGACCCGTGAACAGGCTGAAAAACTCTTTGCCCGTATCGCCGGAATCTATCATGAGATTCCCGGCTTGATCCGTAAATATTTTTTGTTGGCAGAAGATGGCAAAACTGCGGGAGGAGTGTACCTCTGGAGGACACGCCAGGAAGCGGAATCTTTTTATAACGAGAATTTCAAACTGGCGATCGCCGAAAAATTTGGTTCCGAACCCTCAATCACCTACTTTGAAAGTCCCGTCGTGGTTGACAATCTAACGGGTGAAACCATTACATCTCGGTAATAGCAGCCTTCAATCAGGTTGCCGATGACAGGCGCAGAGAAGTTTTGGCGTTGCTGAAAAGCAGGATGATTTGGAACTTCGTTCCAAATCATTCAGTATCATTTTCATCCCGTCGTTGAGTAATGCCGAAGTTTTTGCTGGATTGCTGCCACGATCGAGGGCTTACCCCTTGACTTTCCAGTCCACTGGAGACTCCAGAATAAAGGAGCCCTTAGAAAGGTTGCAAAATTCGCGATGGAAAACACGACCCTCAAATTGCGAGGAATGAGTTGTGCCTCCTGTGCTAGCAACATTGAAGCAGCAATTCGATCGGTTCCAGGTGTCGAAACCTGTAACGTCAACTTTGGGGCTGAGCAAGCCTCGATTCGTTACGATCCCAGCCAAACTGATATTGCCGCAATGCAGGCAGCAGTGGATGCGGCAGGATATTCGGCTCAGCCCCTACAAGACGATGTGCTTGCTCCTGAAGATGATGCAGAACAACGAGAACGTCAAGCTGAAACTCGCAAATTGACTCGAAAAGTATGGATCAGCGGCGGCATCAGTGCCATGCTCATCCTCAGTTCGTTGCCGACTATGACAGGATTGCCAATTCCGTTCATCCCAGGATGGCTGCACAATCCTTGGTTTCAACTGGTGTTGACTGCGCCGATTCTGCTTTGGGCAGGTCGCTCATTTTTCATCAATGCCTGGAAAGCGCTAAAGCGGCACACAGCCACCATGGACACGCTAGTGGCAGTGGGAACAGGAACCGCCTATCTTTACTCGCTATTGCCAACCTTTTTGCCCCAATGGTTTACGGATCAAGGTCTCAGCCCCGATGTTTATTTTGAAGCAGCTGCAGTGATTGTGACGTTAATTCTGCTGGGGCGACTGCTGGAAAATCGAGCCAGGGGACAGACCTCCGAAGCCATTCGTAAGCTCATCGGATTGCAGTCAAAAACGGCACGGGTAATCCGCAGCGATCGAGCGATGGACATTCCGATCGCTGAAGTGGTCTTGGGCGACGTGATTTTGGTGCGTCCAGGAGAAAAAATTCCCGTGGATGGGGAGATTGTGGAAGGAGCCTCAACGATCGACGAAGCCATGGTCACTGGGGAAAGCGTGCCTGTGAAAAAGCAACCCGGTGATGAGGTGATTGGTGCAACGATCAACAAAACAGGCAGCTTCAAATTTCGGGCAACCCGAGTTGGCAAAGATACTTTCCTGGCTCAGATTGTCAAATTGGTGCAGCAGGCGCAGGGCTCGAAAGCCCCAATCCAAAAACTGGCAGATCAAGTCACAGGATGGTTTGTGCCCGCGGTTATGGCGATCGCCCTTCTCACGTTCATGCTTTGGTTTAACCTCATGGGCAATATTTCCATGGCATTGATTACCATGGTTGGCGTGTTGATTATCGCCTGTCCCTGTGCCTTGGGGTTAGCAACGCCCACCTCTATCATGGTGGGTACCGGCAAGGGGGCTGAAAACGGCATCCTCATTAAAGGGGCAGATAGCCTGGAGCGGGCGCACAAGCTACAAACGATCGTGCTGGATAAGACGGGGACGATTACCCAAGGCAAGCCAACGGTTACGGACTATATCACCGTCAATGGCACTGCCCAGCAAAATGAATTGAAATTGCTTCAACTGGCAGCGTCCATTGAACGTAACTCAGAACACCCACTAGCAGAAGCGATCGTGAAATATGCCCACTCTCAAGAAGTGGAGTTGACCGAGGCTCAGGGGTTTGAAGCAATTGCAGGCAGTGGGGTAGAAGGACGGATCGGCGATCGCATCGTGCAGATCGGCACACAACGCTGGATGATTGAATTGGGCATTGATCCGAGTGCACTTCAGCAATCGTGGCACCGACTGGAGTCTCAGGGCAAAACAGTTATCGGCATTGCGATCGATGGCAAAATTGAAGGCATGATGGGTATTGCAGATGCTGTAAAACCCTCTTCGATTCATGCCATTCGTGCTTTACAGCGTCTGGGTTTGGACGTCGTCATGTTGACAGGTGATAATCGCCATACAGCAGAAGTGATTGCGCGTGAGGTGGGCATTCAACAAGTGCTGGCAGAAATTCGCCCTGACCAGAAGGCATCGGTGATTGCGGCATTGCAGCGGGGCGATGGCGCGTACTCACCCTCTCAAAGCCAAAAGCCAAACCCTAAAATTGTCGCCATGGTGGGAGATGGCATTAACGATGCCCCTGCCCTGGCTCAAGCCGATGTTGGCATCGCCCTTGGAACGGGCACGGATGTGGCGATCGCTGCCAGTGACATCACCCTGATTTCGGGTGATTTGCAAGGCATTGTCACTGCAATTCAACTGAGCCGTGCCACCATCCGCAATATCCAGCAGAACCTGTTCTTTGCCTTTATCTACAATATTTTCGGAATTCCGATCGCTGCAGGCATTCTTTATCCCATCTTTGGCTGGTTGCTCAGTCCCATGATTGCAGGGGCGGCGATGGCATTAAGTTCTGTGTCAGTTGTCACGAATGCTTTGCGCCTGCGAAATTTTCAACCCAAGGCGCTGAGCCCGGGCAGGTAGTCAATGATAGGAGCAGGCAAGCATATCCGAGGGGGGAAGATGGTGATTTATAAAATAATCTTGCTGAGTAGCATTGCCAGTTTAGGGTTGCTTGGAGGTGGAGTTGCGGTTCAACGGTCACAGACAAGTGAACTGTCTATGACCGGAGCACCAACCCAACCGTTCCAGAAAATTGACCAACCGTTATGGCTCAAGACAGCGGTAACTGTAGGAGGAGCAGGATTGATTGGGCTGGAACTTTGGTGGTTCTTGCTTAGTAAACCAAAGTTTCGTCAAGCGACGATGCGGTCTGGGGTTCAGGAGGTTACTGTAACGGTCGAGGGAGGCTACGAACCAAACCAAATCCAGGTACAAGCAGGGCAACCCGTCAGGCTGAATTTCGATCGAAAAGACCCCAGCACCTGTCTGGAAGAAGTTCGCTTTCCTGATTTTCGCATTGCCCAAACATTGCCCCTGAATCAGATAACCGCGATCGAATTCACGCCTGCTCAACCAGGTCGATACGAGTTTACCTGCGGCGTGAATATGTTTCGAGGAGTGGTTATTGCCAATTAATCGGCTGACATTCAACTTGCCATTAAACTTTCAGGTGCAGCGTAAAACAAGTTTGATTATCCCCACTCTCGACCTGGATCGAGCCATTCATCTGCTCAATCAGCTTCTTTACCAATGCCAACCCTAAACCTGTACCCCCATGTTTCCAGGGGTCATTCTTGGGAATGCGATAGAACCGCTCAAAAATACGAGCGTGTTCTGCAGGGGCAATTTCTACACCCGTATTGGTAATAGAAAGTTGCAACCAATCTGTGGAATAGGGGGTTGTTTTTTTCTGAGAGAGCTTTGCCGAAATTGAAATCTTGCCACCAGCGGGAGTGTATTTACAAGCATTACTGAGAAGTTCGGTAATCACTCGGTTCATGACTAACGGATCAAACTTCAGAGCCGGTAAATCGGCAGGAAGATTGACCTCAAGGCTTTGTTGTTGATTTTGGGTCCGCGTTTCAAACGGTTTGATGAGATGCAGAAGGAAATCACACAAATCAATGGGGGCTAATTGATCGTGATAAGTTCCTGCTTCCATGTTTTGTAAGCTCAATAGGTCTTCGACAAGGGCGAGTTCACGATCGCACTCTTGTTGTAAGACCTCAAAGTAACGCATGATTCGATTACTTCGATTGGAAGACTTCGATAACTCTTCAACAAAATATTTCCCTTGATCAGTCAGCGTGTTCAACAACTGAATGACCATTTTCATACTGGAGATGGGGGTGCGTAGTTCATGGGAAATCGTATTGAGAAAGTCATCTTTGAGTTGATCCAGTCGTTCAAGTTCTTTGACTTGTGCCTGGGCTGCTTCGTAAAGTCGAGCTTGCCGCAGCGCGATCGCACACTGGTTTGCTACCTGTTGCACCAGATGAATTTCCATTTCACTAAAGCTAGCAGACGTGTCTTTGAATACCCAAAGATCACCCAGAATCCCTACCTCATCGACCTGATCGTCAAAAATGGGACAAGATAAGATCGCAGAATGGTTAGGGATTGCCAGAGATTGAAGTTGACAAAACGCAAAAAACGATCGTTGTTTTTGAAGCTGAGTATAAATTTCTGGGATATCTGCCATGCACAACAGTTGTTCTTGAGCAGTTGTAAACTTGGATGCTACATATTGATACCGAACCATGGAGGAGTGTTTATCAGGACTGTATAACACTGCATTACAACACTGAACTTGCAGTGCGATCGCCAATTCTTCCACCGCATTTTGCAGAATTTGATGTTGATCGAGCGAGTCGCGAACTCTGTCAGAAATTCGCTTTAAAGTTGATTCAAATTTAAGCGATTGCTGTAACTCCAGCGTGCGAACATGCACCTGCTGCAACAGATTGGCATTGAGCCGTCGCACTTCAGCTTCGGCAGTTTGGCGCTCCTGAATTTCCCATTCAAGTTGTTGTCGCTGTTGGTGAATTAACAATTGATTTTTAATTCGTGCAAGGACTTCCAATTCTTGAAAAGGTTTCGTGATATAGTCTTGCCCACCCATTTCAAAGGCCTTCACTTTATTATTGACCTGATCGAAGGCACTGATGAAAATAACCGGAATATTCGCAGTTGCTTCTGACGCTTTTAATTGTTGACAGACTTCATAGCCATCCATCTCGGGCATATTAATGTCTAACAGAATTAAATCCGGTGGATCAAGGTGCACACCTTGAATTGCCATTTTGCCATTGAGCGCTTTACGCACCGTGTAGTGTTGCGTCTCCAGGATCTTTGCCAAGAGACGTAGGTTGTCGGAGGCATCATCCACAATTAAGATACTGATTTGATTTGTCGATTTGATTAACATATTTCTTGCCCGGGGCTGTAAATCAGCGGGGCGATCGTGACCCATTGCCAGAAATTGACCCAATTTGTCATGTTTATGACCAACAGTTGGACTGTTGGCAGAATTGGGCGTATCCGGTTGGAAAGAAACAACTGTTGCGTGACGATCAGAGTTTTCATCTGGAGGAACAATCAGGTTAATCATTTCAAAAAATATCCATTCAATTAAGTTATGGAGGAGGCGTTGACATCGTCAATCAGTTGAAGAATCTGCTCAAATTGATATTTTTCTGCGAAATTAATTAACTGATTGGCTAACGCGGCAAATTCTGGTGGTAATTGCGCTGCGAGTTTTAAAATCGCAATATCGTAGCCGCAAATTGCAGCATTTTCCAGAGATTTCAACCACTCTGGCGATAATGAGGCAAGCATCGTTGCATTCAAAAGACCCGACATTTTTTTGTGACTATCCGATAGTGCACCGAGATCACTTTTGGATGAAGGCTCTGGTTCTGCGTAGAGATACTTCAAACCCAGATATTCTTGCAGTTTGCGAAAGAAAATTTCTTCTCGAAAGGGCTTGCTGATGTAGTCATTGCAGCCTGAGGCTAGCGCCAGGTCACGATCGCTTTGAGAAGCTTGCGCTGTGAGTGCAATGATGATGCTGAGTTGCCCTTGCTCCATGGCTCGAATTTGCTGGGTCGCTTCATAACCATCCATCCCCGGCATCCGAATATCCATCCAAATCAAGTCAGGTTGCCATTCTTGCCAGATCCGAATCGCCTCTTGTCCACTGGTTGCTTCCCGGGTTTCCAAACCTAAGAGCGCCAGTAACCGCGCTAAAACAAGGCGATTTTCTCGTTGATCATCAACTACTAAAATTCGCCAACGGGGTTGACCGGGCAACAAACCAATCACCACTCGATCAGGATGTTCTGCTTCGATATGAACCTGATCTGTGGAATGTACTGGAATCGTAAAGGCAAACGTACTGCCAATGTTTGGCACACTGCTCACAGAGATTTCTCCATGCATCAATTCAAGCAGTTTGCGGCTAATTGTCAGCCCTAAGCCGGTGCCGTTTACTGATCGCTTGCCCGCTTCTGCCTGTACAAAAGCATCAAAGATGCGGCTTTGGTCGGATGCGGCGATACCGATGCCTGTGTCAATGACTTCAAAACGCAGCAGGAAGGGACGATGGGCGGAGAGGGAGAGGGACGGATGAGTGGCTGCAAATTCACTTACATTGACTCGTAGCATCACACTGCCCCGATCGGTGAACTTAATGGCATTGCTGAGGAGATTGAGCAGGATCTGTCGCAGCTTTTTTTCATCGGCAATCACAAATTGAGGCACTGCTGGAGCAATGTCAAATTCAAACTGGAGATACTTAGCAGTTGCCCGCTCGGTCATCATGCTGTGAAGCGTCTGGAGTAGGGCAATCAAGTCAAAGCCAATGGCTTCTAAAGTGCAATGTCCAGCTTCAATTTTGGATAGATCCAGAACATCATTGATTAAACTCAGCAGATGGTCGCCACTGCGACGAATGGTTTGTAGATCCTCTCGTTGGTTTGAGGTGAGTGATGTATCGTGCGCCATGACCTGAGCGAAACCCAGAATGACATTCAGCGGTGTGCGCAATTCATGGCTCATATTTGCCAGAAAAATGCTTTTTGCCAGATTTGCCGCTTCAGCCGATTCCATCGCTTGTTGCAATCTCAGTTCTTGCCGTTTGAGATCGCTAATGTTGATATGGCACCCAATCATTCGCCGGGGGCGTCCTTCTAGATCCCATTCAATGACCTGACCGGAACAGATCACCCAAACGATCGAGCCATCCTTGTGGCGATAGCGAACTTCGCTGGAATAAGGAATTACGCCGTGGCTCTGGACGTGGCGTTCAAAACAATCCAACAGCAGGGAGAAATCTTCCGGAAAGATCAGTTGTTGCCAGCTTTCTGGGGCGTTGGGTAGCTCGTGATCTTCATAGCCAAACATGCGTTTGAAGCCGGGACTGAGGTATTCTTGATTGCTGATAAGATCCCAATCCCAGTAGCCCGCCAGGATAATCTCTAAGATCGTCTCCAAAAGTTTTAATTCTTGGCTGATGCGCTCTGCCCGCTGGTATTCAGCTTCACTGCGCTGGCATTCGGCTTCGAGCCGCTTGCTCTCGCTTACGTCTCGTACGATGTAGGAAAACTGGGGACGCTGACTCTCAGCCATGCCGAGAAATGAAACCATGACTGACAACCAATAGGTTTGAGTTCCCCGAATATCTTCGTATTCAAACCAGACAGGTTGCTGCTGTTGCTGGCTTCGACGATAGTGGGTCAACCAAAGCTGTCGATATTCTAAAGGTACGCCTAGTTCACTTGCCCACTTGCCAGTCAGCTCTGCGGTAGTTAAGCCAAAAAATTCTAGGGTTGCAGAATTGTGTGAGACATGGAGAATGTCGGTTTCGGATAACTCCACCACACCCAGCATGAGCGGTGAAGACTCATAAAAGATACGTAAAATTGCAGCTTGTTCTTCCAGCGTGTGCTCGGCTTGCTTGCGATCGGTGACATCCCGATTCACCCCAATCATGCGCAGGGGTTGCCCCTCGGGGTCGCACTGCACCATCGCATGGGCTTCGATATAGCGAACCGTGCCATTGGGTAACACGACTCGAAACGCTTGCTCAAACGCTTTTTCCCCAGCCAGGGCTTGCTGGTAACCCATGCGACAAGTTAGCAAATCGTCCGGATGGACACGCGCTTCCCAGGCTTCGTAGGTGTTACCAAAGTCGGTGGGCGGAATGCCGTAGAGTTCGTGCATCTGATCGTCCCAAATCAGGCGATCGTTGACCAAATCCAAATCCCAGATGCCAATTTTCGCTGACTGTACTGCCAGATTGAGCCGATCGGACAAGCTTTGCAGTTGCACCTCTGCTTGTTTGCGATCATCAATAATCGCTAAACATCCCACCAGTTCGAGCGGTTCTCCCTCCGCATCCTGCACCAGCCTCAGTTCATCTTGTACCCAACAATAGTGACCATCGCCATGGCGAAAACGATATTCATGGATATGGTGTCCTTGCTCAAATAGGGGAAGCAGCCCAGCAAAAACTCGCGGGGCATCGTCGGGATGCAGACGCTTAGCCCAAAAGTTCGGCTCTGCCAAAAAATCGGCAGGAGTATAACGAAACAGCGCACTGACATTCTCGCTAATGAAGGTACAGCCAAAGTCGCCTTTGGGTTTGCAGGAGTAGATGACGACAGGGCTAGCAGCCAGAAGAAATTGCAACCGATCGCGTAAAGATTGATTTTCTAGTTCTGCTTGTTTGAGTTCAGTCAAGTCATGGACGTTGAGCACGACTCCGGAAATCGTGCCGTCCAGTTCTACATAAGGTGTATAGATGGCTCTGACATAACGTCGTTGACCATCTGGATAGTTGAGCCATGCCTCCACGATTTGCCGAGGTTCCCCAGCCAGACTGCGATCGAGGGAAGGCTTAGCCATCGTTTCAAAAAACTCTTTCCCTAGTAAATCACTCACCGAATGGCCAATAATTTCTTCAGTGGATTTTTGATACCAGGTTAAGTAAGTTTGGTTAACGACTTGATAGCGATAGTTGAGATCGATCAAGGACACCAGATCGGGTGTGGCAGAAACAATCCGCTCATAGCGACGCAACAAGGATTCAGCTTGTTTGCGATCGCGAATATCCTTAAAGGTGCCGACCATCCGTAAGGGTTTGTTGGCAGCATCCCGTTTAACCACCTTGCCGTAGTCTGAAATCCACTGCCAATCACCCGACTTCGTCCGTAGCCGATAATCGCAAGCATAAGGAACGGAGTCATCTTGTAGGTGAGCTGTCAGTCGCTCCCACATGCTGGACACATCATCGGGATGCAATGAGTTTTCCCAGCTATCCACCACATCTGGAAATTCATCTGGCTTGTACCCTAAAAGCCTTAAATATTGAGGACTCCGATTTACCTTTCCCCTGGTGATATCCCAATCCCACCAACCTTCGCCTGATGCCTCTAACGCAAATTGCAACCGTTCTTCAGTTTCGCGCGAATTGGATTCTACCTGTTGGCGATGAATGATTTCGTCCCGTAGCTGTTGGTTTATCTTCCTGGCTTGCCGAGCATGAAGGGCAGAGCGTTGCGCCAGATACAGCGCAAGTGACAATGTCCAGGCACCCGCTAATCCCCCCCATAAAATAAAGGTTGGCAATAACGATCGCCCTTCTGCAATTAACGCTGCAGTTGGGAAAACTTGTACTTTCCAGTCTGCACCATAGACTCGCACCATTCCCATTTTGGATAGTGCCGAAGGTGATGTTTCCCCCTGACTATAAATCAACCCCGATTGGTCATAGATTTGAACTCGATATCGGGACGAAACTTTTAAGATATTGTCAAATAAGGCTTGAAACCGAAAGACACCGACAATAAAGCCATCAAAGCGCTCAGTTTCTGGTGCCCCTTGATCCATCTCTACAAATAGCGGGACACAAGCCAAAAACCCTTTTCCACCCTGAACTAAGGAAATCGTTTTTGTTAGAACAGTTTGACGCAGATCTCGTGCCACACGCAACGTAATCTGGCGACGAGATTCTTGTCCAAGATTGAGGTTGTGAACCATTTCGTTGCCCTGGATCGGCACCACCCACCGCACATGGAAAGAAGAATCAACCCATTCGATCGCCTGAAAACCATAGGAATGATGAATATAATCGGCAACATCAGCTTCCCAGAGCGCTCGTGGTGTTCCTTGACTGGCTCGCCAGCGGTTTGCCATGTGTTGGAGCGCTAAAATTCGGTTTGACAGTTCTTTATCGAGTTCTAACTCAAGGGCATTGGCTTCTTGCTGCACTAACTGCTGAATATGCAGTTGCTCCTGTACCTGCAACTGTTGCCACAATCCCAAGACTGAAATTGTGGCAACCACGCCCAACAATAGGGGCATCCAGAAACTCTGGCAAGCCTGCTTGAGACCTCGAAACCATTGACTTTCCTGCCGTTGCCTCACAAATTGCCGACCTCCTAAGCGGGTAGCAGCTGTAAATCCTCATGGATGAGTTTCTGGGCTACTTCGGGGGCAATCGCAGTCCACTGGGGGTTCGTCGCTTTTCCGTCCTGCCACTCAAAAGTGACCTGACTAAAATCTGCAGATGGGGCATCTGCGTAAGCTGAAAACTCTGAAGCATACTGCTCAATCCAGACCAAGTGGCTAGGGTCAAGATCAAAGACTTGAACAACCTGATCGACCAGTTTTTCGACAATGCTAGGGTTAAACCAACCAATCTCAAATGCCATATCCGCAATAAGGACGGTTTGTACCTCTGCATAAGACTGGAAAATGCGGAGGCGACATTGCAATTTCCAAACTTCAGATGTATGACCAGGTATTTGAAAGCGGTAGATTTGGTCGATAGTCTTCATAGGCTGTCAGGTTTGGAGAATAGGAGACTGAAGGAGAAAAATTGAATCAACAGGCAGCAACTATTATTCAATTCAATTGCGGGGCTTAAACAGTAACCAGCGATCGGGTCAAAGCAGCGGGCACAAAATGAGGCACTAACGTCGGGGAAATAAAACTCAGACTCCGTTGCTCGAGGATTGGCATCTCTTGCCAACAACTTCGGCAAAACCAGTACAGCTGATGATGGCGAAAATGGCGCAGCATTTGGTTGGAGCAACAAGGGCAGGTATTCATCGTAAACATCCTTTATTAATGTGTGGAATGAGATATAAATCGTCGGGTGAGATATGAGTCGTTAAATGGACGTCTTATCGATCGGGCTTATTAGAGATTCTGCAATTCGTTCCGAGTTAAACATACTGGACAATCTTGGAGAAAGCATGGAGATGAATGAGAATTTAGCTAAGTTTCCTTGCGAAAGATATCGAGATGTTTACTGAATCAGCCCCTTGCCTCACCAACCCATCACTTGAGCAATTTGCCGAACGAGATCGAGCGCCTGAAATGGTTTTGGAATGGTGAGCATGACTCCCAAATTGGTGAGGCGATCGGAGTGGGGGAGGTAGCTATTTGCCGTCAACAACACAACAGGAATGTCCTGCGTCGTTGGATCGGCACGCAGATTTTGGAGAAAAGCAAAGCCATCCATTTCAGGCATCATGACATCCAACACGATCGCGTCTGGTCTTTCCGCACGAGCTTGCTGTAACGCATCTTGTCCTGAAGCCGCCGTTAAAACATCCCAACCTCCCAACCGCTTCAAACAAACAGTCACTACCTCGCGGATAGTAGCTTCATCATCCACGACCAAAATTCGTTTGGTGGTCATAGCAACCACTTCCAACTTTGAGCTTTGAACAACAGGTTCTGTAACGAACATTTTTTGCTCACCTCCACCGTATGTAACGAGGCAGTGAATTGACGCTGGGATCTCCTCGACTTCATATAAAAACCGATCTCAATCGTCGGTGAAGTAATTACTTTTGTCAGGGGTATGGAAAATATCCACACCCCAAATGGGAGAGCCTCACAATATTTATTAGAGTAGAGAGCAAAAGTGGAGAAAGTTTGGAGAAATGACTTGAATCCCGAAGGAAATATTAAATTTAATCAGTCCTTTAGTGATTTCTACGAAGCAATTTCTCTAATGGAGTGCACGCATCTTGTCCGCGACGTGAGCAGTTTGCCCCCACGATCGGAGTTGAAGGGGGAAAGTCTTTATTAATAGAAATTGCCCAGAACTGTTCGCACAATTCTTGGACACTAAAGTACGGCAAGCCCCTTCAAACAGGGAACTTAAAGCCGTTTTGACTTGAATGAGCCACACTTATCCCTCATCCACCCATTCCCTATCCCTGTCATTGACTCGTCTGAATCTGACTGTAAGCCCCTTGCCCATCCCTCAACCGTAGGAGGGCGTTGCTAAAAGATGATTTGGAACTTCGTTCCAAATCACTCAGCATCATTTTCATCGCGTTGTTGAGCAACATCACCACAGGGGAGATCAAAGATTCGGCAGATGGCGGCTCAGCCAAACCGCATTTTCGCGCAGGATATGCAAAATACTGCCACGCACCAGCATTTCCATGCGTAGCCGCGCTTGTAACCGTGAACAGTAGCGAACTTGATCAGAATTGGATGATTCCTGGACTCCTTCCACAACGCAGCGATTAGGAACCTGATTGAGAATGTGGGTAATGAGCTTTTGACGTAATTCAGGGATCGAAAAAGCTGAATGATAAGGATGAACCGGATACTCATCCAAAACATCCTCGATCGCTTGATTGACGCCTACCAAAGTTAGCTCCATTAATCCTTGCGACATTTTGCCCTCTCATTAAAATCGTTTAAGACGGTTGATAACCCAAAATCGACTTTTGAAGCGTCCAGTCTTTGACTGAATTAAACGGGCATATTTTCATGACAGTGACCGAAAGCCTGCCCTAAGCACATAGGGTGCTGCAAGACCTGAAGACAGCGAAGGCAAGTCTGCCTGCTGAACTCAACTCTTGATACTTTCAGAATAGTTACAAAAGATGGAGAAAGTTTGGAGAAAGCGTCTGAATTCTAAAATAAAGCTTAAGATTGGCAAAAATTGACTGAGCTAACTCCACCCCAGCAATTGACTGATCTCTTTGGCAAGCTGTACCGGATCAAAGGGTTTGATAATTAACCCTGCTGCTCCTAATTGGTTGTACTCTGCCTGCTCCGCTGGTTGAACTTTGGCAGTCAAGAAAATTACTGGAATCGCTTGAGTTTTAGGATTGCTTTGAAGCTGTTGAAATGTCTCAACTCCATTCATTCCAGGCATTGAGACATCCAGCAAAATGGCATCGGGGGGATGGGCGATCGCGGCCTGGATGGCTGCCGTACCTGATGCGGCAGTGGTGGCATCCCATTGGGCAAGCTTGACCAGACATGCCCTTACCACTTCCCGAATCCGCTCTTCATCATCCACAATCAAAATGCGTTTGGCTGCCATTACCCTATCCTACGATCCACTGGAATTTAACATATCCAATTCACAGATTTCATCGGGTTTGCAGCGGTAATGTAAAGAAGAAAGTGCTGCCTTGTTCCCAACAACTTTCGACCCAGATCTCTCCATCATGCTGCTGCACGATCGACTTACAGATTGCTAGACCTAAGCCAGTTCCCCCTTTATCGCGCGAGTCTGATGCATCCACCTGTTGAAAGCGACCAAAAATGCTTTCCAGTTTCTCAGCGGGAATGCCGCGTCCCTGATCCTGGACTGAGAAGAGAATGTAGGGAACTGAAGAATGAGGAGATGGGGAGGATAAGAGCGGTGGGTCTGGTCTCCGAATCTCTGCTGATAGCGTCACAATGCTATCAGGAGGAGAAAATTTGATGGCGTTGCTGAGGAGATTCGTGAATGTTTGGATGATGCGATCGGGGGCAACCCAGATTTGCACCGATAATGGCTCTACAACAAGCTGGACTCCGGCTTCCTGGGCACTGCTTGTCATGATTTCGATCGATCGCTGCATCAAATCAGCCGCATCGATCCATTCTCGGAAAAAGGAAACTTTGCCACTTTCCAATTTCTCTAGATCCAGCACATCGTTGACCAGCCGCACCAACCGTTCCGTGTCGATCGCGGCAATTTCAATCATGCGCTTCATTTCATTCGGTTCATCATCCATAATGCCTGTTGCTAGTAGTCCCAACGAGCCACGGATCGAGGTTAGCGGCGTTCGTAGTTCATGGCTGACGATCGAAATAAACTCATTCTTCATTTTCTCCACTCTTTGCCGCTCGGTAATGTCTTCGCCAATGCTGATGATGCCAATTTTGTTGCCTTGGGAATCTTGTAGCATGGTATTGTTCCAGGCAATGAAGCGTTCTTCTCCAGATTGGGTCAGGATAGAATTCTGATGGTAGGGATGAGCATTTTGGTTTAAGACTTCTAAAAAAATTGCTTGATTCGAGGCTTGATGGGAAGAGGGCAAAAAGTTTTCAAACCAATTTTTTGCCAAAACTTCTGCATCAGTGTATCCAGTTAGGCTTAAGAAGAACGCATTGACATAGTTAACATTGCCAAATTGATCCAATCCCACCACCAGCAATTGCACATTGTCTAAGAGCGATCGCCAGCGTCGTTCTGCTTCGCGTAACACGGCTGCGGATTGCTTGCGCTCTTGCAATTCAGCTCGAAGTTGTTGATAGAGTTCGGCTTGCTGAAGGGCGATAGCCAATTGGCTAGCAATCTGTTGCAGCAATTCGATCTCCCACGAGTTCCAGTCGTGAGGGGTCGCATTTTGGTAAATCGCAAACAGCCCCCACAGGGTTTCTCCCACAAAGATGGGCGCGATCGCGTAAGCTCTTGCCTGAAACTGCTCCAACAGTTCAATGTGGCAGGGTTGCAGTTCTGCTGTATAGATATCGGCAATGATGAAGGTTTCGTGGTTTTGAAAGCGACCGCCCTGGGTTTCTTGGAGATAGGTATCTTGCCAAAGCTTATAAACGTTGGGTTCCACCAGTTTTACCCAACCATCAGCTACTGATTCCACAATGAAATCACCACTCCAATCGGCGTTAAACCGATAAAGCGCGACCCGATCGACGACTAAGAGTTGCCTGACCTCAGCCACCGCCGAATTAAGGATCACATCGAGATCCAACGATTGACGAATGGTTTGCGTAATATTCCAAAGTAACTGTTTCTGTCGGGTTTGTTGTTGCAGCGTATGTTCTGTCTGCTTACGATCGCTAATGTCTAACAAAACGCCTAGCATACGCAAGGGCTGTCCAGCTTGGTCATAGGTAGCTCGTGCTCGCACCATGATCCAATGCACAGAGCTATCTGGGTAAACCACTCGATGCTCTACTACATACTCAGTATGCGTTTCGATCGAGCGCTGAAACTGTTGTTCAACCCAATCAATATCATCCGGATGAACGCAATCTCGCCACAGGCTGTAGCTAGCTTCAGATTCATCAGGAGAGAGTCCTAAAAGGGCGAATGAATTATCATTCCAAATGGCTTTCCCGCTGGCGATATGCAAATCCCAAGAGCCGATTCGGGTTAAATCCAGTGCTAAGCGACGGCGTTCTTCACTCTCTCGTAAGGCAGCTTCAGTCTGTGCTTGTTCCTTCAGCGCCACTAATAGGCGATCGTTGAGCGCAGTAAGCTCTGCCATTCGCTCTGCAACTCGTTGTTCCAACACAGCATTCAGTTGTTGTAAGGCGTTTTCAGCCTGTTTGCGATCATTCAATTCGGTTTGCACCTGTTCTAGTAAGGCAGCTTGCTGAAGTGCAATGCTGGCTTGAGATGCAATTTGCCGCAGTAGCTCGATCTCGGAATCTTGCCATTGACGAGGTGCCGTACAATGATGAGCTGCCAACAACCCCCATAACTCGTCATTTTTGAGAATGGGAACAACGAGATTTGCTCTGACTTGCAGTTGTGCCAGAAATTCAACGTGGCAAGGGCTAATATCGGCACTGTAAATATCCGATTTAGCGACCACTAAGCCTTGTTTGAACGGTTCGATATAGTCATCCCTAATACAGGGATCATAGATATCGAACGGTAGAATTGCTAATGCCTGGTCCACAACTGACTCGACTGTTATCGCCCCTCCCCAGTTGGAAGTGAACTGAAAGATAATCACTCGATCGACGTGAAGAAATTGGCGCACCTCATCAGCCGTCGTTTGCAAAATCTCTAGCCAATTGAGAGACTGCCGAATACGGTGGCTCATTTCCATGACCAAATGCTGCTGCTCAAGTTGTTGCTGGAGCAACAGTTGAGATTGCTTGCGATCATCGATCGGCATCACCGTACCAATCATGCGAATCGGTTGTTCTGCCTCGTCATAAATAGCATTTCCTCGCCCCTCAATCCAATGCAGGCTTCCATCTGCCCAGAGAATTCGGTATTCATAATGATAGTCACCGTGCGTCTGAAGTGCCTGTTGAATTGCCTGATTGAGAGGTGCCCGATCGTCTGGGTGGATATGGCGATCAAACGTTTCATATCTGCCATCGAAACTACCTGAGGGCAAGCCAAATAATTGTTCGTGCTCCCGATTCCATCGAATCAGCCCCGTTACCATATCCCAATCCCAGATGCCAATCTGAGCAGATGCCAAAGCCAGTTGCACCATTTCCCGATCTTGAGCGTAGTCATTGATATTCAAAATGGTGTGTGATTCCCCAGTCATGGCAGGTTCTCTTCTTTCAAGACAATTCGCGATCGCGCTAAATGGGTAAAGCATTCGAGAGGCATTCCCCCATCACCCCGTCCCTCTCATCCACCTTTGTGCCCCTTCCAAACGATTGAGCACTCGGGCAACCAACTCTGGCTCCAAAATTGGTTTACGGATATAGTCATCCCCACCCACTGCAAATGCCTCAACAATGATTTCCACCTCCTGGTGAGCCGTCAAAAACAGGATCGGGAGGTTGCCCCATTGCAAGTCATTGCGCACCACCTGGCATAGTTCAATTCCACTCAATCCTGGCATTTCTATGTCCAAAATCAAGAGATCGGGAACTGTGCGTGTCAGTACTTCCCAAAAACGATCGGGTTCTAGCAGCGTTGTCACCTGCAAGCCCCAGGGTGGTAAGATACCTGACAGTTGATGCAGAATCAGAGGATCGTCATCTACAATCAATACCTTACCCGTTGGTGAAGACTGGGGGTTCAGTGCCTGGGCAATTGCTTGAAAAATCTGCTCTACCGTAATCGGTTTTTGAAGAAATGCCTGTACACCCAATCGGGCTGCTGCAATGCGATCGCTGAAACTACCTCGTCCGGTGAAGACTAGGACTGGAATCTGGGGATAATGTTGCTTCAAGGTTTCTAACCAGTTCAGACCATCCCCATGGCTGTCGGCAAAGGTGAGATCCAACAAAATAACTGCTGGTAAAGTGCGATCGAGGATTGATTGGGCGGCAACGGGATTACGCGCGATCGTCATGTGGAACGATCGTGCCATCGCTTCTGCTTGCAACCGGGTGGTCAACGCCTCATCATCATCCACGACCAGCACCTGTGACAATTTGGGGACAGCGGTCGGGGCAACTGTCGCCTTAGGGACACGGCTGATTTCTTGCCGTAAAGCCCCCACCCACTCAGCCATCTGTTGAATTTCTGCTGCTTCCAAAGAAATATCAGGATGCAGCAAATCCTGAATCTGCTTCGCCAGTACTGATCCTTGTGGAAAGCCGTACACACCCAGCGACCCTACCAATTTGTGCGCCGTCTGCTTTGCCTCTTGCTGCAAATCCGCCGTTAACAGCCCATCCTGTAACGCAACCACCACGCGATCGAGTAAATCAATTTGAACTCCAAAAGAATCCTTAAAGCGCTCCCAAAGTTCTGCCATGACAGCATTTGCCAGGGCTTGCTTCCCTAGTTGGGGTGCCTCTGGAGAATGGTCGTCAGAAGCAGAGGGTGAACTGGGTATCAAGGTCTCCAACGCCCGCAGGCGGTAACCCAATCCATACATCGTCTCAATCAAGTCTTGATGCGCGCCAGCTGCCTTTAACTTTTGGCGAATTGCTTTAATGTGGCTGCTGATAGCGCTTTCGGTCGGGGGTTCGCCCAATTCCCATAAGCGATCGAGCATGGCAGACCGACTAAAAATTCGCTGAGGATTGAGGAGCATCAGTTCCAGAATCCCATGTTCCTTCGGCGTCAGCCGTAGCGGCTGGTCCTCATAACGAATCTCGTTGGTCAGGCAGTCCAGGTGCAAATTTCCCCAAATCACGACAGAGGTCGCGGCTGTTCTACCTCGTCGGAGTAAAGCTCGAATGCGTGCCAGCAGTTCCGGTATATGAAAGGGCTTGACCATGTAATCATCTGCCCCTGCATCCAATCCCAACACGCGATCGCTGACCTGATCTTTCGCTGTCAACAATAGAATTGGGACTTGACACCCCTCATTACGCAACCGCTTGCAAACGCTAATTCCATCCAATTCAGGAATCTCGATATCCAACAGCAAGAGGTCATAGTCAGTCTGTTCGACTAAAGCCAATGCCGATCGTCCATCTTCCGCAACCGCAACGGTATGATGAGGACGCAATGCCTTCTCAATCAAGACACGAATAGCGCTATCATCCTCCACCAATAAAATTTTCACTTTAATCCCCGGTTGCCTTAGAGTCGTGAACTAATTAATTCCACGATTTCGGTGTAGGAGCAATACAGCGCCATGCCCTCAAGAATTTTTTTTAGTAATTTAATCTGCCCGTCGTAGACAAATCGATCGTCGCTTCTCAAACCCTATCATTAACAAAGCCAAGCCGATGAGCAGGGAAATTTCATTTCTGTCCTCTATCTTAGAGACTGTTCAGCCTGAATTTCTCATTTTTGTCATGGGTCGCGGGATAACCTGTACGATTTGTATTCAAATACTCCCCATCGGTGGCAAAATCCAGTTTAATTTAGGCATAGATTTCCCTTCGGTAAACCTATGGTTACTGCACTGGTTCTGATTGGGCTGGGTGTGCTCGTGCAAACAGTAGTTCTGACCACGACACAGACGGTACTGCCTCGATTTGTCAAAGTCTGCCCGACTTGTAGAAATCAACTGCCACCCATGGAATATCCGCCAGCTATTTATGACTGTCCGGAGTGTGAGCGGTTGATTAGTGTGGGGGTAGATCTGAGTGATCCGCTGCCCCGTTTGTAAGGATTGATTAGTGGACGGCTGCACCACCGGATGGTTTGACCTTTTTGAAAAACAGGGCGAACAAAGCACCTGCAAACAGAGCACAACCCATAAAGAAAAAGCAGTCGTTGTACGCCATGACGTTTGCCTCACGGCGCACGAGCCGATCGAGGAAAGCGTAGGCTTGGTTTTGCGCTATAACCGGATCGCCCACCTTGCTGATAAACAGTTGGGTCAGTTGATCCAGTCGATCTCGGGTAATGGGATTAGAAAGGGAGATTGCTTCCACCAACCGGTTGGAGTGAAACCGCTCTCTCACCGAAAGGAGTGTTCCCAGGGCAGCAATGCCGATCGATCCTCCTAAATTGCGAGAGACATTAAACAGCGCCGAAGCAGAACCAACTTGTTTTGGTGCAATTCCTGCGGTTGCCACGCTAGAGAGCGGCGTAATAATCAGCGGTTGCCCCATCGCCCGCACAATTTGTGACCAGCGCAGTTGCTCTAATCCGGTGTTATGGGTCAAAGCTGAGTTCATAAAACAGCTCACACCAAACAAGGTCAACCCCACTGCAATCAGCAGTCGCAGGTCAAACCGTTGCATCAGGCGAGGCACAAAAGGGATAAGAAAAAGCTGGGGAATTCCAGCCCACATGATAGTTTGCCCGATCGTCATGGCATTGTAGCCCTGGATCTGTGCCAAGAACAGCGGCAGGATGAAGATAGAGCCGTAGAGTCCCAGTCCGGTTGCCAGATTGACGAAAACCGATAACCCAAAGTTACGTTGTCCCAACAAACGCAGGTTGAGCAACGGTTGCTTGCGCGTGAACTGGATCCAGACAAACAACGGCAAGGTAATGGCAGCAACGATCGCCGCCCGCTGAATTTCGACCGAACCAAACCAATCTTTGCGATTCCCTTCTTCCAAAAAGAATTCTAGCGATGCCAGCCCGATCGCCATCGTCGCGATGCCCCCCCAGTCGCCTCGATTAAACAGTCCTAACTGCATAGGTTTCGCGGGAATTGCATACCAAACTCCTGCAATCAAAAGCAAGCCAGGCACAATGTTGAGGTAGAAGATATATTCCCAACCATAGTTGTCAGTCAACCAACCGCCGATCGTGGGACCAATCGATGGGGCAAAGGTAGCCGTGATAGCGAACAGTGCCAAGCCGATCGGTTGTTTCGCCGGAGGCAAGGTGGTTAAAATCACCGTAAATGCCATGGGGATCAGGACGCCGCCTGTAAATCCTTGCCCTGCCCGCAACAGAATCATCATGGGCAAATTGGTTGCCCAGGCACAGGCGATCGAGAACAACAGAAACAGAATGGCATTGACCAATAAATAGCGCCGCACTGAAAAAACTTGCGACAGCCAGCCTGTCAATGGAATCACTACTACTTCTGCAACTAGATAGCCCGTCGAGATCCAAGACCCCTCGTCGATCGTGGCACTCAGTGCTCCGGTAATGTCATTTAAGGACGCATTGGTGATCTGAATATCCAACACTGCCATGAATGCACCTAGCAACGTGGACAGCACCCCAATCCAGTCCTTAGCCGTTAGTTGATCCGTGCCTGGAGCAGGCGCGATCGCGGGTTTCCTCGGTTGACCGTCAACGTTTGCACTCGTCATCCCGTTCTCGTGTGTTTTGATGAAACAGTGTTTTAGCGAAGCCTGTGTTTTGGCGAAGAAGTCGTAGTCTTACAATTTGTCATCGATAGCCGTTTTCATTGGCATAAGCCATATCTAAGACTCATCCACCCATCCACTCATCTACCGAACTGTAGCTTACTCGTCTGAAACTGGCTGCAACTGAAAAATGAGGCACTGAGATTTAGGGAATTTCCACCGCAACAACAACCGACATCCCAGGCGTGATGCGGGATTCATAGCCTCGAATACTTTCTGTCTCAAAGACAATCTTGACTGGAATCCGTTGCACAATTTTGGTGAAGTTGCCCGTAGCATTGTCAGGTGGGAGTAAGGCGAACTTTGCCCCTGAAGCAGGCGCTAGGCTGTTGATTCTGCCCTTGAAGAGATGGTGCGGGAAGGCGTCGATTTTAATTTCAACCTCCTGACCTGGTCGCATCTTTTCCAGTTGAGTTTCTTTGAAGTTAGCAATGATCCAGGGTTGTTCCTGAACGATCGAGAGCAGCGTTTGTCCAGGCTGCACCCGTTGACCGACTTCCACTGTTTTGTTGCCAATTTTGCCAGCCGTTGGGGCTTGGATGCTGGTGTAATTCAGTTGGAGTTGGGCATTTTTGACCTGGGCACGAGATTGCGCGATCGCCGCCAGTGCCGCCTGATACTGCTGTTGGTTAGCTTCAGTTTGCTTACTGGCAGCGTTTGCCTGTTGCAACCCCCCCTGGGAAGATGCCAGCTTTGCCTGCACATTATTCAGATTTTTTTGTGCCTGGGCAACTCTTGCCTCAGCTTGCCGAATTTGTTCTCTCACCGCATTGCGCTGCGCAACCAACGCATCATAACTTGCCTTGGCTGCATCATACTGTTGCCTGGGAACAGCCCCTTCCTGGGCAAGCTGGGCATATCGTTGATAATCCAACTGTGCTTTGACCAAATTTGCTTCTACCTGGGCAAATTGCGATCGTGCCTGAGGCACCCCAGACTGTGCTTCTGCCAGTGCCGCCTCAGCTGTAGCCACACTCGCTGCCGCCGCATCAATATTTCCTTGAGCTGTGGTTACCTGTCCCTGAGCATCAATGGAGCCAATCCCAACTTTGGTTTGCGCCACCTCTGCTTGACGACGAGTCGCTTCTAGGGCTGCCTCGGCTTGCTGCAAACTAACCTGATAATCACTGGGATCAAGCTTGACCAGAACTGTCCCAGGTGCAACGGTTTGATTATCATCCACTAAAACTTGCGTGACAGTTCCTGAGATGCGGGCTGTGACCGGATTGACATGCCCGCTCACGTAGGCATCTTCTGTTTCTTGATGGGTTTGGATATAGTGCCACCAGCGAATCCCCAAAATCGCCACAATAATTGCCCCAATACCGAGTACTCCGAAAAGAACCAGCTTACGGGGAAATGTGTGGGGAGATTCAGGCTCAGGGGGCACTTTTTCTACTGGGATAGCAGGCTTATCCTGCTCTAAAACGCTGATAGCGTTGGCATGATGCCCATCCTGTTGGGCAAGTGCTTCAGTCTGTCTGGGTGCATTGGAAGATTCCATAGGTCAACCCTGTAGAGAAAGTATGAATGGTTTATAAACTTAACCGTGCAACTGCGATCGCCGCCATTGATCGTGCAAGTCATTGGATCACTTCAGTTGCTCCAACAAATAATTACCCACTCGCTCCGAATTAGCAATCATGCATTAGCATGATTCATCGCTAAACTGGATAATCAAAAAATGAATATGAGATGGCGCTCAAACTAGATTGATGTTTAAAGTACTGACTTCCGGCTATTCACAAGAGTTTGCCCGTTGGACCGATGCCCTCCATGCTGCTAAAGCCCTCATGCCTCAGTGCAAAAGCCTGAGTCAAGATGTGCGTATTTATTTATTGGATGAATTAATCTGGCTATACAGCCGCGAACACAAGTATCCCAAATACATAGGAGCCGGCACGTACGATCGTCTGGCTCGGCTATTCTTGCAAGAAGCCGTGGAAGAAGAAGCCATCCTGGAAGAAACCAACCAATAATCTCAAAACAGGCGTTCATGAATAAGCATTTGCGAGTTCTTGCTCAGCGTGCTCTTGCTTCATGCTCAGCAAAGGCTTGCAACTGGGCTTCGTCAATGCGGCCCGCCTGATAGAGCGTTTCGGTCACTTCTGAAATCGATAAAACCGAATGCGCTTGATAACCATTCTGTCGCAGTCGGTCTTTGACTCCCTGTTCATGATCCAGAAACACAACAATATCTTGCACTTTGAGTCCTGCGGATTCCAATTTGGCAGCCCCTTCCATGGCACTGTTGCCGCTAATCAAAATATCGTCCACGACGACAACCGTTTCCCCCGCCTGAAAGTTTCCTTCAATTACTCGACGAGTACCATGAGCTTTCACCTCTTTACGGGGGAAAATCATGGGACAGTTGAGATGGAGCGACAATCCAGTAGCCGTAGGCAGAGAGCCATAGGGAATTCCGGCAATGCGATCGAACGTCAGCGGTTTGAGCAGATCCGCATAGGCACTCAGCACCTGATGAAATAATTGTGGATTAGAAATAATTTTGCGTAGATCAATGTAGTACGGGAATATGGCACCCGAAGCCTGGACAAACTCGCCAAACAGAATGCAATCAATATCGTAAAGTTGCAAAATTAAGTCCAAATGAGGATGCTGATTTAAGGTACAAACATTTGGCATCCAGATATCGCAGGTAGAAGCATCGTGGACAACCTCGGTTCTTAGCTGATTAATAGTTTGCTGGAGAGATCGCACCAATTCGCCTAATCCATCGCGGCTCAACCAGTCCTGAGGCACTGGAATCAACAGCCCTGCACCGTTCGCATCCAATCCTGCAGCAAGCAACTGAGCCAAGTCAGTGCCCTCTTGCCAAATGCTGCGCGCCAAAATCAACCGCTCTGGAGCGATCGATCTCACACTGGCAAGAACCTCTGGGCGAGTCGTTCCCACTTCTAAGCCTAATTGCTCAGGCGTTCCCCAAGTTTGAGCTTCCTGCACCACTTGCAGATAAAGCGGTGCATCAACACT
Organism: Scytolyngbya sp. HA4215-MV1; assembly: GCA_019359045.1. GTDB lineage: Bacteria > Cyanobacteriota > Cyanobacteriia > Leptolyngbyales > Leptolyngbyaceae > Scytolyngbya. The sequence goes on from JAHHIA010000005.1 coordinate 279,910, forward strand.
GGGGTAAGCTTGCAATCGGCTTGCCGCTGGATTAGAAGTACAGCACAGCACAAACGCCGCCCTACCGGGATACACCAAAAAAGGAGCCACATGATCTTGCCCAACATAGGGACTCAGCGTGATTGCATCCACCTGCCATTGCTCAAACACAGTCTGAGCAAACACGGTACTGGTGTTGAGATCACTGTGCTTTGCATCCAGAAGAATGGGAATATCGGCAGGAATGGCTGCAATGACCCGCTGCAAAAGTTCGATTCCGGCTGCTCCCAGGGCTTCGTAGAACCCGAGTGTGGGTTTATAGGCACACACCAGATCCGCCGTTTCGAGAATGACGCTTTGCATCCAGTCCCATAGCCGATCGATTAGACTGGTAGTGCTTGCTCGAGCGCCCAAATGGGCAGGCAACATTTCTGGGTTAGGGTCCAGCCCGATAAACAAAAGACTTTGATTTCGGGCAATACTGCACTGAAGTCGTTCCGAAAATGCACCCTGCAACGGATCGAAAATTCGCATAAGCAGGTTCCCTATCAAGCGTATTAACGCTCTCTTGCGGTTCTTTGGACATCGGCTTTGATCATGGCGAGATCAATATAGCGATCGGCGACGTTGATTAAGCTGTCACTGGTCATCGATCGCAAACTTACAACTTCAATTTGAACACCTCGATACGCGATTGCATTGACTGCATAAGCCAGGTTGCCGTCCCCGCTGAGCAGCACAATCTCATCACAATAGCTGGCTAGCTTCATCATATCAACCGCAATCTCAACGCCAACATTTGCCTTGCGGCTGCCGTCCGGAAACTGGATCAAGTCTTTAGCAACCACCCGATAACCATTTCGTCGCATCCAATGTAAAAATCCTTGTTGCTTTTCGTTGGTGCGATCGGCTCCTGTATAAAAATAAGCTCGAACTAAGCGTCGATTTTTGATCAGGCAGCGCAAAAGCTTCAAATAATCAATTTCAAGACCCAGGTTAGAAGCAGCATAAAACAAGTTTGAACCATCAATCAAAATAACCACCCGATTGCGGAGCGTATCTTCGATCGGGTCAGCTGGCTCAAATACAACACTGCTCTCTACATCCTCAAAATTAGGAACAATCGCGAAAGAGAGAGGATCAGCAGAGGACTCAAATTCCATCCCTTGAAACTGATGTTGATTCCTCCTAGGTTTTGGCATCAATTGCATAATTGGGTTAACTCCTTAGCTCATAGAGCTTGCCCAACGGTGACAATTGATATTGCTTGGAGATATTTTGAAAGATATCCAATTTTCCAAAAATACCTACTTTCACGATTGGGGTTGACTTCCTAGTATGTGAAACTCAGCCAAACTCAAAGGGCAAAATGACTGATGAGTTAATCTGCCCATCATCTAGACCAATATTGACAACTCACCTTCCCAAAACTTGCGATCGTTCACAAGCGGATGGTTATCAATCGCAAGATCCTGCATTGCCAACCAAAACATTGAAGTTATGAAATCTTCATTCCCGAGATCGCAGTGCACGTATCTATTCTTGGCTCAAATAATCAAACAAAAATCAGTTAGCAATCGCTGGAAAAGCCGATTCCTCATTCTTTCCAGCGAATGGGCACCCATCATTTAATATTTTCTTTATATTTTTAGCATTAAGTTCCTCGATCTCGGAAGGGGTAACCAAAATCTTGTCTTTTCGTAATATTTTTATTGAAAATTGTTGAGAATATACTTGATTACTCCCTCAGAAGCAGACTTTCGGTCAAAATCCTAACGCTAAGAGGATGGTTTAAAAGTCCTTTCGCAAGTAGCAATAGACACGATCCCCTAAATCCCCGTGCTTTAGCGAAGCCATGCCGACAGGCTATACGCACCGCTGCGCGCCGATTCCCTGAATTGGGAGTCGGCGCTTTACGATTAGTAACCTGAGAAGTGTTAAGCAAATCTAATTATCTGGCTAAACCCGGTACACTGAGTACCACGCAGTTAGGAATCAAGCCTCAGGACAAACGCGCTTACTGATGAGCCGTTCTCCTGAGGTTTTTAGCAAAGCCTCAGAATTCAGGTTGCACCGCTCGCAGCTAGACCGAGTGGCAATGGGGTACCCCAAAAAGCTTTTAGCGATGGGTAAACTTTTAGCGATGGGTAAAATGGTTAGACTTTTCTAGCGATCGTGGCTGAGCAGGGCATTTGGGTGACTATCCTTTTAGGAAGTCGGGAATGGTCACGAACCCATTGAGATTCGGCAATATCCCGAATCAATGAAATTTTGGAGCCAATGTAACTGTAGAGTTCGTAGACCTCTTCGCCTGTCAGCATCATTTTTTGAGCCATTTTTTGTAGGATTAACCGCACTAAAGCAGTGTCCGTAAGCAGCATGAGTTGACTGGTCGGGGTTTCTTCAATCACAGTCCAGGTTAAGCGCAATAGAGTAGAGGTCAGCGGCATTGTCATCCCTCAGAGGTTGGAAAAAATAATCTTTTCTTTAGATTCTTGTTGTAGCCTGGCATTATCTCTTGCACCTGTAAATCAATTTCATATTTTCTTTACATTCAATCTGCCCTCTTTACTAATCGAAACATCTTTGAATAAGCTGCGATACTGAAGGAACCGCAAATCTAATTCGTTCGACTCATGAGTGGGTTTGAAACCACAGATGCCCGATCGGAAAGGTTCATCAATCTGAAAGAGGATGAATCTGTCCAATTTTCGGATGCGATTCAACCTCACGGCATTCTCATGGTGCTCCTTGAACCAGAATTGAGCATTGTAAGCGTGAGTACGAATACGCAGACTTATCTTGGCTTTTTGCCACAAAATTTGTTGGGGCAGCGTCTGGAAGTGTTGCTAGTTTCCCAGCAGATAGACCGCATTCGACAACAATTGCAAGCGTTTGAGTCAGCGAGTGTTTTCAAGCTGCTGTTTCATGAGTCGATCGCTCACTCTGCTTTTGATGCCAGGGTTTATCGCAGTGATCGGGGCATTGTTCTGGAACTAGAACCCTTTAGCCCTGTAGAAGCGACAGCGGCTTTCAATCTCTATAGCTGGGTCAAGGGAACCATTGCTCAGTTGCGCCAGCAGAAAGGGTTGAGTTTATTTACCCAACGGGTTGCTCAATCTATTCGTCAGATTACTGGGTTCGATCGCGTCATGCTCTACCAGTTTGACCCACAAGGTTCGGGAGCGGTGATTGCAGAAGCCAAGCAAGATGACCTCGTTTCTTATTTGGGATTGCACTATCCTGCAACCGATATCCCTCAGCCAGTCAGGACCCTCTATGCCAACGGGCTATTACGATATATTCCAGACTTGCAGGCAATGCCAGTCGAGCTACTTGCCCCTGAGCCGAATCCGGGACTGCCCCCCCTTGACTTGAGCCGATCTCGATTACGAGCGGTTGATCCTTGTTGTATTGAGTATCACCGTAATATGGGTGTGGCAGCCATACTGGTGATGGCGCTGGTGAAAGATCAGCAACTTTGGGGATTGATTTCTTGCCATCACCAGACTCCAAAACCAGTCTCCTTTGAGATGAGGGAAGCACTGGAGTTGGTAGCACAGTTTATCTCATCAGAACTTGCTAATCAGCACAACCATGAAGAACTGGATTATGTCGTGAGGCTGAGATCGCTTCACTCAGATTTTGTCGCATCCATTGCTCAAGCCACCGATCTCAAAGCGGCTCTGGGTAGCCCTGCATCCCGTTTGTTAGATCTGGTCAGCGCTCAAGGAGCCGCGATTTGCCTGGGGGAAGAAATCATGCTGGTTGGAAAAACCCCAGCGCTGGAAGAAGTGCGTGCTTTGCTGTCCTGGACGGCGACACAAATTAAAGAGACGCTTTGGCATACCCATACACTTACTCAGTTTTATTCAGCAGCTGCAGCTTATCCAGCCATTGCCAGCGGTTTGTTAGTGCTGCAAATTTCTAAAGTCCAGCGCTACGCTATTCTCTGGTTTCGTCCTGAAGTTTTGCAAACCGTCGATTGGGCAGGTGCGCCTGTGGCCACCGATCAAGAAGGTCAGGCGGTTTTATCGCCGCGCAAGTCCTTTGAACGTTGGCAAGAAATCGTGCAATTTACGGCTTTGCCCTGGAGAGCGTGTGAATTAGAGAATGCTTTAGATTTGCATCACGCGATCGTGGGGATTGTGTTGCACAAAGCCGATGAATTGGCTCGCATCAATCGAGACCTGGAGCGTAGCAACCAGGAACTCGATTCCTTTACCTATGTTGCTTCCCACGATCTCAAAGAACCTTTGCGCGGCATTCATAACTACTCCAAGCTTTTGCTCAAAAGTTATGCAAACGTATTGGATGAGATGGGAACAGCTCGTTTGCACACGCTGGTTCGTCTCACTCGACGGATGGAATCGTTAATTGATGTTTTGCTCAAGTTTTCACGCTTGGGGCAAACCGAGTTATGTCTCCAGCCCACGGATCTGGACCCAGTCGTCCACCAAACACTGGAAGATTTACACGTTAGTTATCAAGACACCCAGTTGCAGATTCGATTACCACGATCGCTGCCGACTGTTTATTGCGATCCAGTGCTTATAAATGAGGTCTTCACCAACCTTCTGAGTAATGCCCTCAAATATAATGACAAGCCAGAACGATGGATCGAAATTGGTTTTACTAATGCCAGTGATCAGCTTCAGGATCGGGAAGAAAGCTGTCCTATTGCAGCATCTCCTCACAGCCAAGATGCCAATCTCTACCCAACGATCGTGTTGTACGTGCGTGATAACGGCATCGGGATTCGAGAACGCCATCGAGAAACAGTGTTTCGGTTATTTAAACGGCTGCATGAACAAAATCTGTATGGAGGGGGAACTGGTGCAGGGTTGACGATCGCCAAAAAAATCGTTGAACGTCATGGCGGAAAAATCTGGGTGGAATCCACCTATGGCGAAGGTTCAACCTTTTGTTTCACGCTCCAGACATGGGTAGGTACTCAGGACACCTCTAGCCCCCCTCACCCAAAGGATGCTTCGCGATAGCGGTAGTCAATGGCTATAAATAGACGACTCAATAAAAAAAGCCAGAAAAATCTGGCTAGAAAATTAAAGAAGGAGGTTGCTGAAAGAATTCCTGACTAAGCCTCTACATACGGGTCAGGGCTTTAATCTTCGACAATTTATCTGTATTTAGCTGTTCCAACTCATTGAGGTGCAGCCAGCCATCTCGAACGAGTCGAGCAAAAACAAACAACAAAACCGAGTATTGATAGTCGTACTTGCCATCGATTTCATGTCGCTTTGCACTCAAAAAATCGTGCAACTGCCAGAGATCTTCAATCCTTTCTAATGTGCTCGATCGAGTGCGAACATCCTTCACTAGCGCAGTGATTTCACGCTCATAAGCTCTGTCGAATATCTCCCGAGCCAATTGTTGCTCTGCTAAAGACCATTCATGCTGACTCTCTTCCATCGTCCAAATTTAAATCGCTATATTTGTTATGTTTGCGACAGCGAAGCGCCCCCATTAAGAGAGCGCTTTCACCCAACGGTCAAGGTTTATTGGTGTTGTATGTTTCTAGCGGGCTAGGTTCAACAATTCTTTCGGAGAAGCGAGTAAGTCGATTGCAACAAAGAAAATCTTGCCTTGAGGATCGAGCAAAAATCGCCATGCCATGTTCATCCCAACATTGGCACCAAACCAGGGAGTTTGCACTTTTCCGGTCACTTTGATCTGAGTGTAGCCATCTTGTGCGGGTTCAGTTACACCGCGCTCAGGCATCAGCTTCAAGTTTTGGCAATCTTCCTGGAAAAAGCGTAGAACCGCACTTCGTCCAACGATCGGCTTCTGGAAAGGAGGTTGCAGCGCTCCATCTTCGGTAAACAATTGGATGAGCGTATCAAAATCATTGGCGTTCAGGTTATCCATGTAGCTTAAGACGGTTGCATTGGTAACGCCTTCAATGCTTACCTGAGACCGCTGAGCAACTTCTTTGGGTGGAACAACAGGCTCTGCCACTCGGTTGGAGCTTGATTCGTAACCCATATCGACCACTGCATTCCGCAAAACTGTGATTTGCTGACCTGGATCGAGATCTCGGATCGCTTGTAGCACCGCTGAAGCATTTGCCGATAATTTATACCCTTCTGGAATCGGGGCAACGATGCCTTTATCCATCCATTGCCCTAATTGGTACCAGAAACCCAACTTAATGTTGGCACTCCAGCTGGCATAGGTTCGGCAAATGGGAGTGTCGGTCCGATTTGCCAAGTCACACATAACTTGGGATTGCTGCAGAGAGGGCATTTGACGGATTTCATCCAGGGTTCGCTCTGCCAGAACCATATTAGCTGCACCAGGAGCCGCGATCGTAATCGTGGTTCCCATTTCGAGATAAGCAAACCAAATGAGTGCCAGTTGATCTTCAGCTTTCAATTGGCTAAACCGGGCAATAGTTGCTGGAACTGCATCCGCAGAGAGCGTATCAGGAAAGATGCCTCGAGCCGAATCAATTGTAAATGGCATAGTCAGATTCACCTGGTCAGATTTGTGGTTAAACGCGAGAGTCAGCGTGCATGGAAAATCACTCAGTGAAAATTAAGGCCGAGCTCGGCCTCAGTGATGCCATAGAAGTGCAATTATCTTGCCTGCATGAGCGATCAGCTTAAGATTCACTTAACAAAACAGCCATGCAACGTTTTTTGTGTCCTGAATATTAAGTTAGCACAAATTCTTGTAATAAAACGCAATAAAAATTTACAATTAGTATTTGGTTTTATATATCGTATTTTACTTATTTAGTCAATAAGTTGTAACTATTTAGAATTTATCGTAATATTGTGACACGGAATTTAATTTTAATAAAAATCAAATGATCACAGCTTCTATGCATCCCCTGCTAATCGCTGAGGATAGCGATGAGGATTTTGAGGTGTTGCAGTTGCTCATGCAGCAAATGGAGGTAAAAAATCCGATTTATCGCTGTACCAATGGTGATAAGGTCTTGGATTTGCTTTATCGAGACGAAAGCAAAGAGGATTCAGAGGCTCCAGCGATCGTGGCGGCTGCTCCCTCTGTCATTCTTCTAGATTTGAATTTACCTGGAACTGATGGGCGTGACGTGCTGGAATTACTTAAGCAAGATCAAAAATTTAAGAAAATTCCGGTTGTCGTATTTACCACCTCTTCAAATCCAAAAGATATTGAGTTCTGCTATCAAAATGGTGCGAATGGCTACTTAATCAAGCCAGTCGATTTGGAAGAACTCGAGAAAACCGTCCAAGCTTTTGTGTCCTATTGGTTGGTCACAAATACGCCTCCAGCCCAGCCCTGTGAATCACAAGGAACACCTTCATATCACATTGGGTGATTTTTCGTGATAGAAGACACGCTATTTTTATATTTTTTGATTTAGATTAAGGGAAGAAGTTTACGGCTAGGTACGGTGGGATGGGACTGAAGAGCCAGGTAGAAATTTACTCCTTGGAGTCTATCAAGGGCGGAATGGCTGAGTTCTATACCCCTCAGTCAAGTAATGAGACGATGCTAGTGCAGGTTCCAAGCGGGACAGTGGATGATTTGTTTGTGCATCATTTTCAAACCGATCAATTATTTGTCGTGCGTGGTAGCTTTGTATTGGTTGTGTTGCAAAACCGCCGATATCAATATATTCCTTTGAGTGAAAACTATCCGGCAGTGGTTAGAATTCCTCCAGGGGTGCCTCATGGAGCCATTAATCTCTGCCACGAACCTTGTGTAATGGTGAATGCGGTGCTGCGACATGGGCCCGTTTGCGATCGCGACTACCGCCCCCTCAAGCGCCCCTTTGATTACGACATGGCAATGGCTAGAAGCCTCATGAATTCGTCGTTTCATTCCGTTGCTGCCACTTGAACTTGGCAAGCCCTAGCAAGGCTGTCTTAGCGGATATTTGAAAATCCTGCTGCGATGATGAGCGCTCAAAGATTTCCCTAGCCTCCTTAAAAAGCTACGGTGCATACACAAGTGATCCGTGATGTCATTAAGTTCGATTGATCCCCTAAATCCTCTTTAAAAAGGGAGATTTAGGGGGTCTTGCAGAGGTTTTGCCGTGAATAGATTTGTGTGTACACCATAGCCTTCGCAAGGGGACAACAGCCTCAAAGTTTCCTTTCTTTTTGCTCATCCTTGCCTATCGTTGTTCCGTGAGGATGCGTTCGCAATATATTGAATCCCCTAGTGGGATACCCAATTTCAATCGTTTTATGAATTCGAGTTTTTGTTTTTCTACAATAAACTTGACCTATTCTAGGGGTTAAGATCACTGGTTCTCCACATCTCATGCCGTTACTGATTCTGATTGCTGATGATGATCCAGGTATTCGGCTTTCTGTTAGCGACTATCTTGAGTTGTCTGGCTATTCCGTCATAGCAGCAGCCAATGGACAAGAAGCGCTAAAACTGGTTGAAGAATATCAGCCTCACTTAGTTGTTACCGATATTGCCATGCCCAATATGGATGGTTACGAATTAGTGCAACGAGTGCGTCAGCGCCCTGTGTTTCGGTTGCTGCCGGTTATTTTTTTGACCGCCCATACTGCCACGAAAGAACGAATCCGGGGATATCAGATGGGCTGTGATGCTTATCTGGCAAAACCTTTTGATTTGGATGAATTGGGGGCAGTGGTGCGTAATTTGTTAGAGCGATCGCAAATGATTGAGTCGGAATGGCGATCGCGCGTGCAAGCTTCAGAACTTTACAGTGATAAGCAGAGTGACAAACCAGAAGGGTTTATCAGACACTCTGCCTCCCCACCCCTGGATTTCACCCAAAGTCTCTCCCAGCGAGAACAAGAAGTTTTGGAACTGCTCAGTGCTGGATTTTCCAATATCCAAATTGGAGACAACTTACATCTCAGCCCCAGGACGGTTGAAAAGTATGTGAGTAGTTTGCTCAGAAAAACCGAGACCAGTAACCGAGCAGAACTGGTCAGATTTGCCATGGAGCATAATTTGGTGAGCTAAATACTCGGGTTGAGTTTTGAGAAAACTCAACCCGGGAAAACTTCTAACTGCTGATTACTCAAACCCTTGCAAAAAGGTTTGCACTTTGCCATCCGGAGAGAGCACGACTCGGATTTTAGGGCTGCGTCCACCTGCGATCGGAGAAACAAAAGATTCTCCGATCAGCGGCATTCCCGTGCGATCAATATAGTCGCCCGATGCCAGCCCCAACGGCGAAATTCGTTGAATCGTACCATCTGGAGCCAATATCAGCGTATATTCCAACGTTTGGGTCAGCCCTTCCGGCGGTTGCCAACGGTCTTTAAAGTATTGACGAACTTCGGCAACTTGGGGAATGGTGTCAAAGGCAGTCGTGTTTCGTTCGGCAGCGGCACCTACTCCGGCGCTCTCCGCGACAGGCGCAGGCAGAGCGGCACCCGTTGCAATCTCGGACCTCAATCGGACTTTTGCTGATCCACGAGCAGCGTTGTTTTGTTGATCAGCCAGCGCAATTTGGGTCGGTGTCTTGGCATCTCTGTTGGTGGCTGAATTAGCAGCCCCCCCCCCTGGAGTAGAGGGTCTACCGGGCACGATCGGGGCAACAGGTGCAGATTGAGGCACTGTAACAGTGGATAAACTGGACGGCACGGGTAAGGTCGAACCGAGAGGCGGTGGGGGTGGCAGTTTTTGTCCCGAAGCCAACGGTGACGGCACGGGTAAGGTCGTTGTCGAAGGGCTGACAGACGGAACAACCTGTGCCATTTGCTGATCCGCACTGCTGGCACCCTGGCTACTGGTCGGACTGTTGGCTACTTGCCCTCTCTGGTAAGAACCATCCAAAATTTTGGCAAGCGAAGTCGTTAAACCAATGGTGAGCAGAGCGATCGCTGCCACTCTAGACCAGGAGGGAGGCGCTTTTAACCAACGAGGCGAATTGAGAGTGGGTAAAGCCAGGACATCGGCAGCATACTCATCTAATGCTGAAGCCAGGTCAAACAGTTGTAAAGCACTCAAGCGAATTGCGGGGCCAGATTCGGCAGTTGCCAGAGACCCTAAAAATAAGGAGTGGTTCAACAATCCTTGCGGTTGCAGATAAATCTGATTGGAGTGAAAACGAGGATCAGCGCTAGGTGACGATTCGCGTTGGGCCTGACGATCGTTCCACTTCGCCTCAAACGGAACGACCTTGCCCCCTGCCTCACTGGTCGAAACCAGGGCTTCGTTGGATTCCACTCCTCGTAAAGCAAAGGGACTCGCCGTAGGCGACAGTTTGGGAAAGGGGGTGGCTGTCCAATCCAGACGCTGGTCAGAAGCAAGTAAGCCTGCATTCAGTTGAGCTGAGGACTGATCCAGAAAACTCTGCACGTAGAGTTCCACTGCTTCTCGGAGCGTTTCTAACTGAATGCGATCGCCCTGCAAGGAAAGCCAGGTTTCTTCTGGCGATCGGGGATCATCAAAACTCAGTTCAAACTCCAACTCCTTGAGCACAGTCTGACCTGCCCAGCGAGATAAGGGCGAACCTTGAGCCACAATCTCTAGGGTGCAAGTCGGAGGCGTATACCGTCGCAAAACTGACTTCGAGGAAAACATGAGATAGCGCTTGAATGCCTACTTGAATGCGTACTGGATGAAAAAATTACTATCAACCGCGATCGCGGCTAAGCCTCTTTGGCACGATTGGCAGAAGCAAGCACCTCTGCATCTCTGGCACGATCTAATAATGCCAGCCAGAGACGGCGGGCACCTCCCGGACCACTATAAAACAGGAGATCAATCAACAATTTGAGTGCCAGATGCGTTAAGCCTTCTGGATTGACCTGATCTCCGTCTTCCATCCGCTCCTGGTAAGTATTACTGAAAGAATCCAGATAATCTCCTAATAGGGCGGCATGGTGTGGCTCCCGGTTCTGCTCAGTCAATTGCTCTAGCAAACTGACCGCGCGGCGCACTAATTCTTGATATTGTCTTGCCAGGAAACAGCTAATCAGCACAAGGGCTCTTGCCTCCTCCACATCTAGTTTCTTGCGTCCACCTTGCCCTTTGCGTAGTGGACTGGATTGACGCAATCGCCATAACGCCACCCGATCAGCAACGACTGACTCCAGGTTGAGTTCAACTGCTGCTTGCAGCATTGCCTCAGAGCCAATTCCTGCCAGCGATTCGAGCGCTAGCAGCACTAGATCGAGCTGGGCTTTGATGTTGTCCAACTGATCGGGGTCAGGCTGGTTGACGAGAGGTAACTCAATCAACTGCGAGGATGTGGCAGGCTTAGCTGTAGATGGCATAGCTCCAGAATAGGCAAAAAGTCAGATTGCGACTCAATGGTTACGAGTCTTGAAACAAGACTGAACATCCTGCGGTAAAGTTTCCATTCAGGATGTACAGTTACGATATCGAGTTTTTACACTAAATGCATCAACCGCTCAGGTGAAACTTGAGAGGCGATCGCCCTGCATCGGCTCGCCATTCTCCTTGAACACTGGCTCAAGTTGCCAACTGGCTTAAGAAAAAACTCAACGCTGCGCTGCCCAAGGGAACGGTCAGATTGTCAATACCAAATTTAGAAAAGGCTTCCAGACCCGTGGCAACCAAAGCAATTACCAGAGAAATTGCCCCTGTCTGCCAGAGATCTCCTTGGACTTCCAGTAACACCAGACTACTAACGGCAAAACTGACAATCGCCATGGTCAGCGTTCCTTCCAAACTTTTTTGCATCCCAAATACTTTATAAGGATGTCGCCCGAAGCGTTGCCCTACCAGCGCCGCCAAACCATCGCCCCAGGTCATCACCAAAACACCCAGAACCGCATGATGATATTGCTGTAATGTCCAAAAACAACCGATCAACACCCCAATACTGACCGCATAGAAAAAAGTGCCCAGGCTTTTGCGCCCCACACTGTTCAAGCTGAGCAACACCGGGATGCGATAAGACAAAAAGGCGATCGCACTAAACAGAACCGAAGCCCCTACCCCGAGTTCGATCGGCAACCGAAACCACCAAGCCAACAAAATCACGTTGCCCACACCGATGTGAACGATTTTACGAACCACCTCCGAGTCGATCGCCGTATAGCGACTCAAGCATTCCGCTAGTAACAAAATCGTCGCTAGCCAAACTCCCACGATCGTGAGTTGCAGCCAGAGGGGGGGAATGGATGCCAACCAAGGGACTAGAGTGAACAAGGAATCAGGAAAATTTCATCAAAAAAGTTTTCACTCTTCACTGTAGTGGATCTTGGCAACCCCATGGCGACCGACTCTACCGATTGAATGGCTCAGCCTGTCTGGGAATCTGCTAACTTTTGTATATTAAATGAATTCAAAGCAATAACTTGCACGCGCCAGGTGGTGAATTGTCATGACTGTTGAACGTCCCTCAATTCAGTTTTTTGAAGGTCTTTACGAAGAATTGGATGATGTCAGCCTGAGACGAAATCGATCGACAGGCGTCCGCACTGTTCTCATGACGTTTAAAAAACTCAAAGCGATCGAGCGGTTCAACAGTTTTACCCAGCGTTTTTCTAATGCCATTCGACTGCAAGACAGTGAAGGTGAAATCAGCGTCGAACCCTCAGGCGTCAAATTCATTTTTGGGGGGCCTGAAGGTGATGACCTGGAGCGCGTTGAATGCCAGTTTGAAATCGATCGCGAGGAGCATTGGGAACGCTTCATGCGCTTCATGCACCGCTATGCTGAAGCAAATGGCATGGAATATGGCAGTCGAGGGGAATGAGAGGTCTATATGAAAATTGCGATTACGGGTGCCACAGGGTTTGTGGGAAGTCGTCTCGTTGAGCGCTTGCAACAAGAAGGGCATCAGGTGCTGGTGCTGGTGAGAAATTTGGCAAAGGCAGAGCAAGTCTTTCCCAAGGCAAAATTTCCCAATGTAGAGAAAGTTGCTTATACGCCAACCCAATCGGGAGATTGGCAGCAGGCGATCGCGGGTTGTGATGGTGTGGTGAATCTAGCAGGGGAACCGATCGCAGAAAGTCGGTGGACCGCTGCCCGCAAACAAGAAATTTTGCAGAGTCGGAAACTGGGAACGCAAAAATTGGTGGAAGCGATCGCGCAAGCCAATCCCAAACCCACGGTGTTGGTCAGTGGTTCAGCGATCGGGTTTTACGGCACCAGTGAAACCACTACGTTTGATGAGACCAGTCAATCCGGTAACGATTTTCTGGCAGAGGTGTGTCAGAACTGGGAAGCCGAAGCCCAGAAGGTGCAGTCGGCAGGGGTACGGCTGGTGATCGTCCGCATTGGTATTGTCCTGGGGCTAGGAGGGGCGATCGCCAAAATGCTGCCCCCCTTTAAGCTGTTTGCTGGAGGACCGATCGGCAGCGGTCGCCAATGGTTCTCCTGGATTCATCGCGACGATCTAGTCAACCTAATTGTGACGGCGCTGACCCGATCGGACCTGGCAGGCACTTTCAATGCCACCGCTCCCAACCCCCTTCGCATGAACGACTTTTGCCACACCTTGGGCGAAGTCATGAACCGTCCCTCCTGGCTACCCGTCCCCGACTTTGCCCTGGAAGTATTGCTCGGTGATGGTGCCAAGGTGGTGCTGGAAGGGCAGCAGGTTTTGCCCAAACATACGCTGGCAAGCGGGTTTCAGTATCAGTACCCGACTGCCAAACAGGCGTTGCAAGAAATTTTGAGTGGTGGATATTAGGTGAGTGCTTCCGCAAAAATTGGGGAATACTCAAAGTACTAATATCTAACTCCCTATGCTAAATTGACCCCGGCACTTGTGTCGGGGTTCTTTGTATATTAGGGGCGGAGCGGATTCAACGCCTGGGCTCATGATTGGTTCTCGCAAGATCATCCACATTGATATGGATGCTTTTTATGCATCGGTGGAGCAACGGGATAACCCCGCCTACCGGGGCAAACCGATCGCCGTGGGTGGGAGACCCGAACAGCGGGGAGCCGTTGCGGCTGCCAGCTATGAAGCACGGCAATATGGCGTGCGATCGGCGGTGCCTTCCAGGGTCGCGATCCAGCGATGCCCCCATCTGATTTTTGTCCAACCTCGGTTTGAGGTCTATCGTACTATTTCGCTCCAGATTCGCGAAATTTTCGATCGCTACACTGATCTGGTGGAACCACTCTCTTTAGACGAAGCCTATTTAGATGTCACCGAAAATAAACCGGGCATTGCTTCTGCTATGGCGATCGCCCGTGAAATTAAACAAGCGATTTTGGCAGAGACCCAACTGACGGCATCCGCAGGCGTTTCGATCAACAAATTCCTTGCCAAAATTGCCTCGGATTTGGACAAGCCCAATGGGCTTTACCTGATTACGCCCGAACAAGCTGAAGCCTTTGTTGCCACCCTGCCGATCGAGAAGTTTTATGGCATTGGTGCGGTGACGGCTGCCAAGATGAAAGCACTGGGGATTCACACCGGGCTGGATCTGAAGCAATGGTCAGAAGCTGATTTGGCGCAACAGTTTGGTAAGGTGGGACGGTTTTATTACAACGTTGCCAGGGGACAGGACGATCGCCTGGTCAATCCGAATCGCGTTCGTAAGTCGATCGGGGCAGAATGCTCTTTTACGGAAGATTTGCAGACATTGGCAGCGATGCTGAGCGAATTAGAAAAGCTGGCGCAGGAAGTGTGCGATCGCCTGCAGCGTCATCAGCGTTCTGGGCACACGCTGACCTTGAAGGTGAAGTACAACGACTATCAGCAAATTACCCGCAGCCGTACTCTGAATGATGAGTTGGGTGATGCGGAGAGAGTCTACGCGATCGCCCAAGATTTGCTGGTGCACCAGGTCGATCGGCACAAGCCAGTCCGGTTGCTGGGCATCACGATTTCGAATTTGAGGGAAGCGACGGCAATAATGCAGCCGCACCAACTCAGCTTGAATTTGCGGTGATGCGGTGATGTGCAGGGGGTGGCTGATGGATCTGCCAGAGAGAAAGGGTGCCATTGCTCGATCGATCAGCCACAATTGAGAGAAAAATGCCCTTGCTCCTGCGATGACTCAACCGCCAGAAAATGAACCTGCCTCGACACCACCAGTGCCGCGTCCCAGCACTGAACGGCGCTTCGTGCAACGATCGCTTCAGGGCATTGCTCGTTGGTCGCCATTGGGGGGCAGTAGCTTTGCTTTTGCATCTTTTTTGCTGAAACAAGATTGGGCGACAGCGGGACTTTTATTACCTGTTACTGCGGTTTCTGGCGTGTGGGCAGCTTACAGCCAAAATTTTGTGGAGCGCCTGAGCGAAATTTATGGAGAACGAGCCAGGAACGATGCAGATAAGCTGGTCGCTTGGATGGATAGTCTGAATCAAACGCTGCAATGGCAATTCTCTGGGTTCGATCAAAAATATCTCAAACAACAAGCCAAGCTCTGTCAGGAATACACCACTGAAGGGTTCAATCCTGATAAAACTGCCATTCCCATGTTGGAACAGGTATTTGTGCCGTTGCAACTCAGTGGCTACTTTGCTGAAGATATCGTTCGTGTTCAGGATTTGAATCACTCTCCAGAAGGACTCAGTATCTGGGATCTGATCCGTCGATCGCGCAAAGACCGCACCTTCCGACAAATGGCAATTCAAGCCAAAGGAGGATTTGGTAAAACCACGCTGATGCGTCACATTGCCCTAATCTATGGGGAAGGCAAATATCGAAATTACCAGGCACCCAAACTAATTCCCTTTTTGTTGTACTTGCGCGATTGGCACGCGTTGTTAACTCAAAAGAACCCACCCACGCTGCCAGACCTGATTACCAAACACTATTTACCCAGTCTGTCTCACAGCCAACCCTTAACTCCCCCACCCCTATGGGTAGAAAGCCTGCTGCGCGAAGGAGATGCATTGGTCATGTTGGATGGGTTCGATGAACTGGCAGAGGGACAGCGCCAGCGAGCCAGCCACTGGATCAGTCAGCAGATGCAAGAGTTTCCCCGATCGACCTTTATCGTCACTTCTCGTCCCGCAGGCTATCAGGACTATGTCGCCAAGCACCCCACGGCACCGTTGTTTGTGCAGAAATTTAGCCCAGACCAACAAAAGAAATTTGTGGAACGCTGGTATTTGTGTCAGGAGCGCTGTGCCCGTAGCGAAAACCAATTTGCTCAAGCAGAAATCGCAGCAACGCAAAAAGCTCAAAATTTACTGGTGCAATTGATCGACCCCAACCGCCCAGAATTGCGCGAGATGGCAGAAAATCCGCTGTTGCTCAATATGCTGGCAACCTTCCATCGCTTTGATCCAGGGGTCGAGTTGCCCAAACGGCGGGTAGAACTCTACAAGGGGATTTGCAAACTGCAACTGGACGATCGTCCCAGAGCCAGAGGCATTGCCATGCTTTTGCCCTTAGAAAAAAGCCTGTCTATCTTGCAATCGCTGGCGTTGGCAATGGTCAATGCCAACCGTCCTACCATCCCTCGATCTCAAATTCTCAGCTTGTTTCAAAAGCATGTCATTTTGCAGCAAGAAGAGATTGATCCAACTGCATTTTTGCAACAAATGGTGCAAGTCAGCGAACTGTTGGTGGAACGAGAACCCAACGAATTTGAGTTTCCTCACCTCAGCTTTCAGGGCTATTTTGCCGCATCTCGTTTAGAGCAACAAGGCAACAAGGCTTTGTCTCTGGTGCAACAAAATTGGGACAAAACCTGGTGGCGCGAAACCATTTTGCTCTACACTGCCCAACTCTCTCCTCGACTGTTGACCCAGGTCATTAACCAAGCCTGTAACCTCGGCAAAGAAGCTGCCCAACTGGCTTACGATTGTCTGCGAGAATATCGCAACCCAGAAAAGCTCGACCCGACTCTGGCACAAGAACTTGCCGCGCTAACAGGCAATGTACAAAATCTGCGCTATCAACGATTGGAGGAGTCGCTGAAAACTGGGCAATGGGAAGAAGCCGACGAGGAAACCTATCAGCTCATGATTACCACCGTGGGCAAAGAAGTGGGACAGTGGTTTGAGCCGGAGGACTTACTGAATTTTCCCTGTGAGGAGCTACGAACTATTGGTGAATTGTGGGTGAAGTACAGCCGGGGACACTTTGGCTTCAGTGTACAAAAAGAGATCTATCTGCAATGCGGTGGCATTCTAGATGGCAAGTATGATCAGAAAGCGTGGAACAAGTTTTGCCACGCCGTGGGCTGGAAAGTAAAAGACAAGTATGTACCTGTAACATATAGCACCTTAGCGCTGAGAGGACACCTCCCTGGGGTGTTAGTGGTGCTTGGGGTGGATGGTTGGGGTGGTGGTGGATGGTTGGGGTTGGGTTGGTATTTCTTCTCTCGCATCCAGGCTTGTGAAGTGTAACTTATAGGGCTGCTGGGTTTTTCTAAAGTTTTTTAACGGTGCGGTTTGGCTAGGAAGAATCAGGGTTCTGGCGTTTCGTTACCTGGCACCGCTGCTTGTCCATCTGCGTCAGCGCCACCTCTGGGTTGTAGCAACTTGCTGCCACAAACTTTTCTGCCACTGCTCGGATTTCTTCAAGCGGCGTATTCCACTCTTCCCATAAGCTTTGTTGCCCTGGGCTGGTCTTTGCAGATTTAGAGGATGTTTGAAAAGTTATCGGCTGTGATGTTGAGCACTCACAGATCCCCCAACCCCCCTTAAAAAACTCCGGTGTACACACAAGTCTTCTGATTGAGCCTAGGTCGGGTTGTGATCCTCCCTAGCCCTCCTTAAAAAGGAGGGAACCGATTGGAAGTCCCCCTTTTTAAGCTCCGGTGTACACATAAATCTCAGGTCCCCCTTTGGTTTGGCGAAGCCTCTCTGCGCGAGATAGAGGGATTTAGCGGGATCGGGTCTGTTGCGACTTGCGACAGGACTCTCAAACATCCTCTCAGATGAAATCACTTCAAATTCTGATTAATTGATATCAATCAACTGAATTCGAGGATCAACTCCCTTTAAGAGCAAATCTGCCAGCAGATTGCCCACAATCAACATCACCGCTCCCATCATTAGACTTGCCATCAGCAAGTACAGATCTTGTGCCAAAACCGCCTGCAGCGTCAGCCGTCCCAGACCGGGCCAATTGAAGAAAAACTCTGAAATAAAAGCACCACTGAGCAGACTGGCAAACTCGAACCCCAGCAGCGTAATCAGCGGGTTGATCGCATTGCGTAATGCATGGACATAAATCACTTTGTTTTCGGGCAAGCCCTTAGCGCGTGCCGTCTGGATATAGTCCTGACGGAGCACATCCAATAATTCACCACGTGTAATCCGCTGCAACCCAGCAAAACTGGTGATACTCAGGGCGATCGTCGGCAAAATCATATGCCAGCCAATATCCAAAATTTTCCCGAGCGGAGTCAGATCAGCATAGTCAATGCTGGTCATGTCCCCCACCGGAAACAGCGGCGATAGATTTTGCGCCAAAATCAAGAGCAACAGGGCAGTGATGAAACTGGGAAAGCCCTGACCCATGTAGCTAATCACCCGCAATAGGCGATCGCTCCAGCGATTTTGATTCACCGCACCAATAATCCCCATGGGAATCGCGATCGCCCAGGTGACCACCAACGAAGAGACTGCCAAAAGCAACGTCGCAGGCACCCGTTCCCAAAGCAAAGACGCCACCGATCGCTGGTAAACAAAACTGGTGCCAAAATTACCTTGCGTTAAAATTTGCCTAATCCAGAGAAAATATTGGATGTGCCAGGGCTTATCCAGACCAAATTGCTGCCGAAGTTGTTCAATTCGTTCTGGAGAGATTTTAGGATTTTCCCGCAATGTGTCCAGGTAATCGCCAGGAGCCAATTGAATAATGAAGAAACTGAGTGCTGATGCCAAAAACAAGGTCAGCAATGCTTGCAACAACCGCTTCACCACAAAGATAAAAGTCTCGCTGGTGATTACGTCTACCACCCAAGTCCAAGCCCATTCAGCCCAGTTCCGCACAGAAGTCGTCATTGCGATCGCCTAAATCATCCAACCAGAATACAGTCAAATTTCGAGATAGGGATAGTTTTGCGCCGCCTGAACCCCTCACCCCAACAATTAATATTCAATCAAGGTAACAATCGGCACATCGGGCAAGCGATCGCGCCCTGCCAGCGCTTTTAACTCAATCACAAACGCAAACCCCACTAACTGACAGCCCGATTGTTCCACCAGCTTGGCAGTGGCCGCCGCCGTTCCCCCAGTGGCTATTACATCATCAACAATCAGAATCCGACAATCGGGCGGGTGCAGTGCATCCTGGTGAACTTCCAACCGATCCATGCCGTACTCCAACTCGTACTCGATCGCATGAACCGCAGCTGGTAGCTTGCCGGGTTTCCGTACTGGAATAAACCCTGCACCTAAACGATATGCCAGAGGCGCACCAAAAATAAACCCGCGCGACTCCATGCCAATCACAAAATCCACGGAAAAATCAGCACATTTTTCTGCCAGGGTATCGATGGTACTCCGCAACCCTTCCGGGTTTCGCAGCAGTGTGGTGATGTCCCTAAACAAAATACCGGGCTTGGGGAAATCTGGAATATCCCGAATTAAAGATTTGAGATCCATAGACTTATTTGAGTCAGTCTTGTATGAACAAATACCGAATTGTTCTCGTCTAGCTAGATGAAGACGACTCAGAAATCGTACACTAGAAGGCTGCACTGTTTAGCTTGCTGGTGAACAATTGATCTGAAGATTGCTGACCCCGTTATTCCATGATTTCTTTGAGATTTTTCCATCGGATGATCCCGATTTCGGTAGAATGCTGCTGGATGTGAGCTACGAGGGTAGAAATTGGATTAATATGCCCATCCTGAGACTAGGGATTGCTATCTTGAGCATCTCGTCTGCAAGAGTCTTTTTGAATAGTTTGTTGAAGTGAACGTTACCGTGAGTGTAATGCAAGTAAACAGTCCACCTGCCCAATCGACCCCTCTGATTTTAGACAGCCTGATGAATCCGGCTATCCCAGACGATGCCTGTCCCCGACGAACGATGCAACAAATTGACCTGATACTCCTCGCGATCGAAGCGCTTGATTTAGGAGGCTCAGAAGCAATTTTGGCAGTTGCAGACGAATTGGAACTCCAGGGGATTATTAAAAACCGGGTAGTATTGTGGCGATTGCGGAGCACCAATCCCCTGCGACGGTTTAACCAGCGCCGTCCTATGACTCTGACCGAAGCCAAAGCCCTCGTCGTCATTGGGTGCAATCTGGCAAGACGCTTGACTGTTCTCATTCGACAATTACTGCTGGCATATCAGCAACTCAGTGAGAAGCAACTTTCTTTTGAACATCACTTTCGTTTGTATGATTACCTGGAGCGGTTTCGATCGCACTTTCGCGCCAGGATGAATCCCAAACGAACCGCAGTCACTGCCTACAGTTCAGACGAAAAGCTGAACGAATTGGCAATTCAGCTATTGGGACAGTTGCTCTTTTGCACGGGCACGGCTGGAATGCAACGATTTTGGGTTAGCTTGTTCGATGGAGAAGTGGCATGACGATTCAGCGCCAGTACAATCTACCCAACTGCACTTTGATTCTAGAAGGCTTGAGCGACACGGTGACTGCCTCTAGTGAAGTTAGACCGCTGATGTCAATCTTGGTCAATGCTGAGTGCCATTTTGTGGGTCATACGAACCCCCTGGTGGGCGGGCGAGACTTCTTTGAAAGTCTGATCAATGCCGTTAGCCACTACGCGCAAGAATTTCTCAGTGGCATTCACCCGGTTGCTAAAAAGAGTGGCATGGGTCTGGTAGAAGTGCACCGACTCGAGCAACAAATACATCGTTTAAGCGTGCATGATCCCGATGCCAAGCATTCCGAAGCGACCCCGCCTCAAGTTCAGCTTGATTTAACCACGGTGCAATTGTTTGATTTGATTGAGGCGATCGATCAGTTCTTTGCCGATTCGCAAACGCTGCCCGATCTGTCCCTCCAGTTAACTCCCTTGCCTCGGCGCGATGTCCGATCGAGCCAACCCATGGTGAAGCGGGCAGTTCCCGTTGCGGTGGGAGCTTCGACTTTAGCAGCAGCGATCGCCCTATTCTCGCTCTTGCCCTTCCCCAAGGTACGGCAACCAGATGCCCTGACCCCCCAAGCTGCCAAGCAGGCAACTTCCAGTCCCAGCCCCACAACCAATCCCAAAGCTGGAGCCTCCCCATCCCCAACGGCCTCAGCTTCGGCATCACCGACGGGAGCGGCTGCCATTAGCGAAACAGCTTTGACTTCAGCTCCCGCCCTGACCGATCCGGTCAAAATTAAGGATCTTGAGGCAGGGCTGAAAACTAAGATCGATCAAAACTGGAAAACCCAACCCACATTTAAAGAGGAACTCGTCTATCGAGTTGGGGTCAGTGCCAATGGCGATATTTTGGGCTATAAGTACGTCAACTCGGCAGCCCTCGATTTTGTCAATGAAACCCCCCTGCCCGATCTGTACTATAAGCCTGTACCTGGAAGCACCAAAAATTCAGAACCCCTCGCTCAATACAGAGTGGTCTTTACACCGTCGGGACAATTGCAAGTTAGCCCCTGGCAAGAGACCGCTGCTTCTCCGCTTGCTTCTCCCCTAGCAGTTACCGAAATTACAGACCCTGAACAGATCAAAGCCCTCCAACCAAAACTGTACGAGCGAATTGATCAAAGCTGGAAGACCAAACCGACGTTTGACAAAGACTTAACCTTTAAGGTTCGGTTGAAAGCTGATGGGACGATCGTGGACTATAAACCCATGAACCAGCCCGCTAATGATTATGTCAAAGAGGTCCCCCTGTCCGATTTGGGTACGCTCACGTCCGACGATACTTCCCCATCAGCAGAACCCCTGGCATTGTTCAAGGTCGTCTTTAAGCCCGATGGCAAGCTGGAGGTCAGTCCCTGGCGTGGCTATCAGCCCTAAGTTGTTGAGACTAATCATCCAGCATTAGTGTTTGGCTTGGGGTCCAGTCCAAATGCTGTTGACCCGCTGCCCAAAGACGATCGCCTGGTCATCTTGGGCTGCGACCGTCTGTCCACTCCAATCAACCGCACAGAGTGCCGAATCTGGCTCACCCATATTGATCGTGCGAAACAGCACGCGGTTGGGGTAGGTCTGACTCCAACCCAAGATCACAGCATTGGTGTAGTGAATTTGGGTGGGAGCAAAGGTGCTGACTCGATTCAGGGCACTGTCCCAAATCACGGCGTAATCAGATGCGATATCGGAACAAAAGATGGACTCAAATTCTCTGGCTAATAGCCGATCGCTCTGTTTAGACCAGCCGATCGGGATCAAAACCGCGATCGTCCCCGCCAATTCACTTTGGTTTTCGCCCGCGAAAGGATTATCTGAAAATGGGGAAGCGGGCATAAGCGTCTGCAAACTGCCCGTCTTGAGATTCTCAAGAAACAAAACGCTACTCACTCGGCTCCGCAGCGGTTCTTCAGGATACACCTGTACCTGAATACGACTATAAGCTGCATATTGCCCATCCGGTGAGATCAAAGACTGGCTCCGGTAGCAGTGGAGTTGCGGGACTGAAGCTGAATGAACATCCGTCAACGTTGCCATAACCCAATTCCAGGGAATGGGATGGGGGCTATCAAGCGGGTCGAACTGAACTGAGCGATGGTTCATGGTAGCAGCAGAAAAGCAGACAAAAATGGGTAAGCGAAACTAGCCACAGTTGCAGATTCCTGTGTGCCAGACAGCTCACTGTAGATTTGAGTAACCGTTCTATACTCTCAGGATCAAAATGATTCCAGTATTTCAACATCCCAAACGAACCCGCAAGGCGCTCTGAAAACCCTGCCAGTCAACGACCGATCGCGTGGATTTGAAATACGATGAGAATGGACTTCCAGGTTGATAGAAACCTGAAGAATCTAACTAAGGCTCTTTTTCTATACAGCGAACTTTTATATCAACAGTGAACTCACAAAAGTAAACCAATAAATTCAGGTTTAATTGAGCGTATCGGGGTTTCTCAAATCCACCTGTAGATTCTCTCTAATATAAGCCTCTATTCCAGGAAACATACAGACTTCAAATAATTTCACATCAGCATCCCAAACGGTATATTTTTCCTTCATCTGCCGTTTTGCAGACCTTGAACGTTAGACACAAAATAATTCCATGACAAGATGAAATTGGTTTTTTTTGGTACGCCTGAATTTGCAGTTCCCAGCCTGAAGCAACTCCTGACACATCCCGCTTTTGAAGTCCTGGCTGTGGTCACCCAACCCGATAAGCGACGGGGTCGGGGCAATCAATTGATCCCTTCACCCATCAAAGCAGTGGCAGAGGGACATGCGCTGCCTGTTTGGCAACCCAAAAGCGTCAAAAAAGATGCCGAAACCCTGAACCAGCTCCAAGCCTATGGGGCAGATGCGTTTGTAGTGGTGGCTTATGGACAAATTCTCTCTCAGGCAATTTTGGAGATGCCTCGGTTGGGATGCATCAATGCCCATGGCTCCATTTTGCCTGCCTATCGGGGCGCTGCGCCCATTCAGTGGAGCTTATATCGAGGGGAAGCAGAAACGGGGATCACGACCATGCTGATGAATGCAGGGATGGATACGGGTCCCATGTTGCTTAAAGCTTTGACGCCGATCGCTTTACTGGATAACGCCCATACCTTGGCAGAACGACTCTCGGCGCTATCTGCTGATTTGCTAGTCGAAACGTTACTGAAACTAGGGCAGCAAACCGTTCAACCAGAACCGCAGGATGATACTCAGGCAACCTACGCGCCCTTAATTCAAAAGTCAAACTATTGGCTGGATTGGTCTCGTCCGGCGATCGCGCTGCACAATCAGATTCGTGGCTTTTTCCCAAACTGTCTGACTGGCTTGCGAGGCGATGGGCTGAAAGTCATTGCCAGTTTGCCGCTAGACGCCGAAGCTCTGGCATCACTGCCGTCCGAATTTGCACCTTTGCAAAAAGAGTGGGCTACCGTTGCCAACACCCTCAAGCCAAAGCCAGTGGGTGCGGTCGTCGCAGTGCTCAAAGGCTGGGGACCGATCGTGCAAACCGGAACGGGCTACTTACTCTTGCGAGAAGTGCAACTCGCAGGGAAGCGTCTCCAATCTGGTTGGGATTTTGCCAACGGCACTCGACTGGCTGTGGATGAAATTCTCCAAACACCGATCGTTTAGATGAATCAGGTTGGCGCTCCAGATGAGGGAAGCACTTCGTAAAAGGGGCAGCGATCGCAGGGACCATAAGGATTGACCGCGCAACGGATAATTTCCGATCGGGCATTAAACCGACAACTGACATCTCCTAATATCCATCGATCTTCTAGCAAGCTACCCTCTAGCGGACGCTGGGCTGCCTGAACATATAACGAAATTTTTTGCAGTTGATATCGTCCCGCTTTGAACTGGTAACGGTGACGACGCTCCAAAATTGCGTAGGTTTGCCCCTCAAAATCCAGATATGCTCCCGGTTGAGGTGACCAGTCTAGCTGAACCGTTCCCAAAGCCTGGTGCGAGTGACTCAAAATCACCTCCGCAGGGAGAGAAATTTGCTCCATAAAAGAAGTGTGTTTTAGCTTACACATTGTTTAGATGGTATCGCACTCGGCGAAAGGGGTTATGTTGCCCGATCGAGCTATCGATTTTCTTAAAGATTTCGAGCTGGATCGTTTCTAGCGGTTAAAACCGCAGCAACCCGAACAAAGTCCATCGGCGGACGAAATAAGCCAGGAAAGTCGCCATACGCGCGGTTAAAACCGCAGCAACCCGAACAAAGCCCATCGGTACAGACACCCAGAATCTTGCACCCCCCCATGGACAAGTCTTGTTTTGATAGTTGCGTTCATTACTGGGTGATTGAAGCCACCATCTCAGGACATTAAAAATTATCCCCTATCCCTAAAACGCTATACAAAGATCTCGATCGCCAAAGCCCTGTGCCAACTGACTCCCTAGCCTTGATTCCTGCGATTTACGCTTGCGCGACTTTGAGTTCGCTTAATTTAGTAAACATCCTGTTAAGATAATGAAGTTTAATCAAAAAACCTGATTTGGGTGTCAAAACATACCCTGTTGCTTGATCTGTCTACTGGGTCATACAGTGTCGCGCTCCTGTATGGGTTGAGAATTTGTTTTCTACGGAAATTCCGATTCACCGATCCACTCATTTTCACGAATGATTGAGGGTAGCGATATCAAATCAAGGCGTTGTGCATATTGTGCCTGCTAAAAACTCAGCAGGTTTTTTATGTGCCTCTCGCCGGCGTTTGCACTGAATAATTCCGCTCGACTGACATCACTTTTGGAGAGAATTCATTCATTCATGACTGCAACACTCACGTCCCAAACCTCTCAATTGCCATTGTCTGACTTACAAATTAAGCATATTTTGAAAACCCTGCCGAAGGATTGTTTTCAAAAGAATCGCCTGAAAGCATGGACTACGATCGCTTTAAGTCTCGGAATGGTTGGTTTGGGATATTTGGGAATCGCTTACTTGCCCTGGTTCTTTCTGCCATTGACTTGGATCTTTACAGGAACCGCACTGACTGGTTTTTTCGTGATTGGTCACGATTGTGGGCATCGTTCTTTTGCCAAGCGTCGATGGGTCAATGATTTGGTCGGGCATCTGTTCATGATGCCACTCATTTATCCTTTCCATTGCTGGCGCATCTTACATGACAAGCATCACACGCATACCAATAAGATTGATGTGGATAATGCCTGGCAACCCATAACGCCAGAGGTTTATGACAGCTTAAATTGGTTGACCCAAAAAGGATATGAAGCGTTACGAGGGCGGTTTTGGTGGGTCGCCTCGATCGTGCATTGGGTTGGGCTGCATTTCGATCTGAAGCAATTTGCCACGAAAGACCATGGCAAGGTGAAGTTGTCGATCGCAGTTGTTGTGATCTTTGCCGCGATCGCCTTTCCGTTGTTAATCGCAACGACAGGGGTTTGGGGCTTTGTCAAGTTTTGGCTAATGCCCTGGGTCGTTTATCACTTTTGGATGAGCACATTTACGTTGGTTCACCATACAGCTCCAGACATCGAGTTTCGCTCACCCGAAGAGTGGCATGCTGCCAGAGCACAACTGCTGGGCACGGTGCATTGTAACTATCCTGTCTGGGTTGAAGTGCTCTGTCATGACATCAATGTGCATATTCCGCATCATCTTTCCACTGCCATCCCTTCCTATAACTTGCGCAAGGCTCACAAGAGCTTGAAGCAAAACTGGGGCTCTTATCTTTACGAGAGCAAGTTCTCCTGGAAACTGATGAAAGAAATTACAGATCAATGCCATCTCTATCATCCTGAAAATTGCTATGAGTCTTTTCAGGCACATCATGCGAAAAAAGCATGATTCAGATTTTGAGGGCTAGCAGTAATCGGTGGTAGATAACAGGAGTGACTTTGTCTCCGCCATCAATTTCCTGAGTCACGTCGAACAGGTGTTCAATTGAAGTCCAGTCAGTGTTTTTGAGAAGCACTCGACTGGATTTTTTGTAATGCGATCGTGGATTGCCATAAAGCACAGCACGATTGACTAGGATTTATTAAAACACTCATGAACTTTAAGTGTTTGTTTACGCATCAAAAGTCCGGAGTTCCCTTCTAATTAATAGGGAGCACACTCATATCCTGGGATCTGAGGCTTCGTAAAAGAGCCATAGCTAAAACTGTTGGGGTATTGTCGAGTTTTACCGCATTCTTCGCCAACCGTACAGAAGCAACGCCAAACTTTTTTACTGTCAGGTGCAGGGGTTTCTTGCGCCTGTCCTACTATGCCATTCACGGTTCTAGCAAAGGTGGCGGCATTACCTTGGTCGGTAAATACTGCCAATTGAACGGCTGGCTGACCCTTGTATGTAGTACTAGCAGCGTTGCCGCAGTAGCGAGTACGGGCAGAATCTACACTGGTTTCGGTGAGCAATACAGGATACCAGGTCAAGCGATCGAGCGCAGGACGATCGCCACAAAACGATCGGGGCAAGGTGGCTTGGTTTCTAATGGCAGAGGGCAGTTTGGACTCCTGGTTCTCACCCACACAGACCAAGTAAGGAGTGGCGATAAATCCTCGCAACCCTTTGTCAGAAAGAACATAGTAGTAGGGCGAGTCCATCAGGGTGCTGCCCGGTGCCATCCCCCGGACTCGCACTTCATCCCCATCCCGCAAAGTTCCAACAACCAATTGTTCGGGTTTGCCAACGCGGGTGGGTTCTTTGCGGAGATTGACAGAACCACCCGGATCTAGAGTTTTGACTCGCATTTTGCCCTCAAATCGGGAACCAAATTGAAAGCGAGTCAGGGAAGTTTGAAAATCGCGATCGCTGATATAGCCTTCAAAACCGCCTGGTAACGCAATGGGTACGCTTTTATCCGGCCCTGTGCCAGCGGGCAATAAGACGGTGGTTGCTGGAACCACCGATCGGGAGGTGCCGTCCAGCTTCCGCACAGTTAAGGTTTTTTTAACCTGGTAGAAATAAGTATGCTGACATGCGTTGGCGGGCACGGGGTTGAGGGGTGTGTTGGGGTCATAGGCTGCCTGCGCGGTCGTTAGCCCAAGGAGATGGCTCAGACTGAAACCGATTACGATCGTCCCCCGCCAAAATCCAGACACCGCTTTTCTCCCCAAATTTTGTCTTAACACTTTCTAAGGATTGATCGCCAAGCCCCTCGAACGCATCGGTTCTGGTAATAGAGCATATCAGAGGGATACAGCGTGTACACGACACTTAAATGACTGTGCATCGATAAATCTTTTAGGTATCATCACGATCGGTTTAACCGCAGAATGATCGATCACTTCTTCTAGATTCAGTAGTACCTATCTCTTTGAGCATAGATCATCTTGGGCATAGATCATCTTAATCAAACAGCATTTTAATCTAGTCTGCCTTTTTCTAGAACTGCATCTCACGGATGATCCAGAAAAAGTCTAACTCTACCTTTGAAACATAAATCATCTGACTTAACAATGAAAGCGAATACTTTAGCTGAAACATTACATTAATGTTGAAACATTACATTAATAAGGATTTTTAAGGAATATTACGATGTTTCATTGCCACAATCTTTTCACAATCCTCCTTTAGCGTGAGAAGCATAGGAGTTTTCAATGAATACCATCGAGCATGATGAATCAAAACCCAGGCAATAAACGAAGTCTACTTTCTTAAAGAGTGGAGTCTAACAAGACTAGATTTGCCCATACTTCCGAAGTCTAATGCCCTTTACTTAACTAGATTGTCTCCCACGCCCCATCGAGATTACAAAGTCAAAAGAGTTTGTGACTCCAAGACTCAGCTAGTAACTTGCTCTTAAAAGTAGTCGGTTTTAAATAGTGCTATTTCAGAAACACTGGAAATAATGAGGTAGGGTCAAAAGCCTTACAGCCCTAATCCGCCTGCTTGAGGCGACTTTTCCTCTAATAGCACTATCGAAAAAACATTCCGACTTTCGCATATCTACTGAGAATAAAAATGATGCAGGGTTATTTTCAGTATTTATCTGATTAGTGATGAAAAGCCTGTGTGGGCACATTCGCAATAGCTAGTAGTGTTTTTGGATAAATAGAGAAAATTAGGATGGTTAGAAACCCTGCAATCCTAATCCCCTGTTTGAACCTGTTTTTCTTCTATCCTTCTCCAAATAGCACTATCCGGTTTTGTGTTTTTCAACAACCTGTTCTGAGAATTTTTGAGGTACTTAATTATGTCTACCGTTGCAATTCCTGTTGCAAATCAATTACGTGCGGAGCTTGGCGACTTTAGTAGCATTGTTTGTTTTAAGGCAGTGGTGGTTGGAATTGAAGAAGCCTTGGGTGAAAAGGCAGCAGCGATCTCACTCATCGCAGCCGGTCGTAATCGTGGCAAGCAACTTGCTGAACAACTGGGTCTCACGGGCAAGGGAATTGATTCCGCAGAAATTGTGCCGCTCCTCCAGTCCGCCCTGGGCAAAGAGGGAACCCGACTCTGCATCGTAGACAAGATCGTCGAAATTGGAGAATCTATCCAGGTGTCTTGCCGAGAAACGATTTGTTCCGCAGGTGAACCCCAAGGCTCTCCTCGTAACCTAACTTTCACGCTGGGAGCTATCCAAGGTGTTCTGGAGCAGACAACTGGCAAACGTTTGCGGGGTAAGCAAACGGAGTCGGTTCTGCGCGGGGGGACCCACGATGTCATTAATTTTGAAGTCCTCGGATGATCCAATTTCCTGCATTCGCTCACTACACAACTTACAAGAGAAGATCATCATGGCAATTAATACTGAAAAACTGGGTGTCGTCCTCCAAAACTTTGTGACTGCAACCAATGATGTTCAAGGTGCGGCACTCGTCACTCCCGATGGTTTACCCCTAGCAGCTTGCCTGCCTGGCGGCATGGATGATGAACGGGTTTCTGCAATGTCAGCCGCTATCCTGTCTTTGGGGGAACGCATTGGTACGGAATTGTCTCGTGGCGGCATCGATCGAATTTATGTTGAGGGAAATCAAGGGTACGCAATTTTGACCAGTTGTGGAGACGACGCGGTTTTCCTGGTTCTGGCAAGTGCAAGTGCCAAACAAGGGATTCTGATGCTGGAAATTAAGCGATCGATTTCAGAACTGAAACTACTGCTGGCATAGTTTTTCTGCCAAAGTCTATCTAATCCGGAGGAAAGAACTGGTTCCTCTGTCATCAGTTCTTTTCTCCTCATACTGAAACCCGATTCTCAAACAAAATCAATGGAAGTAATGCGGCTCGTTGTGACAGGTCCAGTAGGGGCGGGAAAATCGACCTTTATTCGATCAGTTAGTGAAATTGAGGTTGTGGATACCGATCGACAAGCAACTGACGAAACTGCCAATTTAAAGGCGAAAACAACAGTTGCGTTTGACTTCGGACGGTTACAGTTTGGCCCTGATATGGCGCTCCATCTCTACGGCACACCCGGGCAAGCCCGATTTGACTTTATGTGGAATATCCTGATCCAAAAAGCCCACGCTTACATGCTGCTAGTTGCAGCGCATCGTTCCGATGAGTTCTACTACGCCCGCCGTATCTTGAACTTTATAAAACAACGCTCACAAATTCCCATGATTATTGGCTTGACCTATACAGACTCGCCTGATGCTTGGGATGAAGAGACGATCTCGCTTGCCCTTGGCTACACCCATGCAGGGCAACATCCTCCCATCATTGCAGTTGATGCCAGACAGCGTGCTTCTGTCGCGCAAGCTGTATTGACTCTGGTACAACATCTAATGCAAAGCCAAGGCTGTCTCGTATAGCCAGTATCCTACATCTCTTAAGTTCATATTTTGGAAGGAAAGTAGAATTATGTCAGTCTCAGGACGTTTATCAGAGTTCTCTCTAGGAGAAATTTTTCAACTTCTGGAGCGAGGACAAAAAACAGGTTTGTTGACCATCCGGGCTGCCCATTCTCCTGCGGAACCCCTACAAAACTTCTATCTCTGGTTTAAGCAAGGACAAATTCTCGCAGCTGCTAATCGCCTAGACTACAAAGGGTTAGCAACTCTGCTCTATCAACGAGAGTGGCTGGGTGAACATAGCAAAATGCTGCTGGTTGAAGCGTTTAAGAGCAATCGTCCGCTCGGGTTATATCTTAAATACCAGAAATTGCTGAATGCTGAGCAACTCAAATTGCTATTTTATACCCAAGTGATCCGACAAGTCTGTACAATCTTTCAGTTTTCAGAGGGCTGGTTTAACTTTGAGACGAAAACTGAATTGCCCTTAGCTGAAATGACTGGCTTAAGTGCAGTGCCGCTGAATGTTACGCTGGAAGGCTTGCGCGCATTGAGGGATTGGAGATCTCTCTCGAAAAAACTCCCTGCTCCCAATTCT
This sequence comes from Scytolyngbya sp. HA4215-MV1, assembly GCA_019359045.1. Classification (GTDB taxonomy): domain Bacteria; phylum Cyanobacteriota; class Cyanobacteriia; order Leptolyngbyales; family Leptolyngbyaceae; genus Scytolyngbya. Next base: position 310,585 of record JAHHIA010000005.1, read on the forward strand.
GCAATCACATCCCTGATTGTGGGTAACCCCCAGTTAAAAATCAATCCAGTGGAATGGCAAGTGTGGGAATTTGCCAACGGCACAGAACCCTTGACCGTCATTGCAGAACAATTACAGTTGCCATTGGGAAAAATTCAACAAATTGCCTTTCGTTTGATGATGGTGGGCTTGATTGAGGAAGTCCCCCTAGTGGTCTCTAAGCCAAGCAAAGCTCCAGAGATAGAGATACAAAATCCAGAGTTGATTACTCCCAACCATAAACCAATTAGCCAATCATTTCTACACAATTTGGCAGTTTTTTTGGGTAGTCGATCCATCCATTAAGAGGCGTTGCTCAACAACCGGATGAAAATGATGCTGAATGATTTGAAACTTCGTTCCAAATCATCCTGCTTTTCAGCAACACCCATTAGGAGATGATGGCGATCGGCTGGCGTCAATTGTGTCTGAATGAAGTGTAGGGATGACTGAAGTCGCACACGCTTTCAGTGAGGAAACGGTTACGCCACATAATCAAACAACATCGTGTTCATATATCGATCTGTCCACGCTGCGCCAAATGACTTTTCGAGCACCCGCCGAGTTTTGTCATTTTGTTGTTGCTTTAAGCAATAGTAACGCTGCCCTGCCAAAACTTGCGTAATGTCCAAATTCGATGTCAGAGGAGATTCTGTACTAGCGATTTGACAATGAAGAGTTAAAAACTCTCTGACTCGATTGAGGAACATGTCTTCTTCGGGTTCATTCGCTGGATGTACAAACAAACAAAATTCTGAAAAAATATCAGCCCATGCTGGTAAGGCACGGGGTTGAGAGAACTCAACTTCAGATAAGCGTGATAAAGTCTGGTGATAATGGACTGGCAAAATACGTTCAGCATTCACAGGCGACAAATCCACGATCGCCGCACTAATGGTTCCTCCGCGCTTGCCAACCAAATCCGTGCCAAAAATTGGCAGCGCATACTCAGGCTTGGGAAACATGACACAGTGCAAAATATCTAACCCATTGCTAACCTGTGCCAATTCCAAATGCAGTTTGCGAAATTGGGGAGTTTGGTAGCAGTGATTTTCAATCGTCAGCCGTTCACCTTCGAGATTGCCCTCAATGTAGCCCAAATCTTCTGGCACAGAGTAAGGAGAAAGCTCTAGATATTCATGCCAAAGCGCTTCGATACAATCGGCTAATTTACGAATCAGAGTATGTTGACGGCTTCTTAATGAGACTTCCATATATTTTAAAATCGCTTCTATTTGAGTAATCGGATTAGACTTACATTGGCGTATGTTTTGTGCAAAATGTGTGCAATGTTTCAACTGGCACAGGCGCGTATCCGGTGCAAGCGGCTTAGGATGCGGTTGGCAAGTGCTCCCCCCACGACAGGCTTGCACAAGTAATCGTCGGCTCCTACAGTAAATGCCTGATGCTGGCTCGCAGCATCGGTTAGCACACTCAAAAATAATACTGGTAACTGTTGCCAATCAGGATCACCCCGAAGAATCTGACATAGCTCAAACCCATTGATTTGAGGCATGTTCACATCTAAAACTAAGACATCGGGCGTCACAGATTGTAATACCGTCCAAAACTGTTTGGGATCGGCAAGGGTTGTGACTTTGAACCCCCAAGGCTTTAGCAGAGAAGGCAAAGTACTGAGCCAGGTGTGATCGTCATCAACGATCATCACTTTGGGAGCGTATGTTTTTGCACCTAGCAAGTTGACAACGGTTGTGATCACTTGCTCAGCTGGCATCAACGCTTCTAGAAACAATTTGCCTCCCCATCGAACCACTTCCAGCCGATCGTCCAATTCATCACGATCTCCCATCACTAAAATCGGCAAAGAGGGGTAATGGTGTGAGATCACCTGCAAAGCACTGAGCCAATGGCTGGCAGATGCAGGTTCAGCTATTTTTGTTGGGGTTAAGCCAGTCGGCAAACGCAGCAAAATAACCTGAGGTTGTGCCTCTGCCCATTCAGGAGCCAACTCTAGTGCTGACACAACCTCAACCCGAATACTACAGCGCGTCGCAACCATGATTAATGCTTGATTAAAGCTGGAATCATCACTCACCAAAAGCAACAAGGGTGATTGTTCATCAAACAGGGGCGATTGTTCAATTGTTGTCGTGTTCTGAATTGCTTGTTGGAGAGCCATCGCCAGTGTTTTTAGTAGAGGGATCTGCTCAGGTCGCAATGGCTCATACCCAGCTAGCCAATGCTCTAGTTGGCGGGCTAAATGAGTCGCTTTAGAAAGACCAAAGATTCCCAGGGTGCCTGCCAATGTATGAGCAATGCGTTGAGCTTCTACCTGTTGATTGGAAGAGAGACGATCGTCCTGCAAACTGTGAACCACTTCTAACAAAATACTCGTCTGTTCCAAGCTTTTGGGTTTTGTGGTTGCCCAGGTCTCATTCAGAAAATCCAGATATTGTTGCTGCGAGTCCACAGGCGAATTTTCTTTAGTTTGAAATTGGGCAACGGTGCTCAGATTTACTAGGGCAGCGGTTGGTGTACCTTCTTCAGAGACAAATGCTGAGGTAGCCGTAAAGGCGTCCCCCATGTCAGCGTCCATGGTCTTTAGGTAATAGCCTCGCCCATGAAGCGTGGCAATAAAATCTGGCGGTGCACCGACATCTGCAAGCTTTTTGCGAACTCGACGGATATGGGAACGCACCGTTGCTTCAGACGGAAACTCCTCCGAAGACCAGAGTCGATCGATCAACTCATCGGTACTAAAGACATACTGGCGATCGCGCAAAAACAATTCCAGTAACTCATATTCCTTAGTGGTCAGCGATAAGGGCTGACCGTTATAGTTCACTTCACAGGTGCTAGGGTTCAGCAGCAAATCACCCCAGGACAGGAGCGGAAAGGGATTGGAACTTCCCCGACGCATCAAAGCCCGAATTCGGGCAATCAGTTCTACCTGATCAAAAGGTTTGACGACATAATCATCTGCACCCGCATCCAACCCTTGCACTTTCACTGTGCGAGTATCTTGAGCAGTGAGAAGCAAAATGGGCATGGTATAGCCCTGCTCTCGAAAGCGCTTGCATAAACTAATGCCATCCAACTTGGGCAGAACAATATCGAGAACGAGCAAGTCGTACTCAAAAGTAGAGCCGTAAGTCCAGCCCATTTCTCCATCTTTGACCGTGTCAACCACATAATTATGGCTAGTTAGACTTCTCGTCAAAACTTTGATTAATACATCATCATCTTCTACGAGCAAGATTTTCATTGACGTTCCTACCAGTGGAGAATCCGGGAAATTTGTTCCGGTAGATTGAGGGAGTTAAAAGGTTTCGTGATCACACCACTGACACCTAAATCATTAAACTGGCACTTGTCGGCTGTTTGTGCTTTTGCCGTTAAAAGAATAACTGGAATCTGCTCGGTTTCAGTATGAGACTGAAGCGCTTTAAAGGTAGCAATCCCATCCATTTCTGGCATCATTACATCCAGCAAAATCACATCTGGTTTTTCTGTCTGGGCAGTTTGGATGCCCTGCTCTCCTGATCCTGCCGTTAGCACCTCCCAACCTGTTGCCATCCTGATACCAAATTGCACCACTGTTTGGATGGTCTCTTCGTCATCAATGATTAAGATTCGCTTGCCCATGATCTCCCTCATTTGAGATTGGCTTTATTAAACGCAGGTAGTGTAAATACAAAGGTGCTACCGCGACCTGGAGCACTCTCAACCCAGATTTTGCCATTGTGTTGTTCAATAATTTTGCGGCAAATTGCCAGCCCCAACCCCGTCCCTCCTTTTTTGCGCGAATCGGATGAATCGACCTGTTGAAACCGTTCAAAGATCCGTTCGAGTTGATCAGTCGGAATCCCCTGACCCTCGTCACGTACTCGGAAAATAATTTCGGAGCATGATGAGTTTTGAGGTTTTGATTTTGTCAGTCCTGTAGACTGACTTTGCCAACGCACACCTTCTCTAAAGGAGAAATTTTGCGTTTTAAGTTTTGAGCTTGGAGTTTTGAACTTGGAGTTTTGGGTTTTGAGTTTTGAGTTTTGGGGTTGGGGCTTGTTGAGGTAAGCAACGGTCAACCAAACCGTTCCTCCTGCAAAGGAGAATTTGATGGCATTACTGAGTAAATTGGTTAAGGTTTGTAGGATGTAATCGGCATCTGCCCAAATAATGATCTCTTCTGTCTGGGTCACCAGGGTCACTTCATGTTGTTGTGCCATGGCTTGCATGGCTTCGGCTGCCTGAATCATCAAGTTAGCAGCATTGCAGGCTTGTAGATCCATTACCACTTTGCCTGATTCGATGCGTTGCAAGTCGAGAACGTTGTTGACTAATCGCACCAATCGCTCTGTACTGTCGTCGGCAATGCCGAGCATTTGTTGCCCTTCGTTGGAGAGGGTGCCTAGTCGTCCAGTTGCCAAGATTTTTAGCGCGCTATGCAGAGAGGTCAAGGGGGTGCGTAGTTCATGGCTGATGACCGAGATGAATTCGTCTTTCATCCGTTCAATGGCTTTACGATCGCTAATGTCACTAGTCAGAGAGAAAAAGCCCTTGACTGTCTTTGACTCATCCACATGAGGAATATAGGTGGCATCCACCGATCGTACACTGCCGTCTTTGAGCACTACATCATTTTCATAAGTTACAGCTTGCCCTGATAGTGCCGTTTCGATCTGCATTTGCATGCGCTGATAGCACTCGGCTCCCCAAACCTGTTTTAGATGAGTGCCATCAATTTCGCTCGGCGATTGCCCTAACCAATCTTCGTATGCCTGATTATTAAAGCGATAGCGTTGTTGGTCATCCACATACGCAATCAGTACAGGTAGCGCATTCGTGATCAGTCGCAATTGCTCTTCACTCTGACGTAGTGCGGCTTCTGCCTGCTTTCGTACATTAATTTCTTGTTGCAGGTTGCGGTTAACTTCTTTCAACTCAGCAGTACGGGCTTCCACCACCTCTTCCAAATGTTCCAACAATTGGGCTTGAGAAAGGGCAATGCTGATCTGATCCCCCAGTTGCTGCATGAGTTCCAATTCAAACTCTACCCAATTGCGGATATCGCCGCATTGGTGCACGATTAACAACCCCCACAGACGGTTAGCCGGCTGAACCGTTGCTAAGGGGTGAACGTTGAGGGTTTGGACGATCGGGACGATAAGTTTTGCTTTGATATCAAATTGCTCCACGAATTCGATCAGACATGGGGCTAAACCAGCGGCTGGATCATAGACATCCGCAATCGCTCGTACCCGACCCTGAGCATAAAGCTGTTGATAATCTTTTGGAAAAACCTCTTCTGGAAACTCCAGATCTATCAGCTTGGGATGGTCTGGTAAAACTGATTCGCTAATTACCTTGCCTGTCCCATCCGGTAAGACATGATAAATTAGCACGCGATCGGCTTGCAGAATTCGTTGCACCTCCGTCACCGTGGTTCGCAAGATTTCCCTAAACTGCAACGATTGCCGAATTTTGAGCGTGACTTCCGAAAATAACTCCACACGCTGTTGTTGCTGAAGCAGCTCAGCCTGGATGGATTTTTGTTCACCCGATTTTGCAAGTTGCCGAGAAGACCGTTTGGGCACTGGAGCCAATCTATCCCCAAGAGAACATCTTTAATTGTTTACTCAAGCTCTTAAAACTTCAAATCTTACAAAATGAATGTCGCAAAACTTAATGAAGCGCGGCGATCGGCGGACGGATAGTCTCTGAACTTAGGACAATCGACTGACTTCGCGACAGGGCAGAACCTTGTCAGGTTGCGTTTGGAGGCTCTGTTTTATTTTGCTATCGATAGAAAGTTACTGGAGGCACTGCTGCCTCCAGGCGTTCCCATGCTCCGCTTGGGAACAAAGTCTGTACAGTCCAAATGCAGAGTTTAAAATTCCAAGTCTCCCTGCCCAATGGCTTACAACAGCCCGATCGCATGCAAAGGACCCTGCCCCAGCCACAATTCGAGCAGCACTGCCAATAGCCCCAACATGGCTAAGCGCCCATTCCAAACCTCGGCAGAGGGGGTCATCCCCCAAGTCCAGCGCTCTTGCGGGTACAGTTTCACATTCTCTTGCGGACGAATGGTATCTGAGAAGAGAATGGGACGATCGTTCAATGCCTGCACCACCAGATCTGCCAGTGCTTTGATAAAGATCGGATCGGTATTGGGCGCAGGCACTCGCGCAAACGTCTCAATCCCAGCTTCTTCAGCGACTTCCCGATACTCCATATCAATTTCTTCCAGGGTTTCGATATGTTCTGAGACAAAACTGATCGGCACCACCACCAATTCTTTTACGCCCTTTTGGGCGAGGTCTTCGATCGCCTCATCGGTGTAGGGTTGTAACCATTCCACCGGACCCACCCGACTCTGGTATGCCAAAGTGTAGGCATTGGGGCGATTTAACTGTTTCATGATCAACTCAGTACACTGTTCAATTTCTCGCTGGTAGGGGTCACCCGCTTCTTCTACATAGCTGACGGGCACGCCATGCGCACTAAAAAAGACATGCGCGTCACTGGGATGGGGCACCTGATCCAACGTTTTTTCGACCAGGTTTGCCATTACCTGCACATATCCTGGGTGGCTATACCAGGAGGGCACCACTGTATATTGAATTGCTTGCAACGCTGGGTCGGCATTCCACAAACGTTCGAGTAGCCGAAAACTAGAACCGCTGGTGCTGATCGAAAACTGGGGATACAGCGGCAGAATCACTAATTGTTGGATGCCATCTTGCTTAATCTGAGCGATCGCCTCTTCTGTAAACGGGTGCCAGTACCGCATGCCGATATAAACCTGTATCTCATTGCCATCTTGCTGCAATTGCACCCGCAACGCCTGCGCTTGGGCTTCGGTAATCTGGCGCAGTGGCGACCCGCCGCCAATTTTTTTATAATTCTCCTGTGATTTTTGAGCACGCAGAGTCGAAATTAACCAAGCCAGCGGCGCTTGTAATAGGGGAGAAGGCAATCGGATAATTTCTGGATCAGCAAATAAGTTATATAAAAAAGCCCGGACATCTTCTAATTTGTCCGGTCCCCCCAAATTGAGTAGTAAAACTCCGACTCGTCCCATGTCAATCATCCATCCCTTTTGCGCTCAAATTTGCCACTGACTTTAACAATACAATTCCTATGGCGGGTTCCGTTCCTATTTTGATGCTCAGGCTTAGATTTAACGCTTCTCCCACGGCTTCATCATTAGTAACTTTTATTTATGATCAAAGACCTCAAATCATTCTAGGGTTTGTGTGGGGCTGGAGATGCACATTGGCTCATGCGATTTCCATGCGTCTTTTTAAGAACGAGTTAGATTCAGGCTGGTGATGTAGAGTTTGACAAACATTGAGGAGCACGTCCCTATGACTCTTGGTGTAATCGTGGCGATCGCTTACGGCATTCTGGCGATCGTGGGTGGCATTATCGGCTATATGCAGGCGCAGAGTAAGGTGTCCCTGTTCGCGGGCTGCGGTTGCGGAATTTTATTGGTGGGTAGCGCCATCCTTCAGATGCAAGGGCAACCCTGGGGGCTTGCAGTTGCATCTGGGGTAACGGTAGTTCTGCTCCTAGCATTTGTAATGCGATGGCTCAAAACGCGTAAATTTATGCCTGCCGGACTGATGCTGCTGTTAGGCATCCCAGCTTTGGGTGTTATGGTGAGTCAGCTCCTTAGCCCTCTTGCCCATTAGCTGCCAGACCTCTGGCGAAGAAGTCGTGATATAAAAAATCAGGACATATTGATTTACCAGCATCCTGAGAATAAACGACACAGCCCTACGGATTGCGCTGTAATCTGGTTGCTGGTTTGTACAACGATGAGTTGTCCTAATCTGCTTGATTCGGTTTAATTTGCAAGAGGCCTATTGGTCTCCAGTACTTTGTTGGTCATGTTTCAACCGAGTTGCCCATCTTTTTGAGCAAAGCTCTCAAAAAGATGGGCAGCCTCTCTCGAACCTCACTTACCCAGCAATGCATGGGTCGGGATCTAGACCTGTAGAAACTCTTTTAGCATCCTTGCGTTATCACGATACTCGAACATACCGGATAAAGTTGAGCTAAGGCGCTATCTTGCCCATCACTGTAAACAGAGTGGTAATTGCCACCCTTCTATTGGCAGTGATATCGAAAATCTCGAAGTAGTTGGTGTTATTAGGACTACCTGTCACGGTATGCGGTGTAACGCCATCTCCAATAAACCCAAAGGGTCTATTCGTATCCCATTCGAGAATACCCGCTGCAAGGGGATTATGAGGGGATTTATCAGTTGTGAGCGAGCTAAAATCACATGTTGGCTCTATAACAGCACCACAACCATAGTCCTCAGTTACGTTAATACTCCCTGATGAGTCTGCTACGAGGGTGGGATTAGTGGAAGTGCCAACCCCATAGGGATGAGTAATTCTGTAAGAATGTCCGGCGACTAGACCAGAGATCCTGATGCGAAGGCGGCTAAAAGTTACCTGCTGCGCAGGAATCGCTAAATTGCCATTCGCAAAGGCTCCTTGGGTAGACAAGACAAGCAGCGCTTTCAATCCACCGGAGTTAATCTTCGCGTTCGCCAGGTAATAGAAAAACTCAGATGGGAAGTTATTGGGGAAAGAGATCGGCTGATTTGGATTCGGTTGTGTCAGCGGTCCACACTGAGGAACGCTGTTACTAGGCAGGCATTGTATCAGATGCACAGAGGTCAGTCCGCCGAAAGCGTTTGGATTCAGGGGAAAAATATACCCTGTAGGGAAAGAATTGTTTGGATCAATGAACCCATCTAGCAATATCGTGCCAGCACTCGCTGGTACGGGTGACAACCCCAAGACTGCTGCAAGCGCAACTAAGCTCGTTAAGACCGTTTTCCGAAAGATATTGGTAGCCATTGTAGAACCCTTGATGATGATGTTGGTTACGAACGCGGTGGTTAAACCAGCGCACAGACCTGCGATCTCAATGCCTGCAATCTCAATGTCTAAACCTACGATCGTTTTGTGAACATTGCCTTCCTTCAGAATTGAACTAATTAAAATTGAACTTCATCGACTGCCCTTAAAAAATCAATACGGCTTGAGCACTTCACTCAACTAAGATCAGTCGATCATAAAGAATTTGACTTTTCAGCATCCACACAAACTAAGAGGATATTTTAAAGGTTCTTTGGAAAGTCGCAACAGAATACTGCCGTACCGCTGCGCTAGAAAAAAGGGGGACTTTGAGTCCGATTCCCCCTTTTTTAGGGGGGCAAGGGAGCATCTCTGAGCATTCAACATGACAGCTAGCACCTTTTTAAACAACCTTTGAGGGCAAAGCCCACCTTTCCCTCTCGGACAGCGATTAGAACAACCGACTTTTCAGAGAAACCTACTTTATTCAGTGGGGTATTAATCAACAGATGATTAAGCACTTTCTCTCCAAAAGATTAGACTTAATCGTTAATAAATTGTTCATGCTCTGAATTGACGATAACGCTATAAGATTTGACGACTTCACGTCAAGAATTTATGTCTTTCCCCGTTTCCGATTGAGTCTATTATGTGTAGGGTAGTTTTTACAATGCCTGCGATCGGCGTGAAAAACATCTTAGCAGCACAGAAAGTCAAATTAAATTTGCCCTTACAAAATTGGGTACTGACATCCTAATTGATCTAAAAACTTCTAAAGCTGCCCTAAAAATTCTGAAGCAATCAATTACGTAATTTCACTTATATCCTGGCACTACGCTCGTATCCAAAGCAGGGAGATAGTTCGGATTTCCCTTATGTTGTTAGGAACCATCTTCAAGCAAATGAGCCTACAGAAAAGCCGAAGAAATTTTTTATCCCTTACAAATATCATATTAACATCAAACGTAAACCTTAAGTGTTATTACGTGCATTCACGCATCATCCCTCTTTTGCTACTTTGTAAAAGTAAATCAAGCTCAAAGAAGTCGAGTTCTACACAGAAACTTAATCGCGTTACGACCAAAGATGACAACTGTTGAATGCATTTATGATGGCTTTCTCCTGCATCGTTCAGTTTTTGAAGATGTACCCACGTACGAATGCGTTAAGCATTTGCATGTGGGTATTCTCAGTCCCCTACCCTGTAAAAGAAACTGGAGATGTTGAGAGAGGAGATGCAAAGGATTATGTTACCAACCCGTACATCGGCGATTTGGGTAAAACTGACCCATTGTCTCCAGTCCCCGGTCTGACCTGATGCAAACTGCCATGACTCAATACATCCTTGCACTTGATCAGGGCACTACTAGTTCTCGTGCCATTGTGTTTGATGTGCGGGGCAACTTACGCGCGATCGCCCAAAAAGAATTTCGGCAAATTTTTCCTCAATCGGGTTGGGTGGAACATGACGCCAATGAAATTTGGGCTTCGCAATTGGGCGTTGCCAATGAAGCATTGGCACAAATGGGAATCCGCGCTAAAGATCTGGCTGCGATCGGTATTACCAATCAGCGCGAAACCACGATCGTTTGGGACCGCACCACAGGTCAACCCATCTATTCGGCGATCGTTTGGCAAGATCGGCGGACTGCCGGATGGTGCGATGCTCTCAAAGCGGCTGGACACGAACCGACTTTTCAAGCCAAAACAGGGCTATTGCTCGACCCTTACTTTAGTGGCACCAAGCTCAAATGGCTACTCGACCACGTGCCTGGCGCTCGGGTCAAAGCCGAACAGGGCGATCTTGCCTTTGGTACTGTAGATACCTGGCTGGTTTGGCAATTGACCGGAGGACAACTTCACCTCACCGATGTCACCAATGCCAGTCGTACCCTGTTGTTCAATATCCATACTCAGCAGTGGGACGAAGAATTACTCTCCCTTCTGGAGATTCCTGCTGCGATCTTGCCAGAAGTCCGGAGTTCGTCAGAGGTTTTTGGGGTGACAGGAGAAGGGATTCTCGGTGCCCAGGTGCCGATCGCGGGTATCGCTGGCGATCAACAAGCTGCAACGTTTGGACAGGCTTGCCTGCAACCAGGCATGGCAAAAAACACCTACGGCACTGGCTGTTTTGCTGTACTTAACACAGGCAATGCGCCGATCTCTTCTCACCACAAACTGTTGACAACGATCGCGTGGCGTATTAGCCAGCCTACTATCTATGCCTTAGAAGGCAGCGTGTTTGTTGCTGGAGCCGTGGTGCAATGGTTACGGGATGGGTTAGGCATCCTTAAACACAGCGCCGATGTGGAGCCCCTTGCCCGCAGCGTACCCGACAATGGCGGCGTCTATTTTGTCCCTGCCTTTGTTGGCTTAGGGGCACCCCATTGGGATAGCTATGCCCGTGGCACCATTATTGGGCTGACTCGTGGCTCTACCAGTGCCCACATCGCCCGCGCTGCGCTGGAAAGCATTGCCTATCAATCGGTAGATGTCCTGGATGCCATGCGTCGGGATGCCAAACTCGACCTGTCAGAATTGCGTGTGGATGGTGGAGCCGCTGGCAACGATCTCATGATGCAATTTCAAGCGGATGTGTTGGGAGTTCCAGTTGTGCGTCCGCAAATCACTGAAACCACTGCATTAGGAGCAGCTTATCTGGCAGGACTGGCAGTAGGCTACTGGCAGAGCACTGCCGATATTACTCGCCAGTGGCAGATGGAACGCCGCTTTGAACCCCAAATGAGTGATGATCGCCGCACTTCTCTGTTAGCTGCCTGGCGACAAGCTGTGGAACGAGCCAAACATCAGGAAATCGCGGGATAACTAATTGGCGCTAGTATCGTAAGCAATGAGTCAATTCACTCTCATGACCGGACAGGACTTACGCCAACTGTTGCTGAATAAATGGGGCAGATCCTACGACATCCAGATACGACGCACCCAGGGCAAGATTTTTGTCTTGGTGATGTGGAAGTACCTAGAGCAGCAATCATTTCCTCTTTCAGAAGTAGAATATTTGGCACACCTGGATACGATCGCCCACTATCTACAAGGTTGGGGTAGTTTTGAACAGGTACAAAACTACCTTGAAAAGACGCGCGATCGTCCTCGTCTGGGCAAAGCAGTAAGCATTCCGCTGGAGCTGGGAGGACGGGCGGCAGAGTGGATGTTGGAGGAATTTTAGGGGAAATGGAGTCAAGGGTAGAGGGGTAAAGTTTTTCGTTGGGTTACAGAATGGTGGGAAGCTGAAATTGCGCTTGTATGATCGAGAGTAAAAAGTGCTGACGAATTCGTCAGGATAATGATGAAACTATCGATTTTGAAAACGGTTTTTCTGACGATCGCCCTGTTCGTCACAACGGTTGTGTTGATGACAGAAATGGTACTGAGTCAGCCTCTGCCATTAGAGATTGCCCAAGTTCCGGTAGAGGGTTCGGTATCCGACAATCCTGTGCCGCAAGCAACCCCAACCCCAACGATGTCACCTTCGGTGCAACCTCAACTGTCTCAACCTTCGCCATTGCCTTCTGCCACTGGGCAACCCCAACCAACTGCTTCTACCAAACTGAAGCCACCGAAGCCTTCCGGTCCCTACGACATGGAAGCGATCAAGGCGTTTAATCGGGCTTTGTACGGCTCATAGGGAAACGGAGAGAGGAAGACACGGAGCGGAAGATATTCGCTTCCCGCTTTCTTCCGTCTCCGTGTGTGTCTCCCACGGCGTTGCTGATTCCAGTTAGGAATTTGGAGTTGTGTGAATTGAAACTTCGTTCCAATTCATACTGCTATTCAACAACACCGGCTCCCACTAAGGTTACGAACTCGGAGGCTTGCACCGATCGAGCGGTGGAATCACGATATCGCAATTATTGGGCAGGGGTTCTACCGCTTTACACGGCAGCTTGTCTTCCAACAAATTGGGCGGTTGGGTCGAACCAAGCTCGGGTGCGGGCAACGGTTTGGCGCGATCGGCAAGCGGGGAAGTTCCTCCCTGACCTACTTCAAACTGGGTCATCATGTCGTGGTCTTCGTGCACAATATTGTGGCAATGCATCATGTACTTACCTCGGTGCGGCGCAAATCGAGCAATGACACGAACCACTTCTCCATCTCGCAGAAGCACGACATCTTTCCATCCACGCTCATGTTCCGCTGGCTCCATGCCATTGCGATCGAGAATTTGAAAGTCAATGAGATGGATATGAACTGGGTGCGTCCAGCCACCCGTATTAATCAACGTCCAGATTTCGATATCTCCCTGCCCCGGATCAGCCGAGACGAAATTGGATTCCCAGCCTCTGCCATTGATCGTCCACTGGTTGCCGCGCCCAAAGCGGAACGTGCGAGTGCGGACACTGCGATCGATCAAGGCTTGTTGCAAGGTCAAAATTCCCAGGCGATCGCTGGGGATGATGCAGCTATCAGTGACTGGATCATCCTGTAAATCAAACCGCAACAGCGATTTGGGTGTTGGTCCCAAGTTGCCCGAAAAACCTAAATCGCGCAGATAGACTTGTTTCACATTGGCAGGAAACTTGGAAAAGTCAACAATAACGCCATAGCGTTCCGCAACCCCCATCGGCAAAGACTTGGGCGCTGTGATCACCGCTGGTTTGCCCAAAAGCCCCGCATCACTGCCCACCACAATCAGTGCATCCTCTGCAAGCGTTAGAGAATTTTCTTCACGACTCAGTGCCAGTTGGAACGTGCGCGAGGCAGAAGCATTGAGTAATCGGAAAAAATATTTGCGCCGTTTCACTGGGAAATAGGGAAAGGGCACGCCATTCACCAGCGTGACATCGGCATACACCCCGCGTTGGCGACGATCGTTGAACACCAGTTCCCAATGATTGGGGTCGCCAGTTTGTGGTTGCTTAAATGTCACATCCTGAATTACCAGCGGCACCTCAAATTCGCCACTGGGCATACATTTTGCATCTGCCGCTCGGCAAAAATCTTCCTCGGCATATTCCACGATGTACATGCCTGCCAACCCCATATAGACGTTGCGTGAGGTTTTGTGTACGGCATGGTCGTGATACCAGAGAATCGACGCCCGGTTATTGGGATAGTAGTAATCTTTGTAGTAGCCAACTGGAGTGATATCCTCAGCATAGCCATCGTACTGCGGCAACGAAGCCATGCCATGCAGATGTACCGATGTGCAGATATCCTTGCCATCGGCATCTTGACCCAGTTCATTCTTAAAGCGGATACAAGACTCCCGATTTTTCTGTTGGCGGATTAAAGGACCCGGAAGTGTGCCGTTATAACTCCAAATATCGGTGGTGATGGCAGGTTTGCCATTTCTGGCAGGAATCAGCTCGATCGTCTGCTTCCGCATGGTGATTTCGTAGTAGTCGATCGGTTGATCAAACGTAATGCCCTCTCGCGTTACCTTGTAGGTTTTGCTCAGCACCTGCTTGAGGGGTTCCATAATCCGCAGCGGTTGCTGAAATCGGTCGATCGTCGGACTTATGGGTGGAACCTGCGTGCTCGGTGGCAGCATCGTTGTGGCACAGGGGTCAGCCTGCGCTTGAGCACTGTTTGCAAATCCGAGTGGTGAAAGCAGCATCCCCCCACTTACCAATCCCAGTCTGAGGGCTTCCCGTCGAGTAATTTTCATCCCCATCCTCCAGAGCACATCGATTGCCAGTCGGCTGATTTGCCAAAGTTGAGCTGATGTCACTTTGACCGTGCGTCAAAGTTAGACACCCAATTATTAGCCTGTCGAGGATTAAAGTGTCGCTAGATGGAAAGAAGTCTTAAAGCTTTGAATGCAAATATTGCGAAATTGAAAAATATGCAGCGTGAGCAGGAGGAGTCAGCATCCCCCTCTCCTCTTCCATGCCTGCATCCCTACATCTCCCCTTTAAGCAACTCGATCGGCAGCTTGACTGTAAACACGGTGCCAACACCAACCTTACTTTCAACTGAGATTTCTCCGCCGTGCAGATCTACACACTGTTTAACGATCGCCAATCCCAACCCTGTGCCTGGAATCGTAGAAACATTTTTAGCGCGATGGAAGAACTCAAACAAGTGGGACTGATCCGCCAAAGGAATGCCAATCCCAGAATCCTTGACCCGCAAGACCACACTATTCACTTGCCGCAGCAATTCCAATTTGACGAAACTGCCTTGCGGAGAATATTTGATGGCATTGGAGAGCAAATTATTCAAAATGTGATGGAGCAAATTAGTATCTACGTAAGCCTGAGTCAAATCTCCCTCACAAATAAAGACCAGGGATTCATCTTGCCCGATCTGGGTCTGAAATTCTGCTACTAGCTCATCACAAAATTGCTTGAGATCGATCGGAGTCGGTTGAAACCGCAACTTGCCCTGTTCTCCCTGACTAATCAGCAAAACTTCTTCGATCAGTTGAGTCATTCGATGGGTTGCCCGATTGATCCGCTTGAAATAAATCTGCCTTTTTTCTGACGTTTGTTGTTGCTCATACTTTTCAAGCAATTCTGCCGACATTATGATGCTAGACAAAGGGGTGCGAAATTCATGGGAAACCATGGAAATAAAATTGGATTTGAGTTGATTCAGCTCCCGTTCTTTGTCCAAAGATTGGCGAATTTCTTCTTCGGCTTGTTTACGTTGGATGAATAACCCTAGTTCTGTCGAGGCTGAGATTAACTCCATCAAGCGAGAATCTTCTTGTCGTGCTTCAAACATATAGAAAACCAGCACTGTGATCACTTCATCTTTTGCCAGGAGGGGAATACCCAGTGCTGCTTTGAGACCCGCTTCTTGTGCCATCTGTGCGCGTAAGTAATGAGCGTTTGTCATAGCAGACACGTCTCGACACCACGCTGGCTGTTTAGAGATCCAAATTCGACCAGGGATACCCTCACCAGGGGCAAAGGAAAATTGCTGGCTCTGTTCGCGAAAGGTGTTGAGACGATCGGTCTTGCTATACCAGGCTGGGCTACATTCGAGGACGCTCCAATCTGCCCTCGGTACCCACGCTTCGCCAAAATCCCAGTGAGTGACTTCGCAAACCTTTTGCAAGGCGACTCTCAGAGCTGAGTGAAAATCATTCGATTCAAAAATGGCTTGAGCCATTCCTTGAACCAAATCGAGTTCTAGCTCAATTTGTTTGCGTTGAGTGATGTCTTCTGCCATGCCCACGATGCGATAGACATCGCCCGCTTCGTTTTGAATCGGGAAAGCCCGATCGCGCACCCAGCGAATCGTGCTATCCAAACGCCGAATCGGATATTCTTTGTCGTAAGGCTGCTGTAATTCAATGCAGTCGAGAATGTGTCCTCGATAGGCTGGCAGCACCGCATCTACCCAGGAGTTTGGCTGGGCATACAAACTGCGGCGCGATCGTCCCCAAATTTTTTCATAAGCGGGACTGATGTAAAGGATGTGATTGTTCTCGGCTGAACGAATCCAGAATACCTCCTGAATATGTTCTGCCAGTTGACGAAACTGTTCTTCGCTGTAACGGAGCGCGGCTTCGGTTCGCTGCTGCTCATCCATGGCATACGCCAGACAGGCTAAATTGCGACGCAATTCCAATTGAGTAACGACTTGTCGTCCTAATACCTGAAGTGCATCAGTTTGTTCCTGGTTCAGAGATCGGGGAATTCGATCGATGACACAAAGGCTTCCCAGTGAAAAACCATCCGGAGACAGAAGGGGAGTGCCCGCATAAAACCGAATATGAGGCTCACCTACTACCAAAGGATTATGTGCAAAGCGTTGGTCAATCAGGGCATTGGAAACGACAAAAACTTCAGACTGACAGATGGTGTAGTTGCAAAAGGCAACTTCTCGGCAAGTTTCGGTTGCGTCCAACCCGACTCTGGACTTGAACCACTGACGAGTGCTATCAACCAAGCTCACTAGAGCAATTGGAGTAGCGCATATTTGAGCTGCCAAGCGCGTTAAATCATCAAAGGCTTCTTCTGGAGTAGTATCTAAAATTTGATAGCTTCGCAAAGCTGACACCCTTGCAGATTCGTTTGCTGGTTGGGGAAAGTCGGTCATAAATTACCTGTTATAAAGGACTTTAAGGTTGTCAGCAAAAAATCCGATCGGTTCATCTCGCCTTTATCTAAGGTAATATTCCCCTGTGAGACGGGTTTCCATCAAAGTCAGGTTAGGGATATGGCGCTAATTGTTCAAAAATACGGGGGAACGTCGGTCGGGTCAGTCGAACGAATTCAAGCAGTGGCTCAGCGTGTTTTACAAACCGCCCAGGCTGGTAACTCAGTGGTAGTCGTAGTTTCAGCAATGGGTAAAACGACTGATGGGTTAGTGAAACTGGCGTATGAGATTTCTGCTAGCCCCAGCCGACGAGAAATGGATATGTTACTTTCGACCGGAGAGCAAGTGTCGATCGCCCTGCTCAGTATGGCATTGCAAGAGCTGGGACAGCCCGCAATTTCTCTAACTGGAGCGCAAGTAGGCATTGTAACCGAGGCTGCCCATACCCGTGCTCGGATTTTGAACATTGCCACTGATCGTTTGGAACAACACCTCCAGAATGGGCAAGTAGTGATCGTTGCTGGCTTCCAGGGGGTCAGTAGCGCCAACAGCCTGGAGATCACCACCCTGGGACGAGGGGGATCAGATACCTCAGCTGTCGCTCTGGCAGCTGCATTGAGAGCAGATCTGTGTGAGATTTATACTGATGTACCGGGGATTTTGACGGCTGATCCCCGCCTTGTGCCCGATGCTCAGTTGATGAGCGAAATTACTTCGGACGAAATGTTGGAGCTTGCTAGTTTAGGGGCAAAGGTATTGCATCCCCGCGCAGTGGAGATTGCCCGGAACTATGGCGTACTGTTGGTGGTGAGATCGAGTTGGACAGATGATCCCGGCACCAAAGTGCTTTCGCCTGTACCCCAACCGCGTCCCTTGGAAGGGTTGGAAATTGCTCATCCTGTCGATGGGGTGGAGTTTGACACCGATCAGGCAAAGATTGCCCTACTTAGAGTGCCCGATCGTCCTGGTATTGCTGCCCGTCTGTTTGGTGAAATTGCCTCACAAGACCTGGATGTGGATCTGATTATCCAGTCTATCCATGAAGGGAATACCAACGACATCGCCTTTACCGTAACCAAAAATTCTGCTACTCATGCCGAAGCGGTTGCTAGTGCACTGATTCCAGCCTTAGGCGGGGGACAACCTGTCAGTGATGCCGAGGTCTTAGTCGAACAGCAAATTGCCAAAGTGGCGATCGCAGGTGCGGGGATGATTGGTCGTCCTGGGGTGGCAGCTCAGATGTTTTCAACTCTGGCAGATGCAGGTATCAATATCCAGATGATCTCTACGTCTGAAGTCAAGGTGAGTTGTGTGATTGATGCAGTAGAATGCGATCGGGCGATCGCGGCACTCTGTGGGGTCTTTGAAGTCCGGCAATCGGGAGTCAGAAGACAGGAGACAAGTTTTGAGTTATCCCGGTTGAAGCCGCAGGTCAATGAAGCTCAAAACTCAAAACTCAAAACTCAAAATATGCCCCCACCTGTGAGGGGGGTTGCCCTCGACCAAAATCAAGCCCGTCTTGCCATTCGCCATATCCCCGATCGTCCCGGTATGGCAGCCCGAATTTTTCGCCTGCTAGCCGATCAGAAGGTCAGTGTAGACATGATTATCCAGTCGCAACGTTGTCGCATTGTGGATGGAGTAACTACACGCGATATTGCTTTTACAGTGGCAGCGATCGATGCAGAAACCGCTCGTACTGCATTGATCAATGCAGCAACTGACCTGGGTTGCGGCGAGATTACTGTTGATGCCGAAATTGCCAAAGTCAGTATTGTTGGGTCTGGCATGGTCAACCAACCTGGAGTGGCGGCTCGTATGTTTGCGGCTCTGGCACAAAACCAGATCAACATCCAGATGATTGCGACATCCGAAATCAAGATTAGCTCTGTCGTAGCAAAGGATCAGGGAGTCCAGGCACTCCAAGCGATTCATGCGGCTTTTGGTTTATCAGGGGCTGAAAAGATTCAGGTTTCGACATAGGAATCTTGCCTCGCGAACAGAGAATGCGAGACCTGTTTAGCCATCATTTTAGGCAACCAATGATTTGAACCAGTGTCCAAAACCACTGAAAATTTGTTAGAAAAAATGTCTCGAATTGATTCCTTAACCCATCTTTAACAGTGCTCCTTCTCTTCGACATAAAAGGACTCCCTATCTAATGGATCAAGTGGTCTGTTTCACAGCAAATGTTGATGTCCTGAGAAGGATTGCTAGTCAAGCTTTCAAGCACATCAGCCTCATATTTAGGGGTAAATCCAAGAATTCTCAGCCATCTTGATTGGACAGTTTTTCTAGAGCTATTTAATTTTTAGTGGAATAAATTTAGAGAAGTTCTGAAGATTTGCCCACTTTTGTCCCCGAATTTTCTTGATCCCCCTTGCCAACTGTTCCACAGAATCAGACACTATTCTTGGGAGCAGACTGGCAGTTAAGAGGTTTCTTGTGAAAAGAGTTCTAGCAATTATTTTAGGAGGAGGCGCAGGTACTCGCCTTTATCCTCTTACTAAGCAGCGCGCGAAGCCAGCCGTGCCTCTCGCTGGCAAATACCGCTTGATTGATATTCCTGTCAGTAATTGTATTAATTCAGAGATCTTTAAGATCTATGTACTGACACAGTTTAATTCTGCTTCACTCAACCGTCACATTGCTCGAACCTATAGTTTTTCGGGCTTTAGTGAAGGATTTGTTGAGGTTTTAGCCGCTCAACAAACTCCAGAGAACCCTAATTGGTTCCAGGGCACAGCGGATGCGGTGCGTCAGTATCTCTGGCTTTTGCAAGAATGGGAAGTAGACGAGTGTGTGATTTTGTCGGGTGACCACCTCTACCGGATGGACTACCGACAATTTGTGGAGCGTCATCGGGAAACGGGAGCTGATATTACTCTCTCTGTTGTGCCGATGGATGAAAAACGTGCTTCGGACTTTGGGTTGATGAAGATTGATACTGAGGGGCGAGTGATCGACTTCAGCGAGAAACCCAAGGGCGAAAACTTGAAGAAGATGCAGGTAGATACCACGGTGTTGGGACTATCTCCCGAAGAAGCGAAGCAGTATCCGTACATTGCTTCTATGGGGATCTATGTTTTCAATAAGAATGTTTTGGTAAAGTTGTTGCGGCAATCACCCGACCAAACTGATTTTGGTAAAGAAATTATCCCCGCTGCTGCTGCTACCAATCATAACGTCCAGGCATATTTATTTAAGGGTTACTGGGAAGACATTGGGACGATCGAGTCATTCTATGACGCTAACCTGGCGTTGACTCGCCAACCTCAACCCCCTTTCAGCTTTTACGAAGAAGCCGCACCGATTTACACTCGTCAGCGTTACCTCCCTCCCAGCAAATATTTAGATTGCTCGATCAGCGAGTCGATTATTGGCGAAGGCTGCATCCTCAAAAAATGCCGCATTCACCACTCCGTGTTGGGTGTGAGATCGCGCATTGAGACGGGCTGTACGATCGAAGAAACCCTGATTATGGGAGCAGATTACTACCAGCCTTTTGCCGAACATCACTCCACCGTAGAGCTTGAAGATGACCAGGTTCCTCTGGGGATCGGTTCCGATACCCTCATCCGTCGTGCCATCATCGACAAAAATGCCCGCATTGGTCGCAATGTCCAAATTATCAATAAGGATCGGGTACAAGATGCCGAGCGGGAAAACCTGGGCTTCTACATCCGGAGCGGCATTGTAGTTGTATTGAAAAATGCTGTCATCCCCGACGGCACAATTATCTAAGCAAAGAATCAAAAATTCAGTCTTAGCAAAACCTTCTCTCAAGCTGAGAGAAGGTTTTTTTACATCCCCTCTCTGCATGCCTGTGTCTCCCTCTAGCCCCTGGCAAGGTAAACTGTTGAGGTTAATGTGTGAATCCTGCTGCTAAGCATTTAGGGTCTATGGCGACGTTTTTATTGGAAGTGGGTACCGAGGAATTGCCCGCTGGGTTTGTGGCTGATGCATTGATACAGTGGCAGGAAAAAATCCCAAAAAGTTTGGCAGAACATTCCTTGTCTGTTGGGGCTGTAGAAGTTTATGGCACTCCGCGACGGTTGGCAGTACTGATTCGGGATTTGCCACTCCAACAACCAGATCAGACGGAAGAAATCAAGGGACCTCCGGCAAAAGCGGCATTTCAGGATGGCAAACCCACCAAAGCCGCGATCGGCTTTGCCCAAAAGCAGGGGGTCGATCTAGCAGATTTTGAAATTCGCCCGACTGAGAAGGGGGAATTTGTCTTTGTCCAAAAAACTCTGCTGGGACAGCCCACGGCACAACTGTTACCAGACTTGGCAATGCAGTGGATTACCAGTTTGGAAGGCAAGCGGTTCATGCGTTGGGGTGATGGGGATTTGCGTTTTTCTCGCCCAATTCGCTGGTTAGTGGCGTTGCTGGATGATGCGGTGCTGCCCATGACGCTCACCAATGGCTCTGAAACCCACATCAGCGATCGTCGCTCCTGGGGGCATCGCGTCTTGCACCCAGCTCCAATTGAGATCGCCCATGCCGGTGATTATTTGACTGCAATGCAATCTATCTTTGTCACAGTCGATCCTCAACAACGGCAAACCCAAATTCAAACGCAAGCAGTGCAGGTAGCCCAGCAAGCGGGAGGAGTAGCCGTCATTGATCCCGATTTGTTGCAAGAAGTGATTCATTTAGTGGAGTATCCCACTGCGGTCGTCGGTCAGTTTGATGTGGATTTTTTGGCACTGCCATCGGAAGTGATCATCACTGAAATGGAAAGCCACCAGCGCTATTTCCCTGTGTTGAAAAGTGAGGGGAGCAGCGAGTTATTGCCCTATTTCATCACCATTGCCAATGGCGACCCTGCCAAGGCGGACATCATTGCAGAGGGCAATCAGCGCGTGATTCGGGCACGCTTGTCGGATGGCAAGTTCTTTTTTGATGCCGATCGCGCCCAACCGTTAGAAAGCTATTTACCTCGTCTGGAAACTGTCACCTTTCAGGAAGATCTGGGATCGGTACGGCAGAAGGTCGATCGCATTTGCCAGATCGCTGATCGCGTTGCTGAACAATTGCAGTTGAGCCAGGACGATCGTGCCCAGGTGCAACGGGCAGCGCTGCTCAGCAAAGCCGATCTGGTGACGCAAATGGTGGGTGAATTTCCCGAACTGCAAGGAGTAATGGGGCAAAAATACGCACTTGCCAGTGGTGAAACTGCTGGGGTTGCAACCGCCATTGTGGAACATTATTTGCCCAAAGGGGCAGAAGATAATCTACCAGTCACGCTGATGGGTCAGGTGGTGGGGATTGCCGATCGCCTCGATACGCTGAGTGGCATTTTTGGCTTGGGCATGGTGCCCACTGGGTCTTCCGATCCCTTTGCATTGCGACGAGCAGCCAATGCGATCGTCCATATCATTTGGGCAGCGAATCTGAGTCAGCTAAATCTGTCGCAATTGTTGGAACAAGCCATTGCCCCGTTGGCACAGTCCCACACGAAAGTATTAAAACTATCGCCAGCTGAGCTACTTCAGCAATTACAAGATTTCTTTTTGCAACGGATTCGTACCCTACTTCTGGATGACGAAGGCATTGACTATGACCTAGTGAATGCTGTGTTGGGAGAAAACGATCCTGACTATAGCCAACGGGCATTAGAAAACTTGCCGGATGTGCGCAATCGTGCTCAATTTCTACAAGCCATTCGCGAAGATGGGCGTTTGGCTACCATTTACGAAACTGTAAACCGCGCGTCTCGATTGGCAGCCCAAGGCAATCTGGACACAACCCAGTTAAATCCGGCTGAAGTGGTACAGCCTGCCCGGTTCCAAAAAGCTTCAGAGCCAGCCTTCTATGAGGCACTCGTGCAACTCCATCAACAAGAACAGACGCATCAGGACTACACCGCCCTGGTTGCCGCCCTGTCAAAGATTGCCCCAACTGTCAATGCCTTTTTTGATGGGGCTGACAGTGTTTTAGTCATGGACCCCAATGCCGACATCAAACGCAATCGCTTGAACCTGTTAGGCATTTTGCGAAACCATGCGCGAGTGCTGGCGGATTTTGGGGCGATCGTGAAAGGTTGAGAGAGGAGAGAGCATTCTGATTCTTGAATTCTGACTCCTGATTCTTGAATTCTAAACTCTCCACTCACTCCCACGATCGCCCAAGCAATTAAAAGCTACACACTTCCCGCAACCAACTGGCTTCATCCAAAGATAAGGTTGGCGATAACTTCTCAATCACCTGAGCATAATAGGTTTCCAGCCATTGCCGCTGTCGGACATCCAGCTCTGCCAGATCAATTAAGCGTTTGTCGAAGGGGATATAAGTCAACGATTCAAAGCCATACCAGGGAGTCGCATTTGTCTCAGAAGCAGGGTCGTTTTTGGTCGTTAATTCCTTCACTACATACAGATTTTCTAACCGAATGCCACCCCAACCCGATCGATAAAACCCCGGCTCAATGCTGGTTATCATGCCAGGTTCCAGGGCTTGCTGCGATCGCCGACTAATCCCATTGGGTCCTTCATGCACATTCAAAAAGGCACCCACCCCATGTCCCGTACCATGCCCATAGTCCAGTTCTGAGTGCCACATCGACGCACGAGCGATACCATCCAGTTGCACGCCTGTGGCTCCCTTCGGGAATCGCTGCATTGCACAGTTAATATGCGCCTTGAGAACAGCGGTGTAGCGATCGATTTGTTCCGAGGTGGGGTCACCTACGATCGCAGTGCGAGTGTCATCGGTCGTACCGGAGAGATACTGCGCACCTGAATCCAGCAGCAGAAATTGTCCGGTTTGCAGAGACCCCAAAGCACTGGGAGTACCATAGTGCACAATCGAACTATTTGCCCCAGTTGCCGCGATCGTATTGAAACTCAAGCCTTGAAACCCAGATTCCTCTGCGTAGAACCCTTCGATTTGCTTTGCCACATCCAATTCAGTCAGAGTGATTCCCTGCGTGAACTGATCTGATAGCCATTTCAGCGTACGGGTTTTGGCACGGCTGGCACGCAAATTTGCCTGCTGCATTTGTGCAATCTCGATTGCATTCTTGCGGGCTTTCATCCCCTCGATCG
The DNA here is from genome assembly GCA_019359045.1 of Scytolyngbya sp. HA4215-MV1. Classification (GTDB taxonomy): domain Bacteria; phylum Cyanobacteriota; class Cyanobacteriia; order Leptolyngbyales; family Leptolyngbyaceae; genus Scytolyngbya. The sequence continues at coordinate 334,508 of JAHHIA010000005.1, forward strand.
GGTTTTTAGCTTCAATGAATTTGGCAGAACCAGCCAATACCAGCGGTTCCAGCAACTGATACGTTCCCATCGTTGTCATCCCTAGATCCAATAAAATGGCAGGGGCTTGCAATTGGGTCACCAAATGTTGCAAAGTTTCGGCATAGTGCTCGTAGGGCAACAACTTGAGCTGTTGACTCACCGATGCTTGCAGCGTAGGATCAATTCGCTCCAGGTTGGTAAATAGATACGCTTCTTCCAGGGTCAAAATGGCGTAGGCAATAAACACGGGATTGTAGGAAATATCCCAGCCACGCCAATTGAGTAACCAAGCGATTTGATCCAGCTTTGTCACTGGCAGCAGATTTGCCCTCTTCTTCTGCATGGCTTCCCGCACCCGTTCTAGCTTCTGCTGGCAAGATTCTCCGGTCAACGCATCTGGAACCGAGAAAACAGGAGATTCTCCATAAGGGATTGCAGCCTCTGGTTGAGACAATTGCTGCCGCACCTGTGCCACTAAATTGTCTAACAGCGGCACTAGCACCACGCCAGATGGTTGCAACTGGTCCCGCAACTCGCGAAACTGCGTCACCGACAGCGTAAAGGGATCAAGCCCCAATCGGAACGCACCACGAGCGGTCTGTCCCAACTCTTCTAGCCTTTCAGTCAGCGTTTTATGCCCATCCAGCCCCAACTTAACCGGCTGAATCAACGTCAAATCGACCTGTAAATCAACTTGCTCGTGATAGCGAAAATCGACAAACAACCAACTTTGATCTTGTCCTACTAAAAAATCACCCGCTGATCCCGTAAACCCACTGATCCAGGTGCGATGTTGCTTTGCCTCTGGCACATATTCATTCAGATGTTCATCCGCAGAAGGGATCAAGTAAGCATCTAGCTGGTGGGCTGCCATACGCGATCGCAGCGCCGCCAGTTTTGCTTGGGTTGATTGAGAGTGAGTTTCAGAAATCGCCAGATCAGTAAGAGTCATAGGGCAACGGGAATCAAAAAGACTTTTATCAATTCTAACGATGCCACCCCTTCCCTCAACGCAAGTTCCCTCATCACCCCATCACCTCATCACCTCTATTGGTACAAAGGCGCTGGCTTTTCCCGAATTCTGGCTTCGATCGGTTTCACTTTTTGAATAAACGTAATCAGATCTTTGTAATCGGGCACGGGCGCATTGGGCACATAGCCTGCTTCTTGAGCGATCGCAGGCAAAACGCTACTCATCACCTGCTGGATCACCCGTTGCTGGTTCCGCTCAACCGTGGGACTAATCAATACCGAGCCAGCCGGAATTCTACGACTGGCATGAAGAATCCGAAACTGCACGGGAGCAAATTCGGAATGCAGATGTTCAAACTCGTCTTTGGATAAGGCACCCACCTCCACCTCCTGTTTAGCAATCCAGGCTAGGACGGTTTTGGGGGTTGGGGCAATCCGGATTTCTGCTGGAGCAGTGCCATACAGTTCATACAGCGGCACATAATACCCGGTGGCAGAACCGGGTTGTCCAAGTGCTATACGCTTACCACTGACCTCGCCAAGTTTTTGCAAGGGACTATTTTTTAGCACCACCAGCACAGAACTCTGGTTATTCACTCCTTGCAGTGGAAAGAGGGGTAAATATTGCCCAGTAGAAATAGCGATCGCTGCTAACCCTGGTGGCGCAAACACCAGTGACCACTTTTTCTGATGAATTTGTTCGATTGCTTTGACCTCGTTATAGACTGGCTCCAATTCGACCAATGTTTTTGACTGATCGCCTAAATAATCGGTAAAGCGATGGTAGCGATCGACCGATTGGGTTCCCTCTCCATAAGCAACAACGCCGATCGTCAACTTGCTCACCTGCTGTTCTGGAGCCTCTGACGTAGAACATCCGACCAGCAGCCAAAAACCTAACAGTAAAAACCAACGACGTGAAGCCATACCTGTCTCACATAAAAAACTAGGAGAACCTATCAGAAATCTGGTCGATATCGTGATGCTGCTTCTTGCCTTCTTATCTGGATTGCGAAAAGGTTACCGAAGGAAACCTCTTGGGCAAAGCTTCCTAATTTCATCGATGATTTAGGACTGTTGTATAAGAAGATATATTCATCTATAGCAGCCCTCAATCACAAGTTATTGAGGAGTTGCGAAGTCGTTTTCTGGCAAAACGCCCTTTCACCATTCAAACTAGGGGTCGTTTTTGTAGATTTGAGAGTCTACTCAAATCTGTCTTGATGGACTACTAGGATTGCGGCATCCGCGATCGTCGGCAATGCCATTCTTGGCAGTGACCGACTCACGCCCAAAGTATCTTGAGGTCACGAATGCTCAAAAACTTTAAGCTGAGCCAAAAGTTTAATATTCTGTTACTCTCAGCATTTCTTTGTGCCATACTCCTGAGCGGCATCGCCTTTTCAACCCTATTAAATCGAGATACCGAGCAAGAAGTGACTGCCAAAGCCACAATTTTGCTGAAAACCATGCTGGCAGTCCGAGACTACACATCCACACAGATCAATCCTGAATTAGCTCCCCGCTTGGAAACAGAAACGGAGTTTCTACCTCAAACTGTTCCCGGTTACTCTGCCAGAGAAGTGTTTGAGCGATTTCGCTCCGATCAAGACTATTCCGACTTTTTCTATAAAGAAGCAACTCTGAACCCAACCAATCTTCGCGATAAAGCGGATGGATTTGAAGCAGATTTGGTCAATCGGTTTCGGAGTAGTTCTACGCTCAAAGAACTCACAGGATATCGATCGTCCCCAGCAGGAGACCTGTTTTATATCGCCCGTCCCATTGCTATTGTCAAAGAAAGCTGCCTGCGCTGCCACAGTACCCCCGAAAAAGCGCCTAAAAGCCAACTCACCACCTACGGCAGTGACAATGGATTTGGCTGGAAACTCAACGAAACTGTAGGCGCACAAATTATTTCAGTCCCTGCTAGTGGAGTACGGAGTACTGCCCGCAAAGCCTTTCTTTTATTTATGAGCATTGTGATCGCGGCATTTGTTCTCGTCATGATCATTATTAACCTCTTGCTAAGGCGATCGGTGATTCAACCGCTCAACCAGATGGCAACCGCCGCCAATGAAGTCAGCATGGGCAATATGGAGGCTGAGTTTGAACAGGCTTCTAACGATGAGATTGGCAAACTCGCAGCCGCGTTCAATCGGATGAAGACCAGCCTGATCATGGCAATGAGTATGTTGAGAGATGGCGAAGAGTAAAACGGGAAATCCCAACGGGATTATATTTGGCGTTGCTGAAAAGCAGGATGATTTGAAACTTCATTCCAAATCATCCTGCTTTTCAGCAACGCATTATATTTTGATTATGGGCGTAAGCTTCCGGCATAGCCTGCAAATGTCCAAATTATTGCCTGTAGCAGATAGTGGATATTGTGGGCTTTTTGGCTTAATTACTGCATTATGTGTACACTGTAGCCTTTTTAAGGGGGGCTAGAGGGTTTTCTGAGTACAACGATGAGCAACGGTGCCAAAGTCCATAGGAGTTTTCAGCAACAGAACAACATCTTGTAAATCTTGCAACTGCTGATACAAGAAAACACAATTCTGACGACGTTTTTCCAATGAAATCTAGCAATTTATCGAGTTGGGCACACTCGATCGCCGCCTGCATATTTGTCACCTTCGAGGGGTAGCCCACCTGTAAGTCAGTGAACTGATGAGCATTGCCCTCTCTCTCCTAAGGTGATGTAGGAGGTGAGGTAAAAGTTGACAGTTGCGAGGCGTCCAACAGTCCTATTTTCTCACCTTTGTATCGGCTGCTAACTGCATCGCAACTATCTTCAATTGCCCAGAAATCATGCTTTTGGCGACAGTTCAGTTAAAGGGTTGTGTTAGTGTGTGGGAGCAAAAAACGCACAACTGGATATAAGGATGGAGTGATGGCTTTTGCCGCATCTTCCAGCATGCCCTTGAGACGAGTGGCAAAACCGGGTGAAAATGCCAAACGCCGAGCAATCTGGAGATAGCAGAGAGATTGTTCTAACCAAGGTAGCTTAGTTTGCTTCACTGCCTGATAGTAGTTTATATAGCGTTGCCAGCGGGGCATTATCCGCTTGCCTCGATTTTTGGGGTCAAACCAAACGGCAAGGGATTCATAAGTATTGTTGGCAATTTGAGCCGTTTGAGCATGAACTCGTCTCTGGAAGAGAAACTCAGGAATCTCTGCAAACTCACCCAACAGTGAAAGTTCTGACAAGAGCACGCGATCGGCATGGGGATAGTTACCTAAGGCTCTCGTTTTTTGCAGAATGTCCGTCCGGATCAACCCATAAATTTGGGTGGCATGATACCAACCATACGTTTCAAGAAACTGGTGAAATCGCTTGTGAGGGGTGTGAGAACGCAGATTCAGGTTTTCGGTATAAACGCCCTGGTCATTGCCTGCATCGTCGATCGTAGTGGCTTTGGAATAGCACAATGCAACCGTCGGCTCCCGATCAAGAATTTCTACACATTTTTCTAGGTAGCTAGGAGCGCAGATATCGTCGTAGGATGCCCAGCGAAAATACTCTCCAGTTGCCAACTGAAAAACCCGGTTAAAGTTTGCAGCCCCGCCAAGATTGGTATCGTTTCGGTAATAACGAATGCGCTGATCTTTTGCAGCATACGCTTTGCAAATTTCTTCTGTATTATCCGTTGAGGCATTGTCTGAGATAATCAGCTCAAAGTCTCGATAAGACTGATTTAAAATTGAGTCTAAGGCTTCTCTAATAAAGCTTTCAGCATTATATACAGGCATACCAATACTGACGCGCGGGGAATTCATACTCGTAGCTCCTTGTCAACAGTCAAAATTTTAATTGTGAATCTGGTTTGGCTTCAGGCGTCTGTCTTTAATCTGAGCGAAACCGATGTGTTTTGTGTGCGAAATGCTGATTCCCTAAAATGACATTAATCGCCAGGTCATTACCAGCATTACTAACGATTTTCATCAAACCTTAAATTGAGTTGATCGGGATAAGCCTGTTAAAAGCCCTTAATTATTCGCATAAATAGGTTAAAAACTCTTGAATCTCAAGGGATCGCGATTGAAGGGAATCTATTAACCATAGGAAAAACATATAATGAGAATATGAAGACCCTTCCATCCTGTGTTGTTGTAGGCGATCGCCGATGAATTGGCTGCCATTTTTTGGATTAGAAAGAGTCAGGCTTGTTAAAAGCTTAACGCTCCGATTAAAGATGAAGAAGAGTAAATATTCCATTCGGAATTTATTGTTTTGATGATGCTATAGTCATCACCCTTTGGATTAAGACAAGGTACAAGGATTCATCCCTGGCTGGGGGACGCACTCGCGTTTGATTCTGATGTCCAGCAACTTGGCAACAGTTATAAAACCGTTTTGAATGAAAGATAAAATATGTGAATAAGTTTTCTGAATGCTCAGAAAGGAAACACCCCACAAGCTCTTACAATTTTGGGGCATGACGTAACATTCAGTGAATGCTAAAGATTTGACAGCTTATAACCTATCAAATTCGATTCAATCTTATTGAATGAAGACTATTGATTAGGTAGTTGCAATTGGTTAGGTGGTCATAATTCAACTTAAGATGGGTAAAGAGATTGCCCGTACCCATGGACAAGCAAAACCATGGGCACACGATACGTTCCCCATCATTCACGGTTGTTTATTTAATTACGCATTCCTAGTACTTTGGGGCGTAAGTTAGGCAACCTTCTGAGGAAGTCAGGAACCAGGATCAGAAGGGTAGGCAGATTTTCGCTAAGTTCTACTAGTTAGACTCCAGAAGCATGATTTTGAGATTGACGTTGCTTCATTGAATTTAACAAAAGCTTCCAGGCATTAACGTAAAAAAAAGCCGGAAATAAAAATTTCAGTGCAGTGAACGGAGCGCTTTTTTTGAATGCTACAAAGCTCCAATGCAAACACATATAAGCCTGAATATCTGTGAATTGAGGCAGCTGCGATCGATATAAAGGACTCACGCGATCGTAAATTTTTTGCTTCATCTGAATATTGGTGGTCAGGCGCTTTTGTAATGGAATGCGGTAATCATGTCCACCTTGCCAAATGGTTCGATTAACCAAACATTCATTAATTAAAACGGCATCTCCAAATTCAGCCACACGTATCCAAAAATCAATTTCATCGCAGTTGGTCAGTTGTGTATCCCACCCGCCCGCTTTCACAAAGGCATCTTTCCGAAAAGCAACCTGGCTACTTGTGCCAAATGGAAGCTGCTCTAGCAACATGCCATAGTGAATCTCTTTTTGAGGCACGCAGATAACCGATTCAGCTCCAAAGCAACAGGTTCGACCCAGTTCCTTCCCCTCAACATTGACTTGGGCTGCCTGACAAGAGCAAATCACTGCTTGCGGATAGTGCGAAGTTGCTTGACTAATTTTTTCAATGCAGTCAGGCTCCAGATAATCATCGTCGTCTAGAGTTTTGATCCATTCACCGGTTGCAAACTGTGTGCCAGCATTCACTGCTGCAGAATGTCCTTGATTCACCAAATTGCGGTGATAAATCAGGCGATAGTCTCCTGCCTGGTGTAGTTGTTCAAGTAGATTATGGATATAAGCTTCAGTTCCATCCGACGAGCCATCATCTGCAATAATGATCTCGCAAGGTAGGGTTTGGGACAACGCTGAGGCAATTGCTCTTTGCAATTGAGGTAAGCGGTTATAAGTCGTGATAACGAGGCTAAACTTCATAACTTCAAGAAGCATTCCCTGAGAACGTCAGGGTTCTCAGCCAATGTATTGATAATCGGGATTTTTCGGAAGCTCAACTTTTCCGGTTTGGAATACCGGAGGGGCAAGATGCAGAGTTTTGAGATTGTTTAAGAGAAAGGAACTAATTTTTAGCACTTAACCAAATTTCCTCCCGAAGGAAGAGCTGATAACCCAATTCTTTGTGAGCTTGTCTAGCAAAAAACCTAGGGCAATAAGGACAACCCTTGCCCAACTAAAATGCTCCATGCTTCAATGAACCTGTCGTCTGGGATGTACTGTGTATATTCTGCAACAAAATTTTGCCAATATTCCACTCACATCCCCCTCCCTTACATTATCTGTAACACATACATTGTTCCCTTAATCTCCCCCTCATGTACCTCGATTCCATTTCCAAATCTTGCGAGAATTGTCGACTGTTGCCAATTCCCCGACAAAAACGCACCGCTCGGAAGCCCCTCGATCATGGCAGCACCCTTGACTGGAAGTGAATTATCTGAGTTCTGCAAAAGCAGTCACAAATGCCACCTGCCTTCTAGAAAGGCAAGAATACTCCATAGCGCAGAATTTAGCCGTGCTACTCGCCTTACTCGAGTACAAGCCCATTGGGAGACGTTGCTGATCCGGGGTATAGATTTAGAGCTGTATAAATTGAAACTTCGTCCCAATTCATACTGCTATTCAGTCCCCTTTCGAAAGGGTATAGCCGTTATCTAATCAGGCGTTGGTGCAAAATCGTTATGATGCAACCCGAACTATCAGTTTCTGAGAGCATCGAGCTAGGGGACTATTATGAACACTTTGAGTTACATCTCTAAGTCGTTACTTTAGTTGATGAAAAACAACGCCTGAATAGTCAGGGGTCTTTAAGCGGCGATCGAAATTTAAAAATTTCGTTAGCCTAGCCAAATTGTGCCTATTCTTAAGGACTATCATTTAGGATTATGTGAGAGATCAGGGCATACTTAGGTTTAGAGAGGCTCAAGGGCTAAAATTTATTTTCCAAATTTTAATCATTTCATTCTGGTATTAACTGTGACATTTTAAGAAATTAGTTGGGTGGTTTCTCAGTCCCAGTGGCTTCAGACTATAATCGAACTCCTATCATTCGTTCTTTTGTACTGTCCTGGTTGATCTTCCTGTCCGAGCTTTATCTTCCGTCCAAAGTGTCCTCCGTTCAGAGTACTCTCCGCCCAGAATGTTCTAGAGGCTAAGCCAATGATTGAAATGAAAGTCGCTGGAATTGCATTGGATGCGGCATCCCGTAGCCCGATCGTCCTGCTTAGAGATTCTTCCGATCGTCGTGCTCTACCCATTTATATCGGTCAAGATCAGGCAAAAGCAATCATCAACGCTCTGGAAAATCAGACCCCACCTCGCCCCTTAACGCACGATTTATTGGTCAATATCCTGGAAGAATGGGATATGACTTTAGAGAAAGTAATTATTCATTCGCTGCAAAATGATACTTACTACGCTGTATTAATCGTTCGGCAGGGAGAAAATAAAAAAGAAATTGATGCTCGCCCTAGTGATGCGATTTCGATCGCGTTGCGAACTAATGCTCCGATTTGGGTGATGGAAGAAGTAGTGGCAAATGCTTCGATTCCGGTAGATCGGGATGCGGACGAAGCTGAGCGGCAAGCCTTTCGCGAGTTTATCTCTAATCTTCGGCCAGAAGATTTTACCCAACGGGGAAAGTTTAGTAGCGGCGAAGCCCAATAGAGCTGAGTCGGATATGCTTTATCCTGATTCGAAAAATCCCCATCCCATGCCGGGATTTCCGCAGGTTTGTTTCATCCAGAATACGGTCTCCAATCCCAATATCCTCATTGGAGATTACACCTATTACGATGACCCGGAAGACTCAGAAAATTTTGAGCGCAATGTGTTGTATCACTTTCCGTTCATCGGAGATAAGCTGATCATCGGGAAATTTTGCGCGATCGCCAGAGGCGTGAAGTTCATTATGAACGGCGCCAACCACAAGATTTCTGGGTTCTCTACCTATCCTTTTCAAATCTTTGGCAGTGGTTGGGAGCGAGTCATGCCTCAAGCTGACGAATTGCCGTTTAAGGGCGATACGGTAATTGGCAATGATGTTTGGATCGGCTATGAAGCGGTCATAATGCCCGGTGTGAAAGTGGGTGATGGTGCAATCGTGGCAGCAAAAGCGGTGGTGACGAAAGAGGTGCCACCTTACAGCATTGTGGGTGGCAATCCGGCAACGGTCTTACGTCGGCGCTTTGCGGATGAAACGATCGAGCGGTTAATGGAGATTGCCTGGTGGGACTGGGATATTGAGAAAATAACGAGAAATCTGGAAAAGATTGTCGGTACAGATATTGATGCGTTAAAAGCATGTCTATAAGGTGCTCTTACTGCGGCATCACCTTCTGTGTGGATAAAATTTATTCTATAGAATAATTCTGGACTATTTCAGAAACAATATATTCAATAGATGAGAGAATTGGAGACAAAAGGGGTTGCTCTTGATCAATTTTGTCGCCAGCCGTTTTTGTAGATATGTTGTGGCAATTGCAAAAAACGAGACTGCAAAGAATTTAACTGCAAAATTTTCTATTAATGGTAGGTGAACATATCTCAATAGGTTCCAGATAGTAAGCCAAAAGATGTGCCAAAGGTAGCTCCATAGCGACGACGTACTCACAAAAACAAGAGCATCCACTAGATTTTCTTGCTCCATTAAACGATTGCCATATTTTTGCATCAGGTCGTCAACCATGAGATAAGCCAGTATGGCAGCAAAAATAGCGTAAGACAGGTAATAAATGGTGGGAGGATATTTATAGGTTTGAGTTTGAACTAACTCGGCGGCGGGTCTACCAAGCTTATGAGCTAGGAAAAAAAGATGAATAAAGATACTTGCGAAGGTGGCAAATGAAGCAAAAACAAGCGCCAATAAAAATTGTTTGTTGAGCTTTGTAAGAACAATCCCTAGTCCAACCAAACATCCATAGGGGATACAAATTATCAGATATTGCTTGATAAAAATGGCAACCCAGGGTGGCGAAAGATTCACATCTTTAATTAGAAAATTGAAGATGATTTCATAGATGACATAGCTAATTGCAAGGATACCTAGAAATTGAGTTTCACTTCCTAAGAATTTATACAGTTTGAGAATGAATGGAGAGGCGATCGCAATAATCAAAAAGATGCGAATGATGTAAACATAACCAATTCCTCCCCTAAATAAGAAACTACCTGAGATCGCTTCGAAGGAATAGGGATAAGGATGTTGTACAACTAAGAACAGAAGATAGAATGCTGTAAAAAAAAAGGCTAAAAATAACCACACCGGTGCGACGAGTCTGGGAACTCTTTTTCTCAAATAAGCCCACGAAGAAAACTCTTTTTTGCCAGTAGTTAAATAAAACAATGTTCCTGAAATCATAACCATCAAGGGAACATCAAAATTTCGCAATTGAAAGATAAAAGCAGGGGGTTGGGTGTGCGCCAGAATAATACAAAATAGCCCAAGCACTTTTAGAATATCAAACCTGATATCTCGCGTAGAGTGGGTTGCATGAACTGAGCCTATGGGACTCTGTTCCGTATTAGTCATAAGCTTCTCCGTCGTTTTGGGGTTGGTTGAACAACTCCAGCGCATCCTACACAGGAAGGTCGATCACGCTCCAATTTGTAACAGTTAGCTACAATTGATCAGGAGAATCGGGGGCAATTTCGATGCCTAAATCGGGCGTTTGTGGAGTTGTAATCAAGTCATTCAAGCTATTAATTGCGACCCCGATCGCTACGCCGGCTTCTTGTAATTTGCGTTCAAAGTTAGAAAGATCTTCGCCATATCCACAGCGTTGTGCAGCCGCTTCTAATCCTTCGGTTGCATTAGCTCTAGCACAATCGACTAGCTCAATTCCAGTCAGGGGAGATGACGCTGTCATAAAAAAAATCCTTGATGTTTAGTCCTAGAATCCTATCCAGTTTTCCAAACTCATTCCTCTTTCAAAAGATAGAAATTTTTGAATTCTCTATATTTGGATAGAGCTTTTAAAGCTTATTTCAAGCTAATTTAGGCTGCAAGACAGATTCCAATAACTGACATTTTCAATTTGTTATGGACGATTCATTCATAACATAAGGCGCTTTTATAAGGGAATCTGGGCTTGACCAATTGCACTTGACGACAAGTTTGGAGAATGACCCATGCATCCAGAACCCCGCGAACCGAATAACGTTGAACGACGACAAGATCTATACCGCCAAGAAGAAGCGCTACGACTGCGCCAAGAAGAATCCAGACTGGAACGGGCTAAGCAATCTTACGCCTATGTCTGGATTGTTAATAGTATTTATGTGTTGGTTGGATTATTAGAAATTCTGCTGGGACTGCGTTTACTGTTGCGATTGACCGGTGCCAATCCGGATAACTCTTTCGCCCACTTCATCTACAATTTTTCAGAACCTTTTATGGCTCCTTTTTCTACCTTATTTATTAGCCCAACGGCAGGGGGTGGAGCCAATATCTTTGATGTGAATCTAATAATTGCCATCATTGTTTATGCCCTCTTGGGATGGCTGGGTCTTTGGTTAACCCGATACTTTTTTGGTCGATAAGGTGGAACTCGATCGCATTTTTGCAAACCCAAGCCCTGAGCTCTCCAAAGATTTCAGGGCTGTAGGCTAAGTTCACTCTGGCACCTGCCTGACTATTCGGCTTGTGGTACCCAAACTGACACGGAACCCGCATTGCAACGAAACTCTGCCCAACCCTCGTCATTAGTGGTTACAGGTTCCTCAATGTGCTCAGTGATGTCAATGTAGGTGCAGTTTGGCGTACCCACCTCCATCCACTTGGTACCGGCATCGCCATTACTGAGTACCACTGCCATGCCACCGGGGTGTTCGTCATTGCCCAGTCGGGTCCAGGCGATCGTGTTGGCATGATCAAAGTAATCGTACTGATCGCCGTAGGCATAGTTGCGACGAGCGTGTAAGAACTTGTCAATTAGCCACTGGTGGCTATCGAGCCAGATTTCGTACTCATTCCCATCCCTACCAGTGTCTTTGTAATGAGCACCGTAGTAATCCGCATAGAAAATGCAGGGGTAGCCATCTCGTCTGAGCAAAATCAAGGCATAAGCGATCGGTTTAAACCAACCTTCCACCACCGATTCTAACGCTTGCAAGGGTTGAGAATCATGGTTATCAACCAGTGTCACTGCTAAAGCAGGCTGTTGCTGAACCAGTGTGTTGTCAAAAATTTGTCGCATGTCATAGTTATTGCCCTGGCTACTGGCAGCACTAAAGTTGTAATGCAGAGGCGCATCAAACAGCAACACATCGCCACCTGTGACTGCAATAAAGTGGTGTAAAGCTTCGATTTCGCTAGACCAATATTCGCCTACTGCAAAGAGTTGGCGACCTGCATGTTGACGACAATGGTTTAGCCATTCTGGGAAAAATCCGGCTTTAACATGTTTGACCGCATCAAATCGGAAGCCATCCACATCTGTGGTATCTACATACCATTCGCCCCAGTGCTTTAACTCATCGCGTACTTCTGGATGTTCCATATCCAGATCGCAACCCATGAGATAGTCGAAACTGCCTTTCTCCAGGTCAACGTTGTCATCAAACGATTTGCCTTTGAATAGATAAATGGCATTTTCGCCTTCGTTGTAAACGTTGTAATCGACTGCGTCAAAATGCCACCAATGCCATTCCATGTCGGAATATTTGCCATCGCGTCCGGGAAATGTGAAGTGCGTCCAGACTTTGATGGTTTGATAGTCTCCGATCGGTTGATGGCGATCGTCTGGGCTGAATGGAGTCGCTTCAACTTCTTCTTCTGCGTCGGCGCCTAGCTTATGATTGAGCACTACGTCTGCATAGACTCGGATGCCTGCTGCTTTGGCTGTCTTGATGGCGGCAACATATTCATCTTTGGTCCCATACTTGGTGCGAACTGATCCTCGTTGATCAAACTCGCCCAAGTCAAATATATCGTAAACACCGTAGCCTACGTCATAACCTCCTGCTGTGCCTTTGTATGCAGGTGGCAACCAAACTGACGTAACTCCAGCTTCTGCCAGATCTTTGACTTTTTCTTTGAGTTCATTCCACAGGTTGCCATCTGGAGAGATGTACCAGTGAAAAAATTGCATCATCACACCATTTGGCTCAGACATAGTAAAACTGCCCTCCTTTTAGGGTTTCAGAATGAGTTTTGCAAATGTGACGATGGGTCTAGTGTGGGCAAAATCCCAACATTTGCCCTGCTGCGTGCTACCTACCCACGATCGGTTTTTATCGCCAACAGACGATAGCATCGCATGAGCCACAAGGATTTTTTATCTGCCTTTAGAAATAGGTAATGAGAAAGATGGCAGTTCTTATTCAGGTTAGTTGGGGGTCTTGTTTATGCCATTCAGTGGCTTGTTCGTAGGCATAGGCAACTTGTAATACCTGGTCTTCTCGCAACACATTGCCAATGATTTGCAGCCCGATCGGCAAGCCCTGACTGTCAAACCCGCAAGGTACACTCAGACCCGGTAACCCTGCTAGATTCACCGGAATCGTCATTAAATCCACCAGATACATACTGAGCGGATCGGTGGTTTTGCCGCCCAACTCGAACGCCGTTGTAGGGGCGGTGGGAGACACCAACACATCCACCTGCTCAAACGCTTGCTCAAAATCTTGCTTAATCAAAGTGCGCACCTTCTGCGCCTTCAAGTAATAGGCATCGTAATACCCCGCAGACAGGACGTAAGTGCCAATCATAATGCGGCGCTTCACCTCAGCACCAAAGCCTTCAGCCCGCGTGCGTTTGTACATTTCTAATAGATTGTCAGCATTCGCCACCCGTGCCCCATATTTCACCCCGTCATAGCGCGCCAGGTTGGCAGAGGCTTCGGATGGCGCAATGATATAGTAGGCAGCAATGCCATAGCGAAAGCGAGGACAGGAAATTTCGCGAATTTCGGCACCCAACGCTTTGAGTTGCGCGATCGCCTGCTGCACGACTTTTTCCACTTCAGGATCTAACCCTTCGCCAAAGGTTTCTCGAATCACCCCGACCTTTTTGCCCTTGAGATCAGGGGTGAGAAAGCGGGTGTAGTCAGGCACTGCCACCTTCAGGCTGGTGGAATCCTTGGGGTCATAACCCGCGATCGCTCCCAGCAAAATCGCCGCATCTTCTACCGATCGGGCAAACGGACCAATCTGATCCAGCGATGACGCAAATGCCACCAGTCCATAGCGAGACACCAACCCATAGGTCGGCTTCATCCCCACAATGCCGCAAAAAGAAGCCGGTTGACGAATCGAGCCGCCCGTATCCGACCCCAACGACACCGTACATTCTCCCGCCGCAACTGCTGCTGCTGAGCCGCCCGAAGATCCGCCTGGTACTCGTGAAGTGTTCCAGGGATTTGCTGTCAGTTGGAAAGCAGAGGTTTCGGTCGAGCCGCCCATAGCAAACTCATCCATGTTAGTTTTGCCCACCATCACCATGCCTGCCTCAGCCAACTTAGCGGTCACTGTGGATTCGTAGGGAGGCACAAAATTTTCCAGTATACGAGACGCGCAGGTGGTGCGAATTCCCTGGGTGCAGAGATTGTCTTTAATGCCGATCGGAATCCCTGTTAACCAGCCAATGTCCTCTCCCGCTGCGATTCTGTCATCCACCTGTTTCGCTTGCGCCAGAGCATGGTCTGCTGTGACTTGTAGAAAACTGTGCAGTTGCGGCTCCACTGCCTGAATCCGCTCCAATGCTTCTTGGGTAATTTCGATCGCCGATCGTTCTTTTTTTACCAGTTGTTGATGCAATGTGCGGATGGATGCCATGCGTGACCTCAAATACCAGGATTGCCGAATGAATAAAAAATAGGGGAAATTGAGCCAAACAGTTTGCTCCCGCGATCGCGGCATCGCAAGCTAAAGCCCAACTTCCCAGTATTCTCTAATGGTTCTTGACTGTCAACTCTGGCTGAGGGGCGATCGCCCATGCAGAATGCATCCCTCTAGGGTTGAACGACTGTATACACTCATCCTTTCAACCCACGCCCTTGTTTTCAGGCTCCACCTGAAAACCCAAATTGGCGACTCTGCCTTCTCCCACGATCGGACGATAGAGTCACAGTGAGCATTCCTAGCAATCAGGTTTCAAAACAGTCCTAACTGGCGATTTTGCCCAATGCGCCTTCCACCAGCCAATTCATTTGCTCCAGCGCCGGATCAGTCTGTTTCAAATCCTTTCCTGCCGGAATCACCACCTTACCCTGGTTATCTTTCAATCCACCTTTGAAAATCACCAGAGTGTCAGCCATCAGCTTTGCTTTGGCGGTTTCAGCATCTTTCTTGGCAACTTCGCTCACGGCGGGTCCATAGTCCGATACTTTGACAAACCCATCTTTGTATCCACCTCTTACCAGATGAGGGATTCGTCCATCCATCAAAGTCTTGCCCGCCAGAATGGCTTCGGCATAAGTATTGTATATCTTCGACCAATCCCACTCGGCTCCGGTGAGATACCCCTTGGGTGCCAGTTTTGCCTGACTGGTGTGATACCCCGTACAGAAAATGCCTCGTTTCTCCGCGGTTTCCATAATCAACTTGGGACTATCCACATGGCAGGTAATCACATCAATTCCCTGATCCGCCATGCTGTTAGTGGCTTCGGCTTCTTTCACTGGGTCTGACCAGTTGCCTGTAAAAATCACCTGAGTCGTGGCTTTAGGGTTCACGCTGCGCGCGCCCAGCGTATAGGCATTGATATTGCGCAAAACTTGGGGAATCGGTTTTGCTGCAACGAAGCCCAGTTTGCCGCTTTTGGTCATATGTCCGGCTACAATACCAGCCACATATTGCGCTTCATCGATATAGCCAAAGTAGCTGCCCACATTTTTGGGGTGCTTGCCTTCCTGGTAGAGTCCACCGCAGTGAAAGAATTGGATTGTGGGGTTTTCGGCAGCCACCTTGAGAATATGCGGATCAAAATAGCCAAAGGAGGTGGGGAAAAGGGCTGTGGCACCATCCTGGTTGATCATGCTGAGCATGACTTCCTGTACTTCTGTGGTTTCGGGCACATTTGCCTGATCCACAGTTTTGGTGTCCGATCGCTTAGACACCCCTTCTTTGCCTTCAAAATGAGCCTGATTATAGCCATAGTCGTCTTTGGGACCGACATAAATGAATCCCATGACGATCGAGGCTGGGGCAGAAGCACTGGGAGAACTGGAACTCTCAGTTTCTGGGCTGGGAGTTGGAGAACAGCCTGTCCATAACCGCGAGGTAACACCAAAGGCTCCGGTTGCCAGTAGCCCTCGTAGCACTTGACGGCGACGTAGACGAAATAGATGGTTGTGACTCATGGTTTACTCCGTTTTGGAATTTTGGGTTCTAGACTGAAAGAATGAGAGCAATTCTGAAATATCAACTTTGTTACGATTCCTGTGTCATCACTCTGTTTCAAATGGGTGTAATTTTTGTTTGGCTGACATCTACCGGACTGTATTTTGATTGATGAAAACTTATGACTGGATTGTGGTCGGTGCTGGCATCACAGGCTTAGCACTGGCTTATGAATTGGCCAAACAGGGGTTTGTGGTGTTGCAAGTGGAACAACATGCCAAGCTCCAAGGGGCAACTCGCTTTGGCTATGGGGGGATTGGGTATTGGGCGGGAACCACCGACCTGACTCGGCAACTCTGTGCCGAAGGCATTGCCCGCCATCGCGGCTTGTCGGATGAGTTGGGTCACTGTACCCAGTTTCGCGAACTGGATCTGGTGTTGACGATCGCCCCGGATCAAGACCCTGCTGCGATCGCAGCCACTTATCAAACTGTTGCCCTGTCGCCACACTGGCTGAGTGGGTCAGAGGCTTGTGTATTGGAACCCTTGCTTAACCCAGCCGCGATCGCTGGCGCATTCACTGTCAAACATGGGCATATCGACCTGAGTGCCACTGCTCAGGCATATCAGCAAGCGATCCAGCGGTTTGGGGGAACACGAGTGGTTGAACCGATGGTTGATTTAATCCAGGTGGACGATCGCATCACCGGTATCATCACCCCCCATCACACCTACGAAGCAAATTGCGTCGCTATCTGTACGGGAGGTATCAGTCGAGCCTTGCTTAAAGCAGCAGGCGTCTCGGTTCCCCTCTACTTCACTCACGCAGAACTGATCGAAACGCCCCCAGTTGATTTGTCCTTGAGAACGTTGGTCATGCCAGCCACCACTCAACGGTTTCAACTCGAGCAGGACGCAACTCAGGTGGATGCGCTATGGGATGAACCGGGACATGAACCCGCTCCACCCATTTTGGATGCAGGAGCGATTCAGTTTTTGGATGGCAGTCTGCGGATGGGGCAAATCAGTCGCGCCCTCACCGATCCCAATGCCAAAATTGATCCCGTTCAAAGCGAAGCCGAAATTCGCACTAGTATCGGCAAAGTTTTGCCAGATTTGCAAAATTTACCTGGCACCTGGCATCACTGTTTGATTGGATTTAGCCGCGATACACTGCCCTTGGTGGGGGCAATTCCGCGGAAATTGGGACTCTTTGTTTTTTCTGGATTTAGCAATCCGCTGGCGATCGTGCCTGCGATCGCCCAACGTTTTGCAATTCAAGCCACCGGACAGGCAGATGCGCTCATTGAGCAGCTATCGCCTATCCGGTTTCGTTAGTTAGTGACCTGAGCGGTCAGGCAAAATCAACCACCCATGCCCCTCGCCCTGTCCCTAAAACGCAAACTGCGCCCGGACATTACCCACGAAGATCGTGGGGTTATCGCTAAAGTTGTTGGGGTTGATGATGGCGTAGAAGGCAGGCACCAGGGCGATATTGCTGGTTAGAGGATAGAAATAGGTCAGTTCTAAATCGATCTCGGTGCCACCGTCGCCATAACCAGAGACAAAGTATTTTTTGCCCTTGACGACATCAAACGGAATCGAAGCGGAGAAGGTTGCCAGCGCGCCCTGCTTGCCCAAATCCGGGAATGCCAAACCCGCCTGGAAGGTTTGCACATTCACGGATTTGTCGATCGGTTCTAGATTGACGTTGCCAAAGCTGTAACGTCCAAACACACCAAAGCCCTTGGAAAGCAACCAATCAAAGTTGATGTTAAAGGTATTGGCAAACGATCCTTTCAACCCGCCATCGACCACAAAACCAGCGCCATTCACGGTGGTAGAGAAGCCAGGGCCCGCATCTACAATGCCATTTTGCAAGGGTTCGCCCTGCACACCCCCAATTTGACCACCTCTGGCTTCAATCCGAGAGCGGTTGTAGAGCAACCGGACATTGAAAGAATTGCTGGGTGAGTAAGCCAATTCAGCCGTTGCCGTCCAGGTTCCCCCAAATAGACCCCGCTTGGGATCGCTGGAAGAGTTGAACAGATTGCCTTCGCCACTACCTGCTGGGAGAAATTCGGTGTTCTCACCTAGATAGCCTAAATTGAACTTCAGTTGCTTGCCCAATTGCACTTGCGCCACTGCGCCAGACCCCCGATCGAGGGTATTTAACAGGGTGCTGCCGTTGGAGTTAAAGGTGCTGGTGCCCACCAGGAAGAAGTTGAAGCGGTTGCCGTCAAAGTAGCGATACCAATTGACACGAGGACCCACTGCCACTTGGATGTTGTCCCCGATCGGGAACTGATAGAACAATTCCCGAATGATGACATTGTTCCCTTCGCCTTGAATGCCAGCCGTTTGATCCAGGAAAGGCGTACCAAACGTGTTGAACGCACCTGCCGAAGCAAAAAGGTTTGCCGGAGATTCCCCATTACCAAACGCCAATTGGGTAACCAGGGTGTCTTTACCGCTAAACGATGTCACGAACGAAAGCCAACCCAAATCACTAAAGGTAATTTCCGGGTCATCGGTTACCGTTCTGACCAAAGGATTCCCTGCCAAATCTCGTCCAGCTTGCCGCAACTCAGGACGACCGAAGGGATCGGAAGCAGTGGCATTGATCTTGACATCATCGCCCGCAAATGCGCCCGTAATGTTGCCCCAAACCAAGGCATTGAGCTTGGTGGTGGTGGAAAACTGGTGCTTTTCGAGCTCAGTCGCACGCGCTTCCAAAGAATCCACCCGACCCCTCAAGGTCGCCAATTCTGCGGCAAATTCTTCTTGGAGCTTTTTCAGCGTTTCCAGGTCTTCTTTGGTTGCCAGTCCGGTGGTGCCCGCGGCAATCAATTCATTCACCCGATCGAGACAGGCATTCACCCCTGCCGCAAACTCGTAGCGGGTCAGCGCCCGATTCCCCTTGAAATTGCCATCGGGATATCCAGCAATACAACCATAGCGCTCGACCAGGGATTGCAAAGCTTGGAATGCCCAATCGGTCGGTTGCACATCGGCAAGCTGCGACACAGATGTAACCTGTGCCATGCCTTCACTTGGGGTTGCCTCTGGCTGAGCCTGGTCTAAATCCGCAACACTCACCGTGCTGGATTCATCAACCGCAGCGGTATCAGCAGCGATTGCGCCATTCGCGATCGTCAAAGGCTTTTGCGCCGCCGTTGCTGGGTTAACCGTCGTCGCCACAGCATCCACCTGAACCACTTCAGGTTTGACCAAAGAAGCTGCTGCTTGGGATTGAGGCAGCGCATTCTCATTTTGTACTTCAGTCCCGATCGCGTGGGCTGGAGCCAACAATGCTACCCAAGCCAAGGTCGGTACTACCAACAAAGACTTCCATGCACTAACAGTCTTATCCATACTCCTCACACCCAAAAACACACTATCAACAAATGCCAAGAATATTAGCAAAGCTAGAGAGGTGGTTATGTAATTTTAAGTACAGCATTGTATTTGTTTGTTTCAGTGATGTGCGGAGAGGGAGGAAAATCGGGCACTTGGAGAAAATTTTTCTTCAGGTTTCTGAGCCATTTCCAGGGTGTTATGGGGAGGCTGGCGCCAGAGATTGCCGCAGAACAGTGGTCAAGAGGTAGACCTGGATGGAC
This sequence comes from Scytolyngbya sp. HA4215-MV1, assembly GCA_019359045.1. Taxonomy (GTDB): domain Bacteria; phylum Cyanobacteriota; class Cyanobacteriia; order Leptolyngbyales; family Leptolyngbyaceae; genus Scytolyngbya. Next base: position 354,181 of record JAHHIA010000005.1, read on the forward strand.
TTTGCCAATCTAGACGAAAAGTAACTCCGCGATCGTCCCCGCTCAGTGCTATCAAAATACCTCCCGTGCTGAAGCGTCAATTTTTACAAAGCGATTGGGGTGCCTGAAGCATAAATTTTTGCAAAGCTAAATTTTGCGAAGCGCTAAAGCACTTCTCGCAACAAACTTAACAAATTGGTGTGGCGAAAACTAACATTGCTGCTATCGTGAGTAGTTGACTAAAAACCATAGAAAATTGAAATCATCGTAAAAGTTCCAAAAGATGGAAATTCAAGAAAAAATTAATCAACAACGAGTTCGATATATTGTTGATAGCTATCAGTTGAATGGTAGTGAAGTGGAAACATTTGATCATTACTTAAGCGATTTAATCACAAGTTATCCAACTCCTCTGGTAGAGTTAGCCTTAGTCGAAACCTTGCTCGACAGTTGGTTAACCGTTCCCCTCATGAGAGGTTCCGCCTTTTTAAAACAGGCGCATCAAAAACTAAAAAATTGGAAAAGTCAGACGATCGTCACCACGCTCCGCCCCGATCAATTCCACCAAATTACTGGCTTAGATCCGGCACCTATCTTTGGGTTTCCTGAACGATCGTCGTGCCTCTCTGTTGCTCCTTCGTTGTGAGGCGAAATGGGTCATCGCACTGTTTTGGGTATCGCGATCGTCAATACACCGCTCACTTGAATTCCTTGCTGCTGCAAGGTTTGTGTGGCAGAACGAATGGTTGCCCCTGTTGTATAGATATCATCCAATAAAAAGACCGATCGCACAGACGATCGTTGCAACGCTTGCCCCAACCGAAACGCCCCAGCCAGATTCTGCTCCCGTGCTGCTGGCGAAAGCTGAAACTGCGCGGTTGTATTATGAACTCGCTCCAACCCCTGGCTTTTCAAACGCAGTCCCGATGCAGCACAGAAACTTTGTGCCAACAATTCTGCCTGGTCATATCCCCGCTGTTGCTTTTTGCTTTCATGCATCGGAATGGGGACGACGATAGAAGTGGCACCCACAACTGCTTTGCCCGACTTCAACCAGCTTTCAGCCAGCCATTGTCCCAGGGGTTGCGCCAATTGAGGTTGATTCTCGTACTTCAAAGCAGACAATGTGCGTTTGAGTACTCCGCCATAAGTACCCCAGGCAAATACAGGATATGGCGTTTGTTCAGACCACTCATTCCCTGCTACCTGACATCGCTGGATCTGGCGCTGACAGTCTTGGCAAAGGTAATGAGCTGTCGATCGCTGACACAGCGGACATGCCCTTTCCAGAAACAAGTTCAACACGCCTTGAAACGTCTGTTTTAGCTGAAGCATGAGAAGACTTATCTCAGATAAAAAACTAAAATTATCGTCGGCATAGTGTTCCCACTTTGAAGATAGAGTATGCGTTTAGGGATTAGGTGTTCTCATATTTCTCTGTTTTTGCATTCCCACATTCCACTGGCTAAGTAAGACTACTTACGTAAGAAAAATTTTCTTAATTCCCTCTCCAGAGGGGTTGATAGATAGACGGGTGCTTCGTCAGAATCGGCTATAGATCAATGCCTTTCTTCTCAGCACAAACTTATTTGAAATCGATAATGCTTCGGTAAATTCTCAGATTCATCAGCTTGAATCAAAAAAAGATCTGAGAATAATGGGAGCGGGGTAATGGTAAGCGCAATGGGTCCGGACTTGCCGGGAGAACCGATGGTGATTCAATTTGGTCGGGAAATTTGTGGTGATTTGTACACAGCCGAAGCACGAGAGTGGTTAGTCACCAATGGGATTGGAGGCTACGCCGCAGGTACGGTAGCTGGGTTGCTAACCCGTCGCTATCACGGGTTATTGGTTGCAGCATTGAAGCCCCCTTTGGGACGCACACTGCTGCTTACCAAACTGGACGAAACGATTCAGTATGGGGATGGCATCTCCGGCAATTTGCGAGAACGTTTTTACCCCCTTCACACTAATCGGTGGGCAGATGGGGCAGTAGGTCCCCATGGATATCGTCATATTGAGAGCTTTGCCCTAGAGGGAACGACGCCCATGTGGCGGTTTGCCTGTGCTGATACCTTGCTGGAAAAGCGGATCTGGATGCAGCCAGGTGAAAATACGACCTATGTCCGCTATAGCTTGCAGCGATCGATTCGTCCGGTGGCGTTGAGCATCAAGGCGATCGTCAATTACCGCGACTACCACAGCAGCACTCAAGGCAAGGGCTGGCGCATGGAGCTCACCCCAGTGAACCAGGGAATTTGTGTCACCGCTTTTCCCGATGCGACGCCGCTTTACCTGTTGTCTGACCAGGCTAGCGTGACCCCTATGCATGATTGGTATTACGGGTTTGATCTGGCAGTCGAACGCTACCGGGGACTAAACGATCGCGAAGATCATTTGCACGCGGCGACTTTTCAGATCACGCTCAATCCTGGCGAATCTGTGACGATCGTTGCCAGTACTGAAGCCCAACCCAAGCTGTATGGCGAAACTGCCCTCTCGACTCGTCGCGCTTATGAACAAAAGCTGATTGATCTGTGGAAAACCAGTCGCCCTGTGCATGCCAAAGCTCCGCCTACTTGGATCAGTCATTTGGTCCTGGCAGCCGATCAGTTTGTTGTCAATCGTCCTGCGGCAGCGGGAGAAGCCAACGGCAAAACGGTGATTGCAGGCTATCCCTGGTTTGGCGATTGGGGGCGCGATACTATGATTAGTCTGCCGGGATTAACCCTGGCAACGGGGCGTCCAGAAGTCGCCCGATCGATTTTGCGCACCTTCTCTCGCTATGTCGATCGGGGCATGTTGCCCAATCGCTTTCCCGATTCAGGTGAAGTGCCTGAGTACAACACCGTTGATGCTACGCTTTGGTATTTTGAGGCAATCCGTTCCTACTATGCTGCCACCCAGGATGATGAACTCCTGATAGAGCTATTCCCCGTGTTAGCAGATATTATTGACTGGCATTGTCGGGGCACACGCTACCACATCCATCTCGATTCTGCCGATGGGTTGCTCTATGCCGGAGAAGACGGGGTGCAACTGACCTGGATGGATGCCAAGGTGGAAGATTGGGTGGTGACTCCCCGGATCGGTAAACCGATCGAAATCAACGCCCTCTGGTACAACGCACTGCGATCTCTGGCCTATTTTGCGCGCCAGATTGGCAAACCCCATCAAGAGTACGAAGCGATGGCAAGCCGCACACTAGCAAGGTTTTCGCGCTTTTGGAACGATGAATTGGGCTACTGTTACGACGTGTTGGATAGTCCCCAGGGTAATGATGCGGCTTTGCGTCCCAACCAGATCTTTACGGTTTCCCTGCCGGATAGCCCCTGGTCCCCAGCCCAACAAAAAGGGGTAGTTGATGCCTGCGCGCAGGCGTTGTTGACTTCCCATGGCTTACGCTCACTGGCAGTGGATGATATGCAGTACCAGGGCATCTATGGTGGCAATCAGCGCCAGCGTGATGGCGCATACCACCAGGGCACCGTTTGGGGTTGGCTCTTGGGTCCCTTTGCGCTGGCGCATCTGCGAGTCTACGGCGATCGGGTCAAAGCACGTGAATTTTTGGAACCGATCGCCGCCCATCTCAATGCCCATGGGCTGGGTAACATCAGCGAAATTTTCGACGGGGATGCCCCGATGACGCCCAGAGGCTGCATTGCCCAGGCATGGTCGGTGGCAGAAGTGTTACGAGCCTGGGCAACGATCGGAGACTAATCGGAGATCTGGCGACTCAAATTTCAACTTGTCGGAGTCAGGTCAGCCCCTCAAATCCTGTGAAATCTGGACATTTGACGGCTGACTCCTGATCTCTCGTCTCAGTTCACCATACCATCATCTATTTTCAATCTCAAATTTAAATATCATCAACTTAAATCTATCAAGAACATAAGAACTCTGTAACCACCGTAAGCGAAGAGTCGCGGCAGCAAGCGGTACAATCCTTGTTAGCAAGAAGTCGCTGGTCGCGATCGTGACCCGTAGACTTCAACCATAGGTTTTCAACCCATTGAATTGCCAGTCAGGTCGGAGCTGTTTGACGTTGCAACGTCAAGTGCCCCGCTGCTTGCGTCTGCCCATTTGTCGTAGCAATGCTCACTGCTACGGATGGGTCAGGCGACAGAGCGTGGTGCGTGTTGATACGCCCTACCTCCTGGTGGTCACTGTCCCTATCCTTGTGTGAGGCAAATTGTGAAACATCGTCAATTATCTTCTTTGAATCAGATTGGGTGGGTCGGACTGTTAGCCAGTGGGTTGCCGCTGGTTATGGCAACGGCAGCTCCAGCCGTGAGCGCCCCCTCTTTACCAACCATGCAGCCAGCGGCAAGTGTTTCACCTTTGCCTTTAACTGCTGCTTCGCCAGTGTCAACGACGGCAAACCAACCCACTGAGACGACAGCACCGATCGAACTGGCGCAATCCCTCCCTCAAAGCACATCTGCCAATCTGCCCGCCCAGACTGAGAGCCAGCCCAGTCCAGCCGCTCCTGCCAGCGTGGAAACCATTCCCATGGCTCAGGTGACATCGGTCTCGCAATTGTCTGATGTGCAACCTACGGATTGGGCGTTTCAGGCTTTGCAATCGCTTGTGGAACGGTATGGGTGCATTGCTGGATATCCGGACGGTACTTACAAAGGCAATCGGGCGATGACCCGCTACGAGTTTGCGGCAGGGGTGAATGCTTGCCTCGATCGGGTCAATGAACTGATTGCTGCGGGCACCACCGGACTGGCAACCAAAGAAGACCTGGAAACGCTGAAAAAGCTCCAAGAAGAATTTGCCGCAGAACTGGCAACTTTGCGCGGGCGAGTGGATGGGCTGGAAGTTCGCACCACTACGCTCGAAAAGCAACAGTTTTCCACCACTACCAAACTCAATGGCGAAGTCATTTTTGCCGTTGCCCAAGGTTGGGGCGGCTCACCCGATGGAGAAGACACCTCGACAACTTTAGTCGATCGAGTGCGCCTCAATTTTGTGACCAGCTTTACCGGCAAAGACATGCTGATCACCGGACTCCAGGCAGGCAACATGGCAGGCAATCCGGTCACAGGAGAGGGCACGATGCAATCCACCCTGTTTCCAGGCAAAGCCTTTCTCACCTCCGGGATGACCAAACTGAGTTTTGAACCTCAGTTCGATAGTTTCGATCCCAAAACCCTTTCTGCCATCCCTGCCAATGATATTGAGCTATATAAGTTGCTCTATGTTTTCCCGTCTGGCTTCAAAAATCTGACTCTTTTTGCAGGCACCGCAGCAGAAACTACCGATGCTTTCCCCGCTATCACTCCTTTCTATGGGGAAGGGCAAGAATCGATCTCTCGTTTTGGTGGGTTGAATCCGGTGGTGCGTGTCTCTGGCGGGACTTCCCAGCGAGGATTGGCGTCTGCTGCCGGGTTCATCTGGCAAATCACGGACAAGATTGATCTGAGAGCTTTATATGGCAGCGTTAATGCCAATTTACCCAGTGCTGCCCCCGATATTTTACCGGGGGTTCCGGGCACGCCACTGGGGGCTGGCTTATTTGGTGGTAGCACGGTTGCGGCTGCACAATTGACCCTGAAGCCCTTCAGTACTGTGGATATTGGACTCAATTATGCTCACAGCTACCACGAAATCAACATCCTGGGCACAGGGTTGGCAACTTTCTCGGCTGGCGCCTTACCCGGATTGCCTGTGGGGATTCCGGTGAAGCTCAACTCGGTCGGTGGCACCCTGACCTGGCGCATTACTCCCAAAATTGCTTTTTCTACGTACGGTGCTTGGATTTTTGTGGAAGACTCGTCTGGGCGGGTCGATGCCAACGTGACCTACACCAGTTATATGGTGGGTCTGCACTTCTCTGATTTATTTGCCAAGGGCAATGCCTTGGGGATTCTGTTTGGGCAACCACTCAATCCGGCATCTTCCGGGGGGGCAGATGGCAGACGGTTTGATGCCTCGATCGTCGATCCAGCGGTTGCCTATCATCTCGAAGCTTACTACCGAATTCGCATCAACAATAACATCAGCATCACGCCTGGTGCGTTTGTGCTGTTTAACCCAGAAGCGGATGCGAATAATGACACCACGACGATCGGGGTGATTCGGACGACGTTTACGTTTTAGGAAGAGGGCGCAAGGAAGGCATTGTACTTCTATGGGCACTGGGATACATGATATCTGTAAGGGGTGAAAAACCTTGTCTCCCTGCGTTGGGTAGCTTCCCTGATCGTGAATCTTTTCCACTCTTTGTCCGATTATCCCTATCCCTCCGGTCGCCGGGTTGTCCTGGGTCAACGCGGTGCGGTGGCAACCAGCCAACCACTGGCAACCCTTGCCGGCATGCAGATGCTCTGGGCGGGGGGAAATGCTGTCGATGCTGCGGTGGCAATGGCGATCGCCCTGACAGTGGTCGAACCGACATCCAACGGGATTGGTTCCGATGCCTTTGCTCTGGTCTGGGATGGCAAGTTGCACGGGTTGAATGCTTCCGGCAAAAGCGCTCAGAGTCTTCGCCTGGAGCATTTTGCTGGTCGGATGAGCATTCCCGATCGGGGGTGGTTGCCTGTAACTGTTCCCGGTGCGGTTTCTGGCTGGAAAAGCCTCTGGCAACGCTGGGGCAAATTGCCTTTTGAGCAACTGTTTGCGCCGGCGATTCACTATGCCGAGCAGGGGTTTCCGGTTTCGCCAGAAACTGCCCGTGCCTGGAGGCGTGCCGCCGACCTCTATCTCCCCTTGACAGAACCCGAATTTCAACCCTTTAAGGCAGTATTTTTTCCAGGGGGACGCGCACCCCAAGCAGGTGAGCTTTGGTGCAGCCCCTTTCATGCTGAGACTTTGCGGACGATCGCCCGTTCCGAAGGCGAAAGCTTCTACCGGGGCGAACTGGCACAGCGTATCACTGACTTTGCCGCTCAAACCGGTGGCTTGCTCACGCTGGACGATCTGGCACAACATCAGCCCGAATGGGTCGATCCGATTTCTACTTCCTATCGGGACTACACCGTGTGGGAAATTCCCCCGAACGGGCAGGGTCTAGCGGCGTTGATCGCGCTGAATTTGCTGGAAGGCTTTGATCTAGCACGCTACCCGCGTGAGTCTGCCAACAGTTATCACCTACAAATCGAAGCGATAAAGCTGGCGTTTGCCGATACCCATCGCTATGTTGCCGATGCACGCTATCTGGAGTTTCCGATCGAACGCTTGCTAGATAAACTCTACGCCGCAGAACGCAAGCAGTTGATTCAGCAGATCGCCATGCCTCTGGCAAAACCGGGCTTGCCTCAGGGCGGCACCGTTTACTTGGCGACTGCCGATGGCGATCTGATGGTGTCGCTGATCCAGTCCAATTTTGAAGGGTTTGGTAGCGGCGTGCTGGTGCCTGGTACAGGCATTGCCCTGCACAATCGGGGGCTGGGATTTACTCTGGCAGCCGCGCATCCCAATCAGGTTGCAGGAGGCAAGCGTCCTTTCCACACCATTATTCCGGGTTTTTTGACTCAGGGTCGCCAACCGCTCGGTCCTTTTGGCGTGATGGGGGGACCCATGCAACCGCAGGGACATGTGCAAGTGGTGGTGAATTTGGTGGATTACGGCATGAATCCGCAGGCAGCGCTGGATGCGCCCCGCTGGCAGTTTATGCGGGAGAATGGGGTCTGGTTAGAGTCGGCGGTGGCTCGATCGCTGGCGTTGGCATTGGGCGATCGGCAGCATCAAATCCAGCTCATCCCTGACCTAGCTCCTTTTGGCAAAGGGCAAATCATTTTGCGCCACCAGGGTAGCCTGGTGGCAGCATCGGAACCCCGGGCTGATGGATTGGCGCTGGCATGGTAGGAGAAACGAGAAGCGCGATCTCGACTTTGGGTTTAGACTTGCGAGGTTTTCAAGAACCTCGCAAGCTTGAGCGTCAGTGTCAAAATAAATAGTATTGAATTCTCGTTTCTCTAGGAATGTTGAAGTTGTCCTTATACCAGTTCCAAAAGATAGCACTAGCACTACAGATGACCGTCTGTAGGAGCGTACAACTGTCACTGGTCTCAACTTAACTAAAACCTTGGAGAGAGAATCATAATTAAAGTCTATCCACTTTTGACTGAGGATGAGCTATGACTCGCAGTCGCCCCTGGTCCAATGCCAATGCAGATTTACGGCGACGCCCTCAAGTTCCAGCCCCTGCGATTGCTGAAATTGAGCAGCGCTTAATGAGCACGCTTAAGCCTGCCAGCTTTAAGCCGTTGACCGGGATTCAAGGCAACCATGATAAGCAAATGCGAGAACGGTTGCTGACCCTACCGATGATGGTCGCCATCGTCTTGAGCTGAGTGTATCGTGGGGGAGTTGTTGACCCGCCATCCGTTAAATCTCGACCATACCCCCGATTTTTTATGCTTTGCTCAATGACCTGTGTGCCCAAGTTGCAGTCGCTCTGGACCAGCCACTAGAGCGGATTTCGATGGAAGAGGCTTAAGCCCCCTGTGGCTTTCAGGTTTTGAAATGGCCTTTTTAAGGCTACCGCAAAGACTCGCTACTTTCCTTTATTGCAAAACAGTTTTGGAAACGATACGGGTTTTCTTGCGATCGGCTTCCGATAACTCCTCTCCCGACTGCAAGCGAGTCGCAGTACTTTGCAGAACAGTTGCAGCGCCCTGATCGCCCATTTGTAGCGCAGTGTTAGCAGCGGTTTGCAGCATCGTGGCAGCTCCGGAGCGATCGCCCATTTGCAGCTTGGTCTCAGCAATCTTAGTTTGACGATATTTTGCTAGCGCCAGAACATATCGCTGTACTTCTAGGCTAGGGGCAGGCTGGTAGGAACTCATTGCTTGAACAGCAACGAGAATCTTTTCAGACAACAATCCTTCTTTGCCCTGAGCCGGATCATCGTAGCGTACCTGTAGCTGGGCGATCGTCTGCACACCTTCTGCCAACTGACTAAGATATAGATTTACCAGTACAACTCTGGGATCATTGACCATCAAATCTCCCAATCGGGTGACGTAGCGATCGTGTTCCTGACTTACCGACAGTTCAATCGTATCGGGAGCTACCTGGGCAATGGGTTTCAACTCTGCCAATCGCACTTCTGGCAGCAACGACAGTAATAAATAAGCATTGGTTAATGCCACTGATTGAATGCGAGTAAACAAGCGCCCAAACTCTTCCACTGCCTGTTCGGGTTTCTGGATAAATGAGAGGCTACCTCCACCTGCATCAGCAATTTGCTCTAGCACATCCTGGTTCCAGGCATCGCCAAAACCCAAGGTATTAATGGTCATGTTGTAATCAGTCGCCAATTTTGCCAGTTTCAAGCAGCGATCGTTACTCCCATGCTCATTCTCGCCATCGGTCAATAAGAAAACCTGAGAAATGGTTTCTTTTTTACCATGAGACAACTCTTCAATACCAAGTCGTAAGCCTTCATCGATCGAAGTTCCGCCCGATGCTTTCAGCTGGCTAATTTGGAGCTTAATACCCGCTGGATTTTCAATGACCTGGTTGGGTACCAACACTTTGGCACGATGATCAAACACGACAATGGAGATACGATCGCCGGGAGACAAGCGATCGACCAGCTTTTGTGCCGCCTGCTTCACGGTCTCCATCGGTCGTCCACCCATGGAACCGCTGTGATCTAAGATCAGGCAAAGATTCAACGGCACACTACGCCCAATTTCTTCTGCGATCGCAGAAATCGAAATTGAGAGTTGACGCTGACTAATCGACTGACGCACATCAACATTGGCATCATTGAGCATAGCTTGCAGACCGACTTTCATCGCAGATAGCTCCTGGGATAGCAAGGGGGCAGAGTCGTTTAGAGACAATTTGAGCAGCGTGTATAAAACCGTCCGTACCAAGCTAATGGTGAACTGATTGTAAAAAATACTCATCAGTTTAAAGCATCATTCATCAGCGGGGCACTAATAACCACACAAGCAAAGAACTTAACTACGGAACTATGAAGTAAAGTTCAATCTTTCATCTAAATGATGCCCTGCCAGGAATGAGGGTGTAATTTTAACTCAAAAAGACAAAAAACTGCTGGCTCCTAGAGTGCCAAATTTGAGATAGATAAACTCCTAGAGTAACGTGTCAAGAACCGATTGAGCATGATTGCAGAGATCTATCTTTTGCGATCAACCGAAACAATTCGCCCCTGGCTGCGATCGCCTCATACTCACCCAATCGGTTGACCTTGCCTGGTGAAGCCTCTCACACTTTGCAGCAGTAGCGTGTAGATATACAGCAACAGCATGTGTATTCGGTAACCCTGATCGAAGTGCGATTGACGGGTAAAGAAGTATTTGCACAATTGGCTGTAGAGCGCATGACTGTAGCATATGCAACCACAAATGTAGTATGGCAGGCGTAACAAGCTAAAAACAAAGGTTTAACATCTGTGAGGCTCCGTTCAATGATTATCCCTTCTGAAATGTGGAATCCAGGGATACCAGTCCCCCTTCGGTATACTCAATTCAATAAACCAACGCTTCGGGTCGGTTTGCAAGGGGTACAGGTCTTGGAGCTGCGAAAGCTGCTAAACAATTGGGGTGTGACGGTTGCTTGTTGCAACGACCAATTTGATTTAGAGCTAGAGAAAGCGGTTCGTCAATTTCAGCGCCGCTTTTTCTTAAAAGAAGATGGCGCTGTGGGGGCTGCAACCTGGCAGGCGCTTTATACCGGATCTCCGGTCAATATGCCGGTTTTGCGCCGAGGCAGTGACGAACCCGCAGTGCGGTTGCTCCAGCGAGCATTGATTGTAACCAAAGATTATTGTGGCGAGATCGATGGTGAGTTTGGCGAAATGACGGAACTGGCAGTTTGTTCTTTCCAAAAGCGCTATGGATTAGTAATTGATGGCATTGTGGGAGCTTGCTCGTGGCGGGCTTTGAGTAAAGCGGTTGATTAGAACGGAGAGGGGTTAAAGGAGAGTGGAGGGATGAAAGAGGGTAAGGTACAGGCGAGATGAGGCAGCAGATATAAAGAATCGTGATTGCGCTCGTCAGCACCCTTGGAAGGATGAATGAACGTGCAAATCCATCTATAGCGGCATTCTCAGCGCATGATCTATTCCTCATCCTCTCTAACTAACGAGGTCAGGAAGGTGCAAAGGAATTAAGAATCGGTAAACCTTATTACTTTTCAATCTAGGAATTCTTGAAAAGACTCCAGAATGGTGTTTATTACCTGGTTGTCCGGCTGGAGTTGAACAATGTTGCTGGTTTGGTTAAGTGGATTTTTGACGGGAGTCATTGTGACACTGCTCGGAATTGCAGTGGCTTATACCGTTTTGATGAAGCGAGCTTATTTTGAATCTTCCCATGGAGATGAGTAGACGATGAATCTGGGGATGTCTGAGTTGAAGGCATTGCGCCTGAGAGATCAGGACGATCGTCCCAAACGTAAATTGTGTTTCCTTTGGCCGATCTCTTAACGTTCGGCAGCGGCTACAGCGCAAGGTAGAGTAAACCAGAACGTTGCTCCTGCTTGCGGTGAGCTAATCACCCCGATTTCTCCGCTATGGGCGTTGATAATTTGCCGGCATAGATATAAGCCTAAGCCGAGACCTGCCGATCGACGGGCGCGAGAACCACGGGCATAGCGATCGAACAACGATTCGCACTCGGCTGCATTCATGCCAATTCCATTGTCTTGCACCAGACAGCGCAACTTATCTTTTTCGACGTTGACTTGTAAGGTGACCACCAGTCCGGGCGGATTGTGTTTGAGGGCGTTGGTGATCAGGTTCTCGAAGACGCGGCGTAGCTGGGCGGGGTCGGCGATCAAAACAGGCAGATTGGCAGGTAACAAGTTCTTGAAGGTTGCCTGGTTTTGTGCCATTAGCGGTTCTAGGTCAGCCACGATCGTGCTAATCAACTGGGTTAATTGCACTTGTTCGTGTTTCAATACCACACCAGACACCTCACTAGAATGGGCTTCTAGCAAAGAGTTGATCATCATTAATTGGCGATCGATGCTCTGCATCATTCGTTCCAGCATTGATTTGGAAATCGTGACTGACTCGCTGGTTTTTTTGTGTAGATTTTGCAGCACCAGTGCCAACCCCATCACGGGAGTGCGGAGATCGTGGGAAACGGCATGTAAGAAATCCTCTTTCACTTGACTGAGTTCTTGGAGTTCTTGCATTTTTTGCTGAAGCTGTGCGGTGCGTTCCTGGACTTTTTGTTCCTGGCTGCTGGCAAAGGTTTGCACCTGTTGGTAGAGTTCTGCTTGCTGCACGGCGATCGACACCTGGTTTGCCAATTGTTCCAGAAGCTCGATTTCAAACGATTGCCAGTGACGAGAACTCGCGCAGTGGTTGGCAATGAGTGCCCCAAAGAATTTGTTGTTTACCATAATTGGCACTCCCAGACTGGCTTGAATCTGGCACATCGCATAATATTCTACCAGCTCAGGAGAAAGTGTTGCTTGATCAGTATCGTCGATCGCTTGCCGCCGCCCCTGATCGAACAGCATTTGCACTTCGCACAAGTAGATGTCGTCTGTAATCCAGGCGAGAATCGATTGCCAGCCCGGCTCGACTGATTCCGCCATGATTCTGCCTTGTCCGGTTTCGTCAATCTGTCCGATAAATACGCGATCGACTTGCAATACCTGACGCACTTCTGCAACAGTGGTGGTGAGAATTTGATCCAGGTTGAGCGATCGACGGATACGCAAGCTACTCTGCCCTAATAGACGCTCGCGTTCGGCGGCGGCGCGTAGTTGGGCTTCTGCTCGCTTTAGCTCGGTGATGTCGCGCGGCACTGCTAGCGTACAAAGCTCTTGCCCCAAATGAATGACTTCGGCTGAAAATAAACCAATGCCAATTTCGCCCGATTTTTTACGAAATTCGAACTCTAGATCGTGAACTGATCCCTGTTGCCAAAGCAACTGCCGAATTTGTTCCCGAATGATGGGATTGATGAACAGTCCTAAATCATCAATTTTGCGATCGACGACCTCCGCTCGAGAGTAGCCACTACTCTTCAAAAAGCTGTCATTGACATCAATAATTTTGGAGTCAGCAAACCGGATAATCAAAATCGGACTGGGACTACTCGAAAAGGCTTTGGAAAATTTTTCTTCGGATTCTTTGAGCGCGAGTTCAGCTTGTTTGCGTTCAGTCACATCAATCAGAGTGCCAATCAAGGCGGGTTCCCCATTAAATTCCGTTCGGCTACCCAGAACTTCGACCTCAACGATGTCCCCATGTTTGTGACGCACTCTTAAGCCATAGTGCAAGCTGTCAATTTCACCCTCCATGCGTTTACGAATGTTTTCCTTCACCTGTGCCCGATCTTCTGGCACTACCCACTCGATGACGGGAAAGGGGTAGACTTCTTCCGGGGTGCAACCAATGATTTCAGCAAACTTGGGATTGACGTATTTAAACTTGCCATGCTGAATGACGTAAATTCCTACCAGGGATTGTTCAACCAGGCTGCGAAATCGTTCTTCATTTTCCCGCAAAGCGGCTTCGGTTTGTTTACGTTGCGTGACATCCGTTAAAACTGCCAGAGAGCGAGTGATCTGCCCGTTAGCATCTTTTTCTGCGATCGCGGACAATAACACATCGATCGTCTCCCCATTCTTTTTCACAAACACATAAGGCACATCTTGACAAACCCCTGTTCTAAAAAAGTCTGGCAAAATTGCTGCTTCGGCATAGCGACGAGAGGCTTCAGTGATGAATTCCACCGATTTTCGACCGATAACTTCGTGTCGGGCATAGCCTAACTTGAGCAGCCAGAAATCACTCACGCTGATCAATCGTCCTTCCGGGTCAATTGAGTGCAGCATGACCGGGGTGTTGTTATACAGCGATCGATAACGTGCCTCCTTTTCTCGGAGAGCTTCTTCGGCTTGTTTGCGTTCGGTGATGTCTTGAGTCATCACCATACCCGCAAAAATTTCTCCCTGGATATTGCGGACTGGCAAAACATGCCACAAGTAGATGCGATCGTGGTGAGCCACTTCCTCTACGGTGACGTTTCCTGTTAGGGCTGCCCGATAGATAGGTTCAATCAGAGCGCAAGTTGCTGAGGGCAAGGCTTCCCAAATAGTTTTTCCTTCCAAGGCTTCTCTGGAATATCCGAGAATTGCCAATCCGCTGCCTTCGGCAACAACATAACGCAAATCGTGATTAAACAAAAAAACTGCCCCATTCGGAAAATTGTGTGCCAGTGTCCGATAGAGCTTCTCACTGCGTCGCAGTTTGCTATCTGACTGCTTATATGCAGTAATGTCGCGCACCAAAATCAGGACTTCATCTTTGCCGCAGGCGATCAGGCGGGCCTCGTAGTCGCGTGCCGTATCATATTGCCCTTCCCAAGGCGAGGCGAGTTGATACTCATAAGTTTGTAAGGTACGGGTCTCTAACGCCTTGTCAATTAGACTGAGGCAGGCATCAGCAATGGGGGCAGGCAGAAAGTAGTGAATTGTTTTGCCGACGATCGCCTCTGCTTGCACTCCGATCGCTGCATCGTCATCAATTCCTTTGAAGTCCAGATATTCTCCGCAACGATTTACCCGAAACATGCGATCGGGCATGGCTTGCAAGATTGCCTGATACCAGGCTTCTCTGGGGTGCGAAGGTGCTGCCTCAGCCGGGGGATGGGGCAATATTTCAGCTAAAAGCTGTTGCAGCCGAACAAAAGCGGCTTCATCTTTACAACAGTCTCGTAGCGCTTGTAGTTGTTCGGGGGCAAGAAACATAACAAAGCAACAAGCATGGCATCAATGGATTGGCTAATTTTTTTATCTATAACTTAGCTTTATGCAGCAGACTTTACGCAGCAGACTGCGATGGACTGCAAATTGGGTTTAGAGAATGGTTTCATGAACAACAGATGAGATGCTCAGTGGCTGGGCTAAATTATTTTGGGGTGGAGGGGTACCCCCCCTGCCTGGGGGCTGCGTCCCCAAACCCCTTTTGACAATTAATTCAGGGCGACTTCCTTAATGAAAGATGTTTCCATGAAAAAATTAAACCTTAATGAGAGCAACTTGGACAGAATGACTTGCTTTTCTTCCAGATTAAGTATTGATTTAGCTTATCCGACCTGGGGGAGAAACTGCTACCGAGGGACAGGGGAGAAATAAATCAGGTTGAAAATAATCCGGGCAGGGTTGTACTTTGCCTGTTTGACAAAGAAAGGGAGAACTCAATTGGCAGATGAGAGGTTTGATGCACTCATTAGATTTTGATTCCAGTCGGTATGGGTTACCAGCGACGATCGCTACACTGAAGCAGGCAATGACACGTCTGTTCTATCGTCGGACGATTTTGCTATTGGTGCTTTTATTCGGTGCCAGCATTGCGGCTGCCCTGTTTAATATGTCTCATCTTTCAACCAATTTGGTCAAAGAACAGGCACTTCAAAATGCGATGCTTTACGCACAGGCAATTCAGGAATCCCGAACGCTCTACAGTGCCGAAGTGGTCGATCGCCTCCCTGCCAGCCACCCAGTGGAAGTTACCCACGATTATCATGGCAAAGTCGATAAAATTCCACTGCCAGTCAATTTTTTGATGGATTTAGGTCAACGCCTGGAGTCAAAAAATCCAGGTATGTCAGTGCGACTCTACAGCGAATATCCATTTCCCTGGAGAAAGGCGCAGGGTGGACCTCAGGATACTTTTGAACGAGACGCCTTAAACTATCTCAAAACCGATCCTCATCATCACTTTTCTCGGTTTGAGTCTTTTCAAGGGCATCTAACGCTGCGATTTGCTCAGGCAGATATCATGCAGCAATCTTGTGTGAATTGTCATAACACCCACCCTGATAGTCCTAAAACCGATTGGCGAGTAGGAGATGTGCGAGGAGTCTTAGAGATCTCTACAACGCTGGACAGCTTTATGCAAAAGACCTGGGCGGGGATCAGAGGCACTTCAGTTATGCTGGTGATTTTGGCAATCTTTGGGGTGTCTGGAATTGCCTTGGTGATTGGTAGACTCCGTCAGGTTTCACAAGAGTTGGAAGTGCGGGTGAATGAACGCACCACAGACTTGCAACAGGCAAATGAGCAGTTACTGCAAGAGCAAGAAAAGTCTGAGCGTCTCTTATTAAATATTTTGCCAGCAGCGATTTCCAATCGCCTCAAAGAAGGACAGAGCAGCATTGCTGACGGGTTCCCTGAAGCCACCATTTTGTTTGCGGATATTGTCAACTTTACGCCCCTATCTACCCAGGTTGCGCCGCTGGAATTGGTAGAGCTGTTAAATCAAATTTTTTCGGCATTCGATCGCCTGACTGAGCAATATGGTCTGGAGAAGATTAAGACGATCGGAGATGCCTATATGGTGGCAGGGGGGTTGCCAACTCCGCGACCCGATCACGCTGAGGCGATCGCCCATATGGCATTGGGGATGCAGCGAGAAATCGCTCGGTTTCGTCAGGAACTCAAAATTCCTCTCCATCTTCGCATTGGCATCAACACAGGTCCCGTGGTGGCTGGGGTGATTGGCACCAAAAAGTTTATTTATGATCTCTGGGGCGATACGGTCAATGTTGCCAGCCGTATGGAGTCACAGGGGATGGCAGGGGGTATTCAAGTAACCCAAGCAACCTATGAGCGACTTAAACACCGTTATCATTTCAAGCAGAGGGGGATGATTGTGGTGAAGGGCAAGGGCGAAATGATGACTTATCTGTTACAGGGGATCAAGCAGAAAGCGCCTTCGGTGAGCTGATGCCTGGACGAGTTCAGCGGCTCTGAGTCGCAGCTACTTGAACCACTTTTTTAACCAAGTCGCTAAGCCGGGTTGGCTGGTTGGTTTCGACGATCGCTGGTGAGCTGATTCGACCTTGACCGTTACTGCAATCATTTCTTTGACTCGATCAAGGATTTCCGGCAGCATGTCTCTAGTAGGCAAAAAATGACCATAGATGAGATGCGCTTTGCGACCCACATCTTGCGGATGGCACCAGTGCAGCCAAAGCCCCTTATCTACCCCAGAGACCCAAAGTCGCTTTAGAAAAATTTGATACCCCAGGTAAATCTCTACCAATTGCACTGGGTCGGGGGTCGGCTCAACAACGCGATCGGTTAAACGGTCGATCGCCACAGAAACAGGCCTTTCTAATACTTGCATCTCATACTCCTCAAACTGAAAACTGGGTAGAAGCCGAGACACCCCGATGTGAACTCTAAAGCCAGTATTACTTTTCTACCTGCTTCCCCACCTCTGCCACGGGTAGCAGGTTCAAAGTGAATGAGTCTAACGCATCCTCCACAATCGGTATGCCAAAAGAAGGATCTGGGGGGTATTGCCAAAAAATTGCGATGGTCGCACCTGATGGCTGCATAAAAGAATTGAACACAACCGATAGATCAACATGACCGATTTTTGTAAGCCCCCTTTTTGCAATGGAAGTCATGAGTCCGATGATGATCACTCGCCCCCAGACGATTCAAACTGTGATATCCCAGCGGTTCTCCACGGTAGATCTGGACGAAACTGCAAATATTCTTTCGACCATTGGCCGCCTTGTGGGTGCCCTCGATCGTGACACTCGCGAGCATTGCGAACGTCTAGCTGAAGAATGTCGGGCTTTTGGCGAGTTCCTCAACTTACCGACCGACGAAATCTATATTTTGATGTGGGGGGGATACCTCCATGACATCGGTAAAATGGCGATTCCCACTGAGGTGCTTCAGAAACCAGGCACACTAACCGCAGCAGAATGGGAAGTGATGAAGCAACATACCCTGATTGGCGAATCAATTTGTGCTGCCCTGCAACCCCTATCTCACATTCTCCCTGTTATCCGTCATCACCACGAGCGATGGGATGGCTCTGGTTACCCCGACGGTTTGGCAGGTAACGACATTCCTGATCTCGCGCAAATTGTGCAAGTCCTAGATGTTTACGACGCACTCACTCATCCCCGTTGCTATAAGCCTGCGTTTAGTGCACAGCATGCCCTTCGCATCATGCTAGAAGATGCTGCGAAGGGATGGTATAACCCTGAATTGATACAAGCTTTTCTTCAATTCAAAGCGCAAGCGGTGCTGGTTGAAGGATGATAGTTAGGAGTTAGGAGTTAGGAGTTAGGAGTTAGGAGTCAGAAGATTTTTCGTTCTCATGTTCTGCTTGGGAATGCTCCTTTCGAGGCGCTGCCTCCAATGACTTCTATCATTCCCTCACTCCATCACTCTCTCCTATGCCGATAAATAGGTGTAGCTACTCAGACACCGTTCATAGTTTTGCAACAGGAGTTGCGACTCTTCGAGGGTAATGCGTTTATCGAGCAGAGCTTGTTCTGTCTGGCGACGAATGCTTTCGATCAGGTCTTCGGAATCATATTGCACATATCCCAGCACCTCATGCATGGTGTCGCCTTTGACGACATGTTCAATCTGGTAGCCTTTGGGGGTGAGCTGGATATGGATGGCGTTGGTGTCGCCAAATAGGTTGTGCAGGTTGCCCATAATCTCCTGATAGGCACCGCTGAGGAACATGCCCAGATAATAAGGCTCTGCCGATTTCAGGGGGTGCAGTTCCAGTACAGATTTGACATCGCGCAGATCGATAAATTGGTCGATTTTGCCGTCGCTATCACAGGTGAGGTCTGCCAGGGTGCCGCGCTGGGTGGGTTCTTCGTCCAATCGGTGAATCGGCATGATTGGGAAGAGTTGGTCGATCGCCCAGCTATCAGGTGCCGACTGAAATACCGAGAGATTGACGTAGTAAATCGATGCCATGATCTTTTCCAGATCTTCCAGATCATCGGGCACATATTCTTGCTGGCGGGCAATCGCGAGAATCTTATGGCAGCAGGACCAGTAGAGCCGTTCCACTCGGGCGCGTTCGGTCAAGCTCAAGTAGCCAAAATTGAATAGACTAATTGCCTCTTCTTTGAACTGAACTGCGTCGTGATATGCCTCCTGATAGTTCTCAAGAGCGATCGCTTCCCAAGTTTCATAAAGGTTGCGAATAATCAGGTGTTCCCGCTCTTTCAACGGTTCGGGGGGGCTGGCAGGGACATCACTGGTGCTGAGCACATCGAACACCAAAACCGATTGGTGCGAGGCGATCGCTCGTCCACTTTCGCTGACCAGTGTAGGAACCGGGATGCTTCGCTCAGTACAAGCCTCTTTGATTTCTGCCACGATGTCGTTGGCATAGTTCTGCATGTTGTAGTTTTTGGAGGCATAAAAGTTAGTTTTGGAGCCGTCGTAGTCTACCCCTAGCCCTCCCCCTACATCCAAATACTTCATATCGGCTCCCAGTCGTGCTAGTTCGACGTAGATCTGGCTGGCTTCCCGAATCGCATCTTTGACGACCGCGATCGACGAAATCTGAGAACCAATGTGGAAGTGCAGGAGTTGCAGCGAACTCAGCATTTGGGCAGCTTGGAGCCGTTCCACTGCCTGAATCATTTCGGGAATGGTTAAGCCAAACTTGGCACGATCGCCGGCTGAGGTGCCCCAACGCCCCATCCCCTTGGTACTGAGTTTTGCACGTACACCCAGAATCGGCTGAATTCCTAGCTTCCGCCCTGCCTCGATCACCAATGCCACCTCTTCCAGTTGCTCTAGCACAATGATGGGGGTCTGTCCCAACCGTTGCGCCAAAATGGCGGTTTCGATGTATTCCCGATCTTTGTAGCCGTTGCAGATCAGTAAAGCGCCTGGGGTATTGAGGGTTGCCAGGGCAATCATCAACTCAGGCTTGGAGCCTGCTTCCAGCCCAAACTGGTGGGGTTTGCCAAAGCGCACCAAATCTTCCACCAGGTGGCGTTGCTGGTTGCACTTTACCGGAAACACGCCTTTGTACGTTCCAGCGTAGCTGTAGCGAGCGATCGCTCGGGAAAAGGCAGCATTCAATCGCTCGATGCGGTCTTCGAGAATGTCTGAAAATCGAATCAGTAAAGGTAGACCCAGGTTGCGCTTTTTCAGAGCATTGACCAACTCAAACAGATCGAGCGAGCCACCGCGATCGCCCTGTGGCGACACCGTTACATGTCCTGCTGCATTAATCGAAAAATAAGGCTCACCCCAACCCTGGATGCGATAGAGTTCTTCGCTTTTCTCGATCGTCCAGGTTGTTGCAGTTTCACCGATCGTTAGTTTGACACCGTTCGAGCTATCCATCACCTCAGCCCGATTTGGCTTCAACTTAGTGCCATTGTTGACTAGTTTCTCACTTGCCGCTTGAGCTTGAGTCGATTCGCCACCCATCCTTGTACCTGTCCTCACAACCTTTTAGATAGCCAGTCTATCGCACTCACTCAGGAGTTGTAGGTAAGATGGCTGACGATCGGGCTGAACGAAATTTTGGATGTTTCGGCATCGCAGGATGTATTGAAGCTTTGCCTAACCCAGCTGGTTTCATTTCCCCATGCCTGAGTCGCAAATGGCATCGGAGCCGTTCTGAGTTAATCTGGATGCTGTATTCAGTTAGTTCAAGATGAGGGAAGCGCTTTGGAACGGACATTTTTGGCAATTAAACCGGATGGTGTGCAGCGTAAGCTGATCGGTGAGATTATTAGCCGATTTGAAGCAAAAGGCTTTACGCTGGTGGGTCTGAAGTTGGTCAACGTGAGCCGTGAACTGGCGGAAACCCATTACGGCGTTCATCGGGAAAGACCTTTCTTTCAGGGGTTGGTTGAGTTCATCACGTCTGGTCCCGTAGTGGCAATGGTTTGGGAAGGGGAAGGGGTAATTGCCTCTGCCAGAAAGATGATTGGCGCTACCAACCCGTTGAATGCTGAACCGGGAACGATTCGGGGTGATTTTGGGGTCAGTGTAGGACGCAATTTGATCCATGGTTCCGATGCGCCTGAAACGGCTCAAAGCGAGATTAGCCTGTGGTTTAAAGATGAGGAACTGGCGAATTGGCAACCCACGATTACACCCTGGATTTATGAATAATCTAAGCTGGTAGCGTGCTGTCAAGCCAAACGCGAGGTTTTCGCGATCGCGAAACCCCAAAGCTTGATTGATGATGCGCTACGCTGGCATCCAAGACCTCCGAGGTTGTTAAAACTTCGGAGGTCTGCACCCAGACCAGATCTTTAAAATTGATCGAAAAAATTGATCGAACTTATGAGTCAAGCTTTACGGGATATTCAGGGCGCGTTTGGGGCAGTAGTAGAAGCAGATGTCCCTGTCAGTTTTGGCAATGATGTGATGGCGTTGCAGGCGGCGATCTCGGGGGTGGCATTGTACGATCGCACGCACTGGGGTCGAATTCGGGTCACCGATGCCGATCGTCTCAGTTTTTTGCACAACCAGAGCAGCAACGACTTCAAGATTCTGAAACCAGGGCAGGGGTGCGATACGGTTTTTCTGACCTCTACAGCTCGGACAATTGATCTCATCACGGCTTATGTGCTGGCAGATGCGGTATGGTTGGTGACCTCGCCAGAACAAAGCCAGAAAGTGATGACAGTTCTCGATCGCTACATTTTCTTTGCCGACAAGGTAAAACTAACCGATGTTTCTGCCGAAACTGCTGCCTTCAGTCTGATTGGTCCCGCCAGCCATGCCTTACTAGATAAATTGGGGGCAGGAGCGCTGGTAGGTCAACCTTATGCCAGCCACCAAACCCTTTGGCTTGCAGGGCAGGAAGTATTGGTCGCGGTGGGCAATGAGTTGGCGATCGCAGGCTATACAGTAATTGCTCCAATTGAGCAGGCAGCAAGCCTTTGGCAAAGCCTGGTGGCAGCAGATGCGGTGCCACTGGGTAATCGTGCTTGGCAGCAACTTCGCATTCAGCAGGGGCGTCCTATGCCCGGTCACGAGTTGACCGAAGACTACAATCCGTTGGAAGCAGGGCTATGGCAAACCATTTCTTTTAACAAAGGGTGCTATATCGGGCAAGAAACGATCGCCCGTCTGGATACTTATAAAGGCGTAAAGCAGCAGCTTTGGGGAATTCGCTTCCATCACTCCACTGAACTGGGTAGCCCAATCACTCTGGGTACAGACAAAGTGGGCACCTTGACCAGCCTCACCCAGACTGAACAGGGTTATCTGGGCTTAGCTTATATCCGCACTAAAGTTGAGGCAGCCGCCGGTCTGAAGGTACAGGTGGGGAATTGGGAAGCGGAATTGGTGGATCTCCCGTTTGTGACCCGCGATCGGCAATCTTGATCGGCAGCAAACGCATGTTTCCAGGAAGCAGTATCTTTGGCTCCAAATATCATCGATGCAGTTCCGAACTCGGATGATGCCGATCAAACTTCGTCGAAGCTAATCTTATGGCTGATGAATTTTGATATAACCTGATACAATCCCGCTCGATTTGGGCACTCTTGCATATAATTCAGTAGTTATTCGGTTGACTGGCAAACCGGGTGATTTTGAATAGGCTGTGAATGATTTTGTAAAACTAGCATGATCACTTAACAAAACCGTTCATAGATGTCGATTGCCACTCCTCTAAATTGGCGTTGCTGATTCTGGGTATAAATTGGGAGTTGTATGAATTGAAACTTCGTTCCAATTCATACGGCTATTCAGTACCCCCTCTTAATCCGCTTGTTATTCGTTGGAGCCATAGGGCATTCAGAAATGCGAATTTCGCTTCGAATGTTGTTGATTGTGCCGTTTGTTCTGCAAGTGGTCGGAATTACAGGTTTGGTTGGCTATCTTTCCTATTGCAGTGGGCAAAAAGCAGTCACCGACCTTGCCGATCAATTAATCGAATCAACCAGCGATCGAGTCAAGGATCGCCTCGATAGTTTTTTAGGCAATGCCCAAAAAGTTTTAGCTATCAGCAAGCAAGCACTAGAAAGCCAACAACTTGACGATACCAATTTTAAGCAATTAGAAAATTACTTCTTTCAAACCTTACCCTTATATGACGATTTTACGGCGATCGGGCTTGGTAATACCCAAGGCGAAGCGCTTTTCATCGGCCATGATAGGCGAGGAATTCTCACTGTGCCAGGTTCTTGGATCTCTGGCGAAACGACCAACCGTTACCCCAAAGAGAATCGGCTCTATCGTCTGGATGCCCAGGGGAAGCGAATTGAACTGGTTCAAACGGTTCACAATTATGACCCCCGCCAGATAACGTGGTACAAAATTGCCGCAAAAAACGGCAAGCCATCCTGGACTCCGATTTATCCACTTCTGCTTGCCCCCCTTGCAAGTTCGGCGGCGGTGGCCCCTGTCTACAAAAATCAACAATTACGAGGGGTTTTATCGGTCACCGTTTCACTGAACGATATCAGTGAATTTCTGAATCATTTAGATTTTTCTCCGAATGGTCAAATATTCGTCATTGAGCGATCGGGGGATTTAATTGCCACCTCCACCCTGGAGAAAACCTATGCTATTCATCTAGCAGCCAACCAGCGAAAGCTGATTCGGCTGAATGCAGTGAAGAGCCAAGACGGTTTAACCCAGGCGACGGCAAAGGCACTCCTGACTCATTTTGGTTCGTTCAAAAAAATTCGGCCATCTAAGTTTGACTTTGTGGATACGGTGTCGTTGAAGCAGGGAAAGCAGGCGCGTCAACGGTATTTTGCTAACGTCACCTCTTATCAAGACAAATATGGGCTGGACTGGCTGATTGTCACTGTGGTGCCAGAGTTTGACTTCATGGGCGAAATCTATCGCAACTGGCGCCAAACCTTACTGCTTTGTGGGGTTGCCCTGAGCACTTCACTCGGATTTGGAATTTGGACAGCTCGCCGGATTACGCATCCCCTAGTGCAGTTGACTCGGGCAACTGAGGCGTTTGCTTCGGGGCATTTAGATCGCCCAGTCTCTGCTACCCAGATCCTCGAAGTTGCGGCTCTATCCAAATCGTTTTGCCAAATGGCAAATCAGTTGAGTCGTTCTTTCCGATCGCTGCGCGAAAGTGAACAAAAGTTTTCGACGCTACTGGATAGTGTGCCTGTGGGTGTCAGTGTGTTTGATGCTGAGGGTAATTTGCTCTTGGTCAATCGGCAAGGAGCGGCAATTACTGGACAGGAAACTGCGCCGGTGCCCGCTAAGCAAATCTCAGAAGTTTATCGAGTCTATGTCGCAGGGACCGATCGTCCATACCCTACTGATCAACTCCCCGCAATGCGGGTACTACGGGGTGAGATGAGCGATAACAATGACATTGAAATTGAGGTGAATGGTCGTCGGATTCCCCTTGAAGTAAAAACAATGCCAGTCATTGATGAAACTGGCAAAGTGATCTATGTCATCAATGCTTTTCAAGATATTACCGATCGACAGCAAGCTGAACAATTTCGCCTCAACTATGCGCGTGAATTAGAACGACAAATCTCCGAAAAAACATCGGCTTTACAAGTCTCTCAAACTAAGCTGAGTGACATTCTGGACAATACGATTGCTACTATCTTTAACTTTCATCTATTTGATGATGGTTCCATTGCCTACCAATACGTTTCCAATGGGTGCATTGATCTCTGTGGTTATACCCCGAAAGAAATTATCGCCGACCCAGAATTGTGGCGCTCACGAGTGCATCCAGATGACTGGCAATCGATTTTGGTGCCAACCTATCACAGCATTCTGAATGGACAAAAACAGCCGCCTAGAGAAGAATTTCGCTATCGTCACCGCGATAATTCTTTGCGTTGGATTGGATCTCGGATTTCTGCCCGTTGGGATGAAGCTGCTCACGCCTGGAACGTCACTGTCGTCAATACCGATATCACCGAACGCAAACAGGTAGAACTGGAGCTTCAAAAAAACAAAGAATTGGCTGAAGCCGCAAACCAGGCAAAGGGAAACTTCATTGCCAACATGAGTCATGAGTTGCGATCGCCCCTGAATGCCATTTTGGGCTTTGCCCATCTACTCAAACGAGACCCGCTGATTCCACCAGCCCAGCAAGAAAATGCTGCGATTATTGAACGCAGTGGTGCCCATTTACTCAACATCATCAATCAAGTACTCGATCTTGCCAAAATCGAAGCCAAACGTGCCACTCTCAATGCAACTGACTTTGACCTCTGGGCACTCCTGCATGACGTTCATGACCTGTTCAAACTCAAAGCCCTCGACAAAAATGTTGCTTTTTGCCTGGAACAATCGCCCGATATACCCAGGCTGGTATACACCGATGAAGTGAAACTGCGACAAGTGCTGATCAACTTACTTGACAACGCCCTCAAGTTTACCGATCGTGGTCATGTGACTCTGCGAGTTAGCATATCTGAGCAATCGAAGTTGGAGCCATTCCATCCATTGAACCACTCCACTCAGCATCACCAGAACGATACGCCCACCCGGATTCAATTTGAAGTCGAAGATAGCGGTAGCGGGATTTCTATCGTTGATCAGCAAAAACTATTTGAAGCTTTTAGCCAAACCCAAAGTGGACAACAAAAATCTGGAACCGGATTAGGACTCACCATTAGCCGTGAATTTGTCCGCATTATGGGGGGAGACATCTCAGTAGAAAGCCATCTGGGTCAGGGCAGTTATTTCCGATTTGATATTCTGCTGCTGACCAAGCATCTCTCGCATGACCCGCAGCCCGACGATTGCCCCATCATCGGACTTGCCCCCGGACAGCCTCGCTATCGCTTTCTCATTGTGGATGACAATCCAGTCAATCGTCGGTTATTAGTGCAATTGCTCAGTGTTTTAGAAGTGGATTTACAAGAAGCTGCGAATGGCATGGACGCGATCGCCCTGTGGAAGGACTGGCACCCCGATTTAATCTGGATGGACTTGCGAATGCCTGAGCTTGATGGCTACGAAGTGACCCGTCAGATTCGTCAACTTGAAACCGCCCAAGCAGTTCAATCTCCCGTGATTGTGATTGGCATTTCGGCAACGGGTTTGACCAACCATCACGAAATCGCGATCGCGTCTGGTTGCAACGATTTCATCAGCAAACCCTTCGCTGAATCCGAAATTTTTGCGACCCTCAAGCGCCATCTCGATTTGCAATATCGCTATGCTGGAGTGTCATGCTTTGCCAACCAAGCGATCGATGAAACTCGGGTAGCTGTATGGATCAATGCTTTACCCGAAGACCTCCAGACTGCACTCAAGCAATCTGTTATTCTCGGCTATACCCACCAAATTCAAGACATCATTCACCAAATCGAGACCCAAAACCCCAACTTGTCAACGGTCTTTAAAAATCTCGCCGAAGAATTTGAATATACCCAAATTCTTTACTTCCTAGACATTGCCCAGCAAACCCGTTGAAGATTTTCATCCGGTTGCCTGACGGATATGAATAAAAGTCCATAGCGTTTGATCCTGACAGACTCTACCCAACAGGGTTAGTAAATGGTTCGGCTACCCGCGTCAATTTGGATTTTTAGGGTTTTAATCTTCAGATTTTCTGAAGCAGGGACAGGCAAATGCCTGTCCCCACCAGGCTATTCAAGCGGCGTTGCCCAACAACGGTATGAAGATGGTGCTGAATGATTTGCAACTTCGTTCCAAATCATCCTGCTTTTCAGCAACGCCACTCAAGCTAAGTTGGTAAAACACACTTTCCCTGGCTCTGCTGGGAAATACCCCTGGGCGGCTCTGCTTGCCTAATCGATGTTGATAGAAGTCGGTGAAGAAGCACTGGTGCTCGTTGCTGCTAGAGGTTTGCGGAAATCAGCATAGAGTTTATCGCGCCAGGTGAAGAAAGGTTCAAATGTAGCAACATCAGCTATGCCAGGGACACCTTTGCCCTTTAGTTGTTCCGGAATATTCAGATAGGGTCCCTCTGGGAATTTGATATACATCGACAACCCAGCAACGGCAAAATCTGCCAGGGTTGGTTGGTCGGTAACCAGGTAAGGCTGTTGCATCAAAATGAAGCAAAGAGATGCTAGATCATGCTTCAGGGCTTCTTGAGCTGTTTTGGCAACATCGGTGCCCATGCCAATACCGAGACTGAGAAAGCTGAAGAACTCAGTAGGAATTGAGCTAACCAGTGTTCTGAGTGGGTCTGGGGTGGTACTGGGTAATAGAGCGGTACGGAAGCCCTGACTGCCCAGAGCTGCCAGTAGTGCTTTACGAGCATTTAAGCCGATCAGTTCATCCGCCCATTGTTCAATCAGATAGCAAAGCCCTTTAAGTTTAGGATCGCTAGGAATAATGGGGCGATCGGGATAAGTCTTGTCGAGATATTCGGCGATCGCAGTAGAATCCGCAATCACCTCATTGCCATCTTTGAGGACAGGCACCTGGCGCTGACCCGACAAACGATAGAGATCAATTTGCCCAATTCCTGGCGTGACCTGAATCTTGCGATAAGCCAGACCCTTGTAATCCAGAATCAAGCGAACCTTCTCAACGTAGTGCGATAGCTCAAATTGATAAAGCTCCAGCATTAGTTCATCTCCTGCATATGTCTGAGTTTCAGCACTACTCAAATAACCATAAGGTCAATCATACAGCCAGAAAAATCTTGTCGGTGTCAGTTGGAAGAAGGATTTTATGTCCTGGTTCTTCTCTTTTTAAGATCCAACCAGGGGTAGAGAAAAGCCTAAGACGGGCAACGTAACCTTAAATTTGCAGAACTTCACATCTTGCTTCACAAAAGGAGAGTTCCATGACTCTAGAGACACAGAATAATCGGTTCACTCGCTTGGCGATTTTAGCCAGCGTCGTTAGTGCTGGCGTGCTGTTCAGTCTACCTGGATTGGCACAGACGACTTTCTATCGGGGACGAGTGATGATTTCCCCAGACGAACAGATGCGGTTAGCTGCTGAAAAGCCTGCTTCAGATAGCATGGGACCCTCAGCTTCTTCTACCATGACACCCTCCACTTCGACAGCCCCTGCTTCGATGGAACCGACAGCTTCGACGCCTCTACCTGGAGGTAGCCAGGTGACTCCTGGTACGGTTCCTCCAAACGCCAGCCCATCGGCGCAGCAAGTTCCGGGTACTTCCATGGAGACCACCACTCCCTCCACTTCGAGTTCCCAAAGTGATATGACGGGTTTGTCAATGGGGACACCTACACCCTCTACTCCTGGTTCCCGGAATGATGTAACGGGCACTTCGATGGAAACCACCACTCCCTCCACTTCGAGTTCCCAAAGTGATATGACGGGTCTGTCAATGGGGACACCTACACCCTCTACTCCTGGTTCCCGGAATGATAGTCAAATGATGCCCAGTCAGAGGTCTGGGAGTTCTCTGTCTGCGACCTCTAGCGATTCCAGCACCAATACGGTGGTTCAAGCAGTTGCTGCGAATGGCTCATTTAGAACTCTAACGGCAGCGCTCAAAGCCGCAGATCTGACAGACGTCTTATCGCAAGAAGGCCCTTTCACGATTTTTGCCCCGACGGATGCGGCATTTGCAGCATTACCCCCAGGCACTCTGGCAAAGCTGCTCAAGCCAGAGAATAAGGCAATGTTGATCAAAGTCCTGACTTATCATGTGGTGTCTGGTAGAGTTTCCTCAAATCAGCTAACGTCTGGTGCAGTGAATACAGTTGAAGGTAAGTCTGTCGAAATTCAGGTCAGCGATGGTGGCGTTCAGGTCAACGATGCCAGAGTGATCCAGCCAGATGTGAATGCCAGTAATGGAGTGATTCACGCGATTAACAAAGTGATTTTGCCACCTGATATGTAAATCTTTGTCTTCAATCCTACCTACGCTCATTTTTAAGGGTGCCTTGAACGGGCACCCTTTTTTGTGAGGGTCTACACGCCCAATTTTTGCCGAATGACTTCATCTTTGTCGCGAAATCCGACCAGCACCGCTGTGCCGTCTTTGACAAACAAAGGACGCTTCAGTAACATGGCATCTTTGGCAAATGCTTCGACCCATTGTTCATCTTCCCAAGCATCTTTTTCAGTGCCTAAAGCCCGATATGATTGACCAGATGTATTCCGCATGGGCTTCGATCCCAGTGCCTTCATCCAGTTTTGAATCATTTCACGATCGGGGGGTTGCTCTTTGGTATTGATAAATTCGTAGGCAACTCCGTTATTTTCGAGCCAGGTGAATGCTTTTTTGCAGGTGCCACAATTAGGAATTCCGTAAACTTGGAGAGCCATGACTCGATTACACTACACAACATTTCATAGTCTAAGGTAGCTGAATTGCTTCAAGATTTCTAAAGGTCACCCCTGAAATTGGCTCACCAGTTTTGATGCTTGATCAAGGAAAGCCAAATTTACGTGGGTGCAATAGTTTGGGTGTTGGGCGATCGCGGTTACCACAGTTGCCAGATTAGCATTGCCCTTTCTTGCTCCTAGCCCGTTGATCGCGCATTCAATTTGACGGGCACCTGCATTAAGAGCAGAGATCGAATTGGCAACCGCAAGTCCTCGATCGTCATGACAGTGAACCGCGATCGTAGCTTGGTCAATGTTGGCAACTCGCTGAATCACAGACTGAACCAATGCGGCAAAGTCTTCTGGAGCGGAATTGCCCAATGTGTCGGGAAGGTTGATGGTTGTTGCGCCCGATTGGATGGCGGTTTCGAACGATCGACATAAAAAATCTGGGTCACTCTTCAGGGCATTAAACGCACTCCACTCCACATCATCCCGATAATTGCGAGCCAGTTGTATAGTGCTGCGAATTAAATCTAATGTTTCATCCAGGGTTGATCGGGCTTGGCGGGGTACATCCACTGGCGTATACACATGAATTCTGCCGTGGATTGCAGGTTTAATTGCCAGGGCGACATCCATAACTTCATCGGGTTTCGAGCCAGCCAACCCACAGATGGTTGCCTGTTTTACCTGTTTGGACACTGCTAACAAAGCATCAAAATCTTTGCGAAAGGCACCGGGGTATCCCACCTCAATAATGTCAACCCCCATGTCGTCAAGCAATTCAGCCAGTTGTATTTTTTGCTCGAGGGTAAACGCGACACCCGGGGTCAGTTCGCCATCTCGAAGAGTCGTGTCAAAAATAATGATCTTTTCATTCATGGGGTTGTAAGGAGTTTATCTGGGCAATTTGGAGCGATCGTCCCAAATTTATATTAAGTAGAGACCAGATGCGGTGACTATCTGTTATTAGGAAAATGTCACACAAGGAGAAAATTATGCGCATCAAATATATATTTATACCCCTAGGTTGTCTGCTGATTTTCGCCTGGGTTACTGTATTTGCTCAACAGGAAAGAAATACTTTTGCCCAAAATGGAGAGAAAGAAGGGGCTGCAAAGCAGGCAAGTCGAGTGGATCTGAATCCGCACAAAGGGCAAGACATCGGTTATGTTTACGAAGCTTTTTTAAGTCCGCATCAAGAGCCTGGCGAAGAAAAAGATACCCCTGCTTTAACCCCTAAAGAATTTCGTTCTACAGCACCCTCGTTGCTCAGAAGTGAGCGCAAGTCGCGGGGGCATGGGACACTGCGCTTTACAAAAGACCTGAGTAAAGCCTACGTGGATGTCAAGGTCGAGAATGTTGATCCTAAGGAAGTGGTAATGTTCCATATCCATTGCGGCAGACCTGACACGTTAGGTCCCATTCTGGTGGATTTCGCTTTTTCCGGGAATATTCAAGAAAACCTGGCTGATGGCGTTTATTCAGTGGAACTCACAAATACCAATATCGAAAACACGAGTAAATCTGCACATGGTCTTGTGGGTGCCTACACGGTGGGATGCCCAATTGCGCCAGGATTACCCGATAAGGTCAAAACCATTGCGGGTATGGAGTATATTGCACAGCAAGGACAGCTTTACTTCAATTTGCATACCAAGGGTCAGACCTATTTCGGCGATATGCGGGGGCAAATCCATCCAGTAGTGCGTTGAGCAAGCGTTGATGAAGAAATGAGTCCCGTCTGCAAGAGGAACAGCCTTTGCCGACGGGACTCGTTGAGGTAATGAGATTGGACAGAATATCAGGCAGCATTGCCCAATCGCAGTGCCTCCCTCCCTCCTGCAGTTGTCTCCGCATTTGGCAAGTTGGAGAAGACCTGACTTACTTTAGAGTTGAAGCCAAATACTTTATCCGCTTGCCCCGTAGTGGAAAGAGGATTGCGACTCACACCTTCAAGATCCAGGCTGAACGGTTTTCGGCACTGATAAAGGAGGAAGGAACATAGGGAATATTAACGCCTAAAGAGACGAAAGCGGCTCGAATTGCCGTTGCATGAGCAGATTCGGTTGAGCCAATGCTGGCACCTGCGGTGATGAGTGCTGGCGTCTTGAGCTTGGCAACTTCGGTGGTATAGGCGATCGCAGCATCGATTTCCAAAGCAAGGGCAAGTTTTGCAATATTGACATCGGAATCGACGTTCCCTTCTCCCCGTTGAATATAGGATGAAACATCATAGCTGGCTTCTGCGGCGACCGGTTTTCCCCCCAAGCTCTGAACTGCTTTGGTAAGGGCATCTCGATGCGCTTTGTGGTCTGCTTGATTGCGAAGTGCTAACGCTTTAACTGCTCGCCCTACGTCTGTATCGCTTAGTTTCCCTGCAGCAAAACTATATGCCCAAATCGCTTGATGCTCGTAGTAAAGGGCATTGTTCAAAATTGTAGCATCGCCGTTCCCTTTGGCAGCGTAACTGGGGCGGGCGGTGAGCGCAGACAAACCCAGGGCGGAGGAAACCCCTGCGATCGCACTACCGACTAACATGCCCCGGCGGCTAAAAGACTTGGCTCGACGCGCTGGTAAGATCAATCGTTCAGACATTGAGTATATCTCCTAGTATCAATAGTGGTATCTATGGAGAGATACGCTGCTGCTTTTAGATTGGATGTGTGGGAATAATAAGGGGCAGATTCAGTTTGGTCTCAGTTTGGTCGAGATCTCGTCTTGTCCGATGATTTGTCCCTGACGATCGAACAGAACAGTGCCGATTTTGAGCGCCTCATTGCCGTACTTCTGCACATACGCCCTGGCTCTTTGAGAAATCTGCGTTGCCAATGACGAGAAGACACTCTCTGCGAGTTTCAATTCCACTAAAATTTTGTAGGCAGCGTCTGCGGTCTTTGCATTGAGGACGGCTTCTACTGTTTGGAGATTGCCCCCGTTTCTGACTACGGCAGCGCTGATAATTTCTAACTTGGCATCGGCTAAGTGACTTGATGTGTTGAAAATTCCTCCTGCTAGTTTAATCAACTTGCCTTGATAGCCCAATAACAGTACCGATCGGGCACCTTGCACTCCCGCTTCCAGCAACAGTGCCCCAATCCAATTGCCGGTTTGGACAATTCGCGCTTCTGTAATCCCCATCCGTTGGGCAACTTGCATACCGTGACTACCAATACAAAAGACCAAATCGGGCTGGGTTTGAACTTTAGTGTGAAGAATTTGGCGCAGATCGTCTAGATGGGCTTCGGTGGAGAGAGGTTGCGAAATGCCACTGGTGCCGAGCAGCGACAATCCTTCTAAAACGCCAAAAGCGGCGTTAGACGTGCGTTGTGCTAATTGGCGTCCTTCTGGCAGGACGATCGTCACGGTGACGGTGAGATCGGGGGGAATCAGGGGCAGCAGATTGGTTTCAAACAATTGACGGGCATAGCGGTAAATGGCTAGTTCGCCTGCTGCGGTTTTACCAATGCCTTCTCCAGCTTCTAGAATCAGGGGGTACGATCGTCGGTCTTGTAATTGCACCCATGCCCAAATCGGTGTATCGCGGGTCAAGTCCAAATTGTCGCCTGGATCGCTGAGCGTCATTGCTAAAGCGCTCTCCGTCTGGAGTCTCGCCACCTGTTGAATCGGAATGGTGGCGTCGCCCGGCATCAGATCAAGGGTCACGGTTTCGATCGATTCAGGGGAGGGGCTTTGCAGGTGCAATAGGGCAGCTTTGGCGGCGGCAACGGCGAAAACGGGGAGGGTGTAACCTGTACGTGCCATAGAGGGATGGGGAGACGCGGAGATGGGGGAATGAGAAAGTGTCACATTCTCAATTTAATCATTCAAGCTTTAGCGATCGAGAATCCGGTGAATGACTTGATACACCGACTCCAGTTCAGTCGAGGTGATGCAGTAAGGCGGCATGATGTAGAGGGTGTTACCCAATGGGCGCAACAAAAATCCTGCTGCCAAAAACTGCGCTTTCAGGACGGGGGCGATCGCATTAAAATAACCGCTAGCTTCGTCAGTTTTGATCTCCATGGCAGCGATCGTGCCGCAGATGCGAAAGTGCTCTAAGCGGGGATGGTCACGCAACCAACGATCAAGGAATTGTCGATGCCAGGTTTCCAGTTGGCGATAGGCTTCGGGATTTTGTTCCAGCAGTTCTAAAGAAACCACGCCTGTGGCGCAAGCCAGAGGATTGCCCGTGTAAGAATGTCCGTGATAGAAGGTATGGGCAAGATCATCGCTATAAAAAGCTTGGTAAATCGCTTCGGTGGCAACGGTGACTGCTAGGGGCAAACAACCACCCGACAAGCCTTTGGAGAGACAAATCAAATCGGGCTGGGTTGCCGATTTCAAGCAGGCGAATAGTTCGCCCGTTCGCCCAAATCCGGTCATGACTTCGTCGTAGATCAACAGCACGTTGAACTGACGCGCCAGGGTTTGGAGTTGTTGCAAAAACTGAGGGCGACACATCCGCATTCCCCCAGCCCCCTGCACCAGCGGTTCGATGAAAATGCCAATGATGCGATCGCTCTGGGTTTTCAGTAAATGAGCGATCTTCTCCAATGCCTGCGCTTCTTTCGTCTCTACATTTAGATCATCATCAAAAGTGGCTGGAAACGGCACCAATTCGGTCTCAAACATCAGTGGGTAAAATGGCTGCCACCAGCTTGATCCAGCCCCAATCGACATTGCCCCGATCGTATCGCCATGATATCCCCCTTCAAAGGTAAGGAAGGTGGTGCGTTGATGTTCACCCTGATTGCGCCAGTATTGAAACGCCATCTTCAGCGCCACTTCCACCGATGTTGATCCATTATCTGAAAAGAATACGCGCGATAAGGGCGAAGGTAAATGATTCAGCAATTTGCCCGCCAAGGTTTCTGCCGGATCATGGGTAAATCCGGCAAAAATGACGTGTTCCAGGGTCTGCGCCTGTTGATAGAGGGCTGCAGCCAGTGCCGGATGGCTGTGCCCGTGAATTGTCACCCACCAACTGGAAATGCCATCCAAAATTTGTCGTCCATCTTCCAGTTCCAACCAAACGCCCTGCGCCCGCTTGACGGGCAGCGGTGCTGGGGTGGTTTTCATTTGGGTAAAGGGTCGCCAGATGGGAGAATCCATGGATTTTGGATTTGCGATTTGCGATTTGCGATTTTGTGATTTTGGGTTTTGGGTTTTAGATTTTGACTCCCGACTCCTGATTCCCTGCTCTTTAAGTTTTGGGTCAGGTTTGCGCTTTACTCCCCACCTCTCACTTCTTGCCTTCGGCCAGGTAAGCCCGCCAACCACCCAGGTGGGAGATGTCGGGGGCATCCACGATCGCAAACGGTTCACACAAGAATCCTTTGACTTCTTCGCCATCCTCTAACACCAGCGTGCCAATGCCCAAAGGCGAGGGAATGTTGGCGACAAAGCGCCCAAACCCTGCGGGGGGTAATTCCCACACTTCCACTTCGATCGCGGCACCCTGCCTGTCTGCCTGACGAATCAGCCCAGGTTTGGGAATGCTGCCTCCCTGCAAAGCATAGAGTTTATAAATGGGTTGGGTTCGGCACGATCGCACCCATGTGCCCTGTTCTTCAGTCAGTTGGTAGTTGAGGGGTTGTCCGGTCAGGTGGGCACCCACCACTGCGATTTTGATCCGGGATTCAGAAGCGGTCATTGCAATTTAAGACGTTGATGGATAGGAAAAAATGGATTTAGTTAAGCCTTTTGAGTCAAGCCTTTCACCCATTGCCGAAAGGCTTTAGTGTTTGGCTGAGTCCTTTAGGTTGTTGAAGCTCAAGCGTGACCATGACCAATTTTGCTAGCGAAGGGTGGTTTTAGTATAGCGACTTGCGATGCAGAGTTTAGCTGTTCTTAGTGTTAGGAGTCCTGTAGAAATAACTTGGGCAGGCAAGGGGCTTAAGCCCCTTGTTCAAGCTACTTAGAGCACCTAGTTGAGAAATTTATTCTTACAAGCTGCCTCAAGGATTGGTTGCCTCGATCGCTGCCAGAGGAATGCCCGTCGCCCCTACAGTGCCTCCTAACTTGGCATGAAAAAGCCCTCCCAGTTGACACAGGAACGCATCTTGCCACGCCGGTGCCATGAAGGTGATGCCGGTGGGTAAGCCGTTGGTTTGAAAGCCACTAGGAACGGCGATCGCGCTTAAATCCAGCAGGTTAACAAAGTTGGTGTATAGTCCCAGATTGCGATTGAGAACAAAGGGTTCGGCTTGCACTTCAGCCAGCGTGTAAATGGTGCCTGTGGTCGGCAAAGCCAGGATATCGATCTCAGCCCATTGCTGCTCTGCCTGACGTTTTAACGCCATCAGCCGATAGAAATCTTGAAACACGGTAATGGCATCCATTTGGTTGCCCCCCAGAATAATTTGTTGTACCACCGGATCGATACTGGGGTGATCCTGCTCCAAAAACTGTCCCACTGCAGCTGTGCGTTCTGCCACCCATGACCCCTCGTACAACATGCGCGCTGTTTGGGCAAAGGGTTTGAAGTCGATCTCAATGATCTCCCCTCCCATTGCTACCCATTGCGCCAATGCTGCCTGATAGTTTTTCTCGGCATCCACATTGCCAAAGAAGTCGAGATCGGCTCGATCGGGCACGCCAATTCGCAAAGACTGTATCTCTGGAACTGGCACCGAGGACAGGATTCGCGAGAATGGATCTTCAGGATCAAACCCGCCTGCCACGTGCAAAACTCTTGCGGCATCGGCGCAGGTGAGAGCAAAAATCGAGACGCAATCGAGGCTCCGCACCGCAGGTACCACCCCCTGAGTGCTGAGGTAGCCTTTGGTCGGCTTCAACCCGACAATATTTGTGAAGGCGGCGGGAACCCGACCCGACCCCGCCGTATCGGTGCCTAGGGCAAAGCTGACTAATCCGGCGGCAACCGCTGCCCCCGATCCGGCACTCGATCCACCGGGAATGTAGGTGGGATCAAAGGGATTACGACAGACGCCATAGGGCGATCGCGTGCCCACCAGTCCTGTGGCAAACTGATCCAGATTGGTTTTGCCGATGGGAATTGCCCCTGCGGCACAGAGCTTTTCTACCACTGTTGCCGATCGGGCTGGCACATAGGCAAATTCAGGACAGGCAGCTGTGGTGGGCACCCCCGCCCAGTCGATATTATCCTTCACCGCAAACGGAATACCATAAAGTGGCAACCCTGCCGGCTCTTGCTCCTGCAAAGCCTTTGCCCGTGCCAACGTCTCCGCTAACGGAGCCAAATAAATCCAAATCGCCGGATCCGCATAGCGCTCAATTCGCTCATACACCTGAGCCACGATCGCCGCCGGTGTAGTTTCCCCATTGCGGTAAGCTCGCAACAGCGATCGCACATCTAAACTCTCCCCATTCATTCCCATTCCATCCCCCTTCACTCCTTTACCTCATCACCCCAATCCACTACCCGTCCCGACACAAACGCCTTTACCCCTCCTTCCGGTAATTCCACTAACAACCGCCCCATGCCATCGATCCCAGCCCCCTGTCCCATCAATGATTCTTCTGCCAGTGAGACTGTCAAGGGACGGTTTCGCAAAAAATCGCGATCGTGCAACTCCGACAGAAAAGGAGTTAATCCAGCTTCAGCGGGATCAATTGTCCGCAACACGTCGGTCATTTGCAATAGCGAATCGCGCAATTGCGCCAGCAATTCCCATTCAGTTGGAATCACCGGAGCAAGCTGGTGCAAACTGATGGCGTGACCAATTTGTGCCGAACTTAAGCCCACCTGGGCAAAGTCCACGCAGCGATTGAGACCAATCCCCACTACTACGCGCGTGGCTGTAGACTGGCTCCCCGATGTCGCTTCACACAAAATGCCTGCCAGTTTGTGTTCCTTGGCAAACACATCGTTTGCCCACTTGAGTTGCAGTGAGTTGGTTAGGTCAGGCACCCGCGCTTCCACTGCCCGGATGACCGCTAACCCTGCTACTAAACTCAGTCCAGACAGTTGATGCGGCAGCAAATGATCCAGCACCAGACTGGTGGTCAACACACCCGCTGGAGAGTGCCAGGTGCGCCCATGTTGCCCGCGCCCTGCGGTTTGGCGACGGGTAAATACGACATCGCCATGCTGCAACTCGGTTGCATGGTCGATCGCCCAACGATTGGTACTGGGACATTCCTCCAGCCAATGCAACCAATCAGGTAAAGGTGAAACCTCATCATTCACGGAAGAATAAGAAACCGAAGAAAAGGGATGCACAGAAATGAACTGAAAATAATTGTGAGCACTCAAATGGATAAGGATGGTGGAATTCAATAACATCGGCAATTTTCTAATCGTCAGGGCTGCGCATACCCTACGGGAAGCAAGCTATGGGCTAACAACTTGGCGATAAGCAAACAGTGGCAGGCCGAATGCGAAGCTCCTACAACCAAATTAGCGGTTTGATTGTGTTCCCGACCCTAAAGGAAATCGCCGATAATCCGAACCTCAGAATTCAATTGCTCTACACATCGATGGCCTTTAAATAGTTAAATTTATCTAGTGGTATAATTTATGCTGCGTCAGCCAATTTTCTAATGGTATAGGAGTCTTTACCAAAATCGATCTGAATTTCAAAAATGGTAGTCAGGGATACGCTTCTGTCTCACTCCTGTGATAGGGTAAGTAGAAGTTTATCGACTAAGGCATCGCGAAGAGATTCATTTAGCCTAGAAAAGTTTGATCAGGATTTGCTTCTAGGGTTCCGATTTGGCTTATGGGTCATATGTCTGGTCCGAGAGAAGCACTCGCACTTAACTTCGATTAATTTGGCTCGATTAAGCGAACTGAATTGATTGACTAGTCACAGAGCGAGCACACGGCGGGAGAAAAGCCCGGGAGAGCCACACAGTCTTGTACAACTGTTGGTCATTCCTGGGCTTTTCTGTTGGAATCAATGAGTTCTTCCGCTGCTTTAGCACTGAGACAAATTATGCAAGTCAAAGAACTTGAGGAGGATTTATGGTGCAAGCATCGGTTTTGCCAGAGACGAGCGCGATCGACCCCAACCTGATTTTGTTGGATGAAAAGCTACCCGGTGGGGCATACTGGCATAGCGTGATCAAGCGAGGCAATACCTTACGGATCACTGATTTAGAAGGCTCTCAGGGCGTTTCCTTGATTTGCTACAACGCCGATAGCCCGATCGAACGACTCAATGTTGCCGACACTGCCAAAATCCAATTCAATGCGTTTTTGCAAAAAGGCAAGGTCATGTATTCCGACATGGGACGTATCCTATTTTCTATTACCGAAGACACATCTGGATATCATGACTTGATCTGCGGCTGTAGCAATGCTGCCAGCAACGCTGCCAAATATGGCGTGGGACCTTATAACAAATATGGGGAAAGCGACTACAACAATTCGCGCAATAACTTTCTTAAAGCGCTGGGTAAACGGGGTTTAACTCGTAAAGACTTGATGCCCAACATTAACTTGTTCAGCCGCGTAGCTGTGCGGCCCAATGGCGATCTGTCCTACGTTGCGGGCTGCGAGAAGCCGGGTAGTTTTGTGGATCTGCGGGCTGAGATGAATGTGCTGGTGGTCGTTTCCAATTGCCCCCATGTGTTACATCCTGACACGGTTTACAAACCCAAGCCGATTCAATTGACAATTTGGCGATCGCCTGCTCCGGCTGCTGACGATCTCTGTCGCACTGCTAACGAAGAAGTGATACGCGGATTCATCAACACCGATGCGTTATTCGCTCAAGTGTAATCGTCAGAACAATTCCCAAATTTAAGGATAAAACCATGGTCACTCACTTATCGATCGAACGTGATCCCGCTATTGCAATCTATGACGAAGAACTCGCTGCCCGTCAACCCTGGTCACGGGTGATCAAAAAGGGACAAGTCTTGCGGATTATTGATCTGCTGGCGAATCAAGCCGTGGATACTTTGATTTACAACGCTCATGATTCCTCTGAACGCTACAGCGCCCCCGATACAGTAGTACGGCAGGGCAATATTTTCATCACTACGGGCACGCAACTCATTTCCAACGAAGGCAACGTGATGATGACCGTGGTTCATGACGATTGTGGCAAGCACGATACGCTGGGCGGTGCGTGCAGCATGGAAAGCAACTCGGTGCGCTATGGCTTACACAAAAAACATCTCCATGCCTGTGTGGAAAATTACTTGCTGGAGTTGAGTCAGTATGAAATGAACAAGCGCGATTTGGTCAGCAATATCAACTTCTACATGAATGTGCCGGTCAGTGAAGACGGCACGTTGGAAATTGTGGATGGCATTTCCGAAGCCGGAAAAATGGTGGATTTGCGAGCAGAAATGGATGTGATGGTATTGATTTCCAATTGTCCCCAAATCAATAACCCATGTAATGCGTATAATCCGACGCCGGTGCGGTTGATTGTCTGGAATGAGTAAACGTATGTTCCGTAAAGTTCTCATTGCCAATCGGGGTGAAA
Source organism: Scytolyngbya sp. HA4215-MV1 (assembly GCA_019359045.1). Classification (GTDB taxonomy): domain Bacteria; phylum Cyanobacteriota; class Cyanobacteriia; order Leptolyngbyales; family Leptolyngbyaceae; genus Scytolyngbya. The sequence continues at coordinate 393,525 of JAHHIA010000005.1, forward strand.
TTGCTTGCCGAGTGATTCGGACGCTCGATCGTCTGGGCATTGCTTCGGTTGCTGTTTATTCAGATGCAGATGCCCATGCTCAGCATGTATCGATGGCGACGGAAGCGGTGTGGATTGGGGCGGCACCTGTAGCGGAGAGCTACTTGCGCTACGATCGCATCCTGGAAGTTGCACAAACGACAGGAGCGCAGGCAATTCATCCCGGTTATGGCTTTTTGAGTGAGAACATTGAGTTTGCGATCGCGTGTGAAGCCGCTGGGATTGTCTTTATTGGTCCAACCCCGCAGCAAATTCGCGCGTTTGGCTTGAAACACACCGCGCGTGAATTGGCAGCACAAAACCAGGTGCCGCTGGTGCCTGGGAGCGGATTACTAGAGAGTCTGGAAGCAGCTCAGATTGCTGCCGCTACGATCGGCTATCCTGTAATGCTGAAAAGTACGGCGGGGGGTGGGGGCATTGGGATGCAGGTGTGTACCAGCGAGGTAGATCTGGTCGATGCCTTTGAGAAAGTACAACGGCTAAGTCAAACCAACTTCAAACAAGGGGGACTATTTTTAGAGAAATATATTCAAACGGCACGACACATTGAAGTCCAAATCTTTGGCGATGGTGAGGGACATGTGATTGCCCTGAGCGAACGAGATTGTTCTACACAACGACGCAATCAAAAAGTCATTGAGGAGACCCCTGCACCGGGTATCAGCCCTGCCCTGCGACAGCAACTTTCAGAAGATGCGGTGCGATTAGCACAGGCAGTCAACTATCGATCGGCGGGAACGGTTGAATTTGTCTTCGATGTTGCCACCCAGCAGATTTACTTTCTCGAAGTCAATACCCGCCTTCAGGTGGAGCATGGTGTGACAGAAAAAGTCTGTGGAATTGACTTGGTAGAGTGGATGGTGCGTCTGGCAGCTGGGGATTCTGCCTTTTTGCAGAATTATCAACATCAACCGCAAGGGCACTCTATTCAGGTGAGAATTTATGCTGAAGATGCTCACAAAAATTTTCAGCCCAGTGCGGGGCTGTTGAGTGAGGTGCGCTTTCCTGAAACCGTGCGCTGTGATGCCTGGATCGAAGCCGGAACCGAAGTCACCCCCTATTACGATCCGCTATTGGCAAAGGTGATTGTCTATGGAGAAAATCGGCAGGCTGCGATCGCCCAACTCCAGTCCGCTCTCCAGGCATCCGAAATTGCGGGCATTGAAACCAATTTGGACTATTTGCGCCAAGCGATCGCCCGTCCCAAATTCATCCAGGGAATCGTCAGCACTCGCGATCTCAACGCTTTTGTTTACCAACCGCGCACGATCGATGTACTCGACGCAGGCACCTATACCACGATTCAGGACTATCCCGGACGAATAGGCTATTGGGATGTGGGCGTGCCACCCTCCGGTCCCATGGATCACCTGGCGTTTCGGTTGGCAAACCGGATTTTGGGCAACCCCGAATCTGCGGCAGGACTCGAATGTACGGTGATGGGTCCTAGTTTACGCTTCAACTGCGATACGGTAATTTGTCTCACCGGGGCAGCCATGAAAGCCACGCTGAACGGGCAACCGATTCCCTATTGGACTGCCATTCCCGTCAGCGCTGGCAGCACCCTCAAACTCAAAACGATTCAAGGACACGGCTATCGTACCTATATCGCCATCCAGCATGGTTTTGATGTGCCAGAGTACCTGGGCAGCAAAGCCACGTTTACGTTGGGACAGTTTGGCGGACATGCGGGACGAACCTTACGCGCAGGTGACGTGTTGCGGTTGGAGCTGGGCAGCGTCAAAGCAGCAGAGCAACCTTCTCCCCTTCCCCCCTCCCTCATGCCCCAATACACCAACGAATGGGAAATCGGTGTGCTCTACGGTCCTCATGGCGCGCCCGATTTCTTCACCGAAGCCGATATTGAGATGTTCTTCTCAACCCGTTGGACAATTCACCACAACTCAGCCCGAACAGGGATTCGGCTGGTGGGTCCCAAACCGCATTGGGCAAGGACAGATGGCGGGGAAGCTGGCTTGCATCCCTCTAATATTCACGACAATGCCTATGCGATTGGCACGATCGACTTCACAGGCGACATGCCAATCATCCTGGCGCACGATGGACCCAGCTTAGGCGGATTTGTCTGTCCCGCCACGATCGTCCAGGCAGAACTCTGGAAAATTGGACAACTGAAACCCGGGGACACTGTTCGCTTTCATTGTCTGACCGCAGAAGTTGCCCGCCAGCTTGAATTGGAGCAAGATCATCAGGTTGCAGCGCTGAGACATGAAGCAGTAGAAACCCCATCCCTTCATCCCTCCATCCCCCCATCTCCCCTCATCTCTTCTCCCATCCTGCATCAATTCACCACCACACCTAGTCAAATCGCCGTGACCTATCGCCAGGCAGGAGATCGCTACCTATTGGTAGAATACGGTCCCCTAGTGTTGGATTTGAATCTGCGATTCTGTGTGCATGGGTTGATGACTTGGCTCCAAGCTAACCCTATAACGGGCATCATTGACCTGACACCGGGGATTCGATCGCTGCAAATTCATTACGACAATCGGGTATTGCCAGCGCAAGCGTTGCTCAACACACTCGTTGCAGCGGAAGCTGAACTACCGGACATTGAGGATCTGGAGATTCCAACTCGAATTGTTCATTTGCCACTTTCTTGGGATGATGCCTCGACCCAATTGGCGATCGAGAAGTATATGCAATCGGTGCGATCGGATGCGCCCTGGTGTCCCAGTAATATTGAATTCATACGTCGGATTAATGGACTGGATAGTATTGAGCAGGTGCGTGACGTCGTATTCAATGCCAGTTATTTAGTCATGGGATTGGGGGATGTCTATTTGGGGGCACCCGTGGCGACGCCGCTTGATCCTCGGCATCGCTTAGTCACGACTAAATATAATCCCGCCCGTACCTGGACTCCTGAAAATGCGGTTGGAATTGGTGGGGCTTATCTGTGTATTTATGGCATGGAAGGACCGGGAGGCTATCAGTTTGTGGGACGGACGGTTCCCGTATGGAATCGCTATAAACAAACCGAGGATTTTACGCAACCCTGGTTGTTGCGCTTTTTTGACCAAATTCGCTTCTTTCCGGTAACCCCCGATGAATTGCTACGCTATCGGGAAGCGGTGATTCAGGGCAAGGTGAAGCTGGAGATTCGAGAAGAAACGTTTAGTTTGCGGCAATATCATGAGTTGTTGCAGACGAATGCAGACGAAATTGCTGTGTTCAAAGCCAAACAGCAAGCTGCGTTTGCCATAGAACGCGATCGCTGGGTTGCAGCAGGAGAGTTTGCCCGTCAAGAGGTTTTGGAAGAGATTGAAGTGCCGGAAGTGCCGGAAGTGACTTTACCGGAACAATCTGAAGCGATCGTGGCTCATGTGTCTGCTAATGTCTGGCAAGTGTTGGTGCAACCGGGCGATCGGGTGGCAGAGGGCGATCGGCTGCTGATTCTGGAAGCGATGAAAATGGAAATTGCGGTGTTTGCAGAAGGCGCAGGTACGATGACAGCGGTGTTCTGTCAACCCGGGCAAACGGTGACGGCAGGGCAATGGTTGGCGGCAATTCAGAGAGAGAGATGAAGGGGTGAAGGGGGCTGCTGAGGACGGTTTTAAGCGCGATGAGATATATTCAACTTCTTGACGCAGGAAGCCTCAGGGGTTGACAAATTCCCTGTAAAATCCAAATCATCCATCTACAATCCAATAGAGTAGTGAAACGAGTGTTGATTTTGGGGGGAACGGGGGATGCAGTGGCGTTAGCAGCGAGAACTGCTGCAATTCCAGAGATTGAGGTGATTACTTCTCTGGCAGGGCGCACTCGTCAACCGCTGGTTTCATCTCAAAATACGCGCATTGGCGGATTTGGTGGGGTTGCTGGACTGGTGGAATACTTGCGGGACCAGCAGATCGATCGGGTGATTGATGCGACCCATCCCTTTGCCGCGAAAATTTCGTTCAATGCGGCGGCGGCCGCACTAGAGGTGGGAATTCCGCACCTGATGGTGATCCGTCCGGCGTGGCAACCTATCCCAGGCGATCGCTGGATCGAGGTCGAAAGTAACGCAGCGGCAGCTACTCGCTTGCCCAACCTTGCCCAGCGCATTTTCCTAACGATCGGGCGACAGGAATTGTCCACTTTTGCCTATCTTCGGGACCTCTGGTTTCTGATGCGGATGATCGATCCGCCCCAACCTGATGTCCCTGTGCCACCTGGCAAACTCTTACTGGAACGGGGACCTTTTTCCCTCGACCAAGAGCGATCGTTGCTGCACCAGTACCAGATTGAGGCGATCGTCAGCAAAAACAGTGGCGGCGATGCCACCTACGCCAAAATCATCGCCGCTCGTGAGTTGGGATTGCCTGTGATCATGGTGCAACGTCCCGCCATGCCCCCAGGCGAGCAAGTGAATACGCTAGAGGCTGCCCTGGCTTGGATTGAACAGATAGGGTCGTAGGGCACCGACTTTCTTACTCTCCGCGTCCCTACGTCCTCCTTTCTCCCAGACAGTCTCGACACCGCCTCTTAATCAGTGATACATTAGTACTATTCGTCACACCTAAATATCCAATACGGATGACGTTGACAGAAGCGCAGAGTTATCAAAGCTTTGGGAGTTCTCCCCAAAAAGATGGAGTTGGAGTGGTTATGTCTGCCCAATGGACCTCTGAACATGTGTTGGCGCTGGCACCGGATGCGGCATCTGCCAAGAATGGGCAAGGGCTTGCGATGCTTAATAAATGGTCATCGCTGGGACAACAAGCATCGGTCATTTGGGGAGAATGCCAAGGCAGTGGCAAGACGCCCTACCGCACGCAAATTGATGTGAGCGAACCCGCTTTTCGCTGTAGTTGCCCCAGTCGCAAATTCCCCTGCAAACATAGTCTGGCGTTGTTTTTGTTGCGAGCAGAACACCCCAATGTGTTTGAGGCAAAAGCACCGCCGGATTGGGTGACAGAATGGTTGACCACACGATCGCAACGGGCAGAAAAGCAAGCTGAAAAACAGGCAAAGCCATCGTCCCAGACGACCGATCCATCGGCGCAGGCGAAGCGAACGGCTGCACGGCAGCAAAAAGTCAATGCCGGCGTTCAGGAGTTGCGCCTCTGGTTGGAAGACCGCATTCGACAAGGGCTGGCAACTGTGCCACAAGAGTCTTACCAGACTTGGGATAGAGTGGCTTCCCGCATGATTGATGCCCAAGCCCCCGGATTGGCCCGGCAAGTTCGTATGCTGGCGGGCATTGCCCATAGTGGCGGTGGGTGGAGCGATCGCCTGTTAGAACAATTGGGACGAATCTACTTGATCACCGAAGGATTTCAGCGCCTTGAGCGCCTACCTATTCCTGTCCAGTCTGATCTGCGAACCCAAATTGGCTGGAGTCTGAGTCAGGAAGAGGTGCTCAGCACTCAACCGGCTCAAGCCGATTGTTGGCTGGTGGTGGGGCAACGCACCGACACGGACGATCGCCTCAAAACTCGCCGCACTTGGCTGTTGGGGTTAAGCAGTGCCACCTTTGCCTTGCTGCTAGATTTTGCCCATGGACAGCAACCCTTTGAGCAAAATTTTTTACTGGGAACTTGTCAGGAAGCTGAGTTCGTTTTTTATCCCAGCGCTTACCCCCTTCGCGCCCTGCTCAAAACTCGCCAGGAAGCCGTCTTGCTATCTCAACCACCGTCAGGTGCCGACATTTCTACAGCGATCGCGCGCTACAATCGAGCGTTTGCTGTCTGTCCCTGGCTGGAACAGTTTCCCCTGCTGTTGCAAGCCGTACTGCCCATACGAGAAGGCGATCGCTGGTTGATTCAAGATGTTCAGGGTGTTGGGTTACCCCTTTCTCCCCGCATCGACCCCAAACAAGGTTGGCAATTACTCGCCTTGAGTGGGGGCAAATCGTTGACGCTGTTTGGAGAATGGAACGGTACGGATCTACTGCCCTTGACTGTTTGGCTGGAGGATCGGTTTTATGAGCTTAAATAAACTGGCAGAGGGGGATGCCTGGCAAAAAGTGGTTTCTGCTGCCCTGTTGGGCACCGATCGGCAACCCTTTACCCTGCCAACTGCACCGGGGCAACTGGGACAATTCCTTCCCCAACTGGCACACTTATCCAGCGAAGCCACGTTATTGACTGCCGCTGCGGCTCTGGCGTTACATAAGCATGCAGGTTGGCTGCCCCCCCAATTGCCTGTCCCTGCTCCCATACCCCATGAAACGGGGGAACCGTATGATGACCTGCCTCGCTGTAGCCCTCGCGCAGCACGACTATTGCAACAAATGCTTCAAGGACAACATGCTGTCGTGTTGCCAGAGTGGTTGATCCTGGCAGCGCAAAGGGGGCAACGAGTCCCCGAACTGGAGTTGCCTGAACTGCTGGATCTGGGCAAGCAGCGACGAGACTTACGTGCCAAAATTTTGTGGGTTCTGGGGCAACGGGGCAGGTGGTTGGCGGCGCAGAATCCTGAATGGAAGTATGCGGTTACGGTAGCGACCGAAGAAGATTGGGAAACCGGGCATCAGGCTGCCCGAGAGTTGTATTTTCAGGACTTGCGGGCGAACAATCCCGATCGCGCCAGAGAATTGCTGCAAACCACCTGGAAGCAGGAAGTTGCCAGCGATCGCGCCAAGTTTCTGGAAACTTTTTCGATTGGGTTGAGTATGGCGGATGAGCCTTTTTTAACGGCAGGGTTGAACGATCGCGGTAAAGAGGTGCGTCGCGTTGCCGCTGATCTGCTGGCAAGGTTGCCTGATGCCCCCCTTAGCCAACACATTGCAACCCACACCACGCGCTATTTGACCCTTGTACCTCAACCTACACCCACGCTCCAGGTGGAGTTGCCTGATACCCTCAATGCCTCCCTGATTCAGGCGGGGATTGAGCCGAAACTTGCCCAGCCGATCTCAGAAAAATTGGGAGAAAAAGCCGGCTGGCTGTTTCAACTGATTGGGGCAACGCCTTTGACCGTTTGGGAGGATTGGGGCATGACTCCGGTCGAAATTGTTGCACTGGTCAGAAACCATGAATGGGAAGGGGTGTTGCTGGGAGGATGGGCGCTGGCGGCACAGCGGCAGCAAAGGAGTGAGTGGAGCGAAGCCTTGTTAAATCGATGGTTAACGGAAAACTCTGGGGAAATGCTACCGGGTGTCAGCTTAGAAAATTTATTCGAGATCCTACCCAACGATACTCAAGATCAGTTTCTCACCCAAATGTTGAGCGCCGATCGCAATCCTCTCTCCGATTCCCGCACACTCTGGTTTTTACGACAGAGTCGTCAGGAATGGAGCGCTGTTTTGGCGCATTGGGTTTTGTTGAGACTGGAAGCCCAGATCGCTCAAACTGCCCAGTCTCCAACCAACTATTCCTGGGAACTTTGGACTGCACTCAAAGATTTTGCCCGTTTCATGCCTGTCTCATTACTACCGGAAGCGATAAAATTGCAAACCCTACTTCCCGCCCATTCTCCCTGGAGCCAAAGTTTGGAGGCATTTTTAACCCTCTTACAATTTCGACAGGACATTGTGCAAGCCTTTGAGATCGCCGGTGGTAGCTAACCATGCCTCGGCGTTGCTGATTCTGGATATGAATTGGGAGTTGTATGAATTGAAACGTCGTTCCAATTCATATTGCTGTAGCACTATCCAGATTTCTTATCCAACTTCAAGTCAAACTCTCGCTCATATCAGTACTCTCCACGGTCTGACAACTCATCCAATCACAATTTTGTACTCATTTAAATTATAGAAATGGCAACCACAAAATCGAAATCCACTCACTCTCATTCTCAATCCACACCTGAATCTGCCTCCCCTGCCTCTGCCCTACTGCGAGACCATGCAGAGCAACAGTTTGCCCATGAATTGCAGGAACTGGCAAAAGCTGATCAACGGCAACGTCCCCCCAATTGGCAACTCTCTCCTTGGGCGGTGTCGATTTATTTGATGGGAGGCACGCTGGATAATGGCTTTGAGGTTTCACCTAAGTACATTGGTAATCGACGCCTCATGGAAGTGGCGATCGCTACTCTGGCAACCGATCGCGCCTTGCTCTTGTATGGCGTTCCCGGTACTGCCAAATCCTGGGTGTCGGAGCATTTAGCCGCCGCAATTTCTGGCGATTCGACACGACTGATTCAGGGCACAGCAGGCACCAGTGAAGAAGCGATTCGCTATGGTTGGAACTATGCCCGCTTGCTAGCCGAAGGTCCCTCGATGGAGGCGCTGGTCGCCAGCCCGATGATGCGCGCCATGGCAAATGGCAAAATTGCTCGAGTTGAAGAACTGACACGCATTCCCTCGGATGTGCAGGATACGTTGATTACAGTATTGTCAGAAAAAGTGCTGCCCATTCCGGAACTAAATACCGAAGTACAAGCAACCAAGGGTTTCAACGTCATTGCCACGGCAAATAATCGCGATCGCGGCGTCAATGAGCTTTCCAGTGCGTTGAAACGTCGCTTTAACACAGTGATTCTGCCAGTACCGGACTCGATCGAATCGGAAGTAGCGATCGTCCACCAGCGGGTCACCAGCCTGGGACGGGCGTTAGAATTGCCTGCCGAAGTGCCTGCATTGGAGGAAATCAATCGTGTTGTCACGATCTTTCGGGAATTGCGCAATGGCGTGACGATCGATGGCAAAACGAAACTCAAGTCGCCCACCAGCACCCTCAGCCCTGCCGAAGCGATTTCTGTGGTTAGCAGTGGCATGGCACTTTCGGCTCACTTTGGCGATGGGGCACTGAAAGCCAATGATTTAATGTCCGCCTTAGTGGGCGCAGTCATTAAAGACCCCATTCAAGATCAGGTGGTCTGGAAAGAATATCTGGAGACCGTGGTCAAAGAACGAGATGGTTGGAAAGATCTGTACCGAGCAAGTCGAGAAATGCTCTAGGGGGTTGGCGAGATGTTTTGAGAAGTCGAAAATCCGCCAAAATCATCCTGCCCAAACTCCTTGATTCGTTCATCGAAAATGACAGATTTCCCAGAGTAGACATTATGTCAGTTCATGTGTTTGGCATCCGTCATCACGGACCCGGTTCAGCGCGCAGCCTGGGTCAGGCATTAACAACACTCCAACCCGATATTTTGCTGGTGGAAGGTCCCGCCGATGCAGAACCCATCCTGCCGCTCATCCTGCATCGTCAGATGCGCCCTCCTGTCGCTTTGTTGGTCTACGTCCCAGACCAGTCTCAACAAGCTGCCTACTATCCTTTTGCCGTCTTTTCACCTGAATGGCAGGCGATTCGTTTTGCCCTCCAGCAACAAATTCCAGTGCGATTAATGGACTTGCCCCAAGCGCATCGGTTTGCTATGGAAAGCCAGGAAAAGCAACAAGAGCAGGGTGATAAAGGCAAGGAGAATGGGACAGAGCAAAGTGCTCATGCTACTACTCCTTCTGCCCCAGATCCTCCACCTTCCCCACCCTCGGTCAACGTTCGCTTTGACCCACTCGATTTGCTGGCGCAAGCAGCGGGTTATCGCGATGGAGAACGCTGGTGGGAACATTTGGTAGAACAACGCCAGGACAGTACGGAATTGTTTGCAGCAATTTTGGCAGCAATGACAGTGCTCCGGTCTGAAATCGAGCCGGGATTGGTCAATCCAGATCCCTTGGAAGCGCAGCGAGAAGCTTTTATGCGAAAAACGATTCGCACGGTTGAAAAGCAGGGCTTTCAAAAAATTGCGGTGGTCTGTGGGGCATGGCACGCGCCTGCACTGGTGCAAAGACCCCCTGCTAAAGACGATGAGGCTTTGCTAAAAGGATTGCCAAAACTTAAGGTCGAAACGACCTGGGTTCCCTGGACGTACGGACGCTTGTCGATGAGTAGTGGCTATGGGGCGGGCGTGGAGTCGCCGGGTTGGTATCAGCATCTGTGGCAGCACGGGGCACGGAGCCAAAAACAGCGCCGACAAAAGGATTTTAGCCCAACGCTGGAGAGTTCCATCCGGTGGATGACCCAGGTGGCACGGTTGCTGCGAAAACAAGATCTGGATGCCTCTCCTGCCAGTGTGATTGAGGCAGTCCGGTTGGCGGAGACATTGGCAGCCCTGCGCGATCGCCCCCTCCCTGGCTTGTTGGAACTGAACGAGGCGACTCAAACGGTCTTGTGCTTCGGTGATCCACTGCCGATGCAACTCATTCATCAACAGTTGGTAGTAGGTGAACGGTTGGGGCGAGTGCCAGCAGAAACGCCCATGGTGCCCCTTCAGCAAGATCTCCAGCGACAACAAAAGCGATCGCGGCTGAAACCAGATGCCACCGAAACCCCTTTGGAGTTGGATCTACGCAAACCGCTCGATCTGGAGCGATCTCACCTACTGCATCGGCTTGCCCTCCTAAATCTACCCTGGGGTAAGCCTCAATCGGTTGGCAATGCGAAAGGAACCTTTCGGGAGTCTTGGCGCTTGCAGTGGCAACCGGAATTTGCCATCCAGTTAATCGAAGCAGGCGTTTGGGGCAACACGATTGAAGTGGCTGCGGCTGCTTGGACCTGCGATCGGGCAAACCGAGCGAATTTGCCTGAACTGACCCGACTGATTGATCACACCCTATTGGCAAACCTGCCCCTAGCCACTACTCATTTGATTAACCGGTTGCAAGCTGAAGCTGCGATCGCCAGTGATCTGACTCATCTCATGACAGCATTGCCACCCTTGGTCAATACGATGCGCTATGGCACTGTGCGTCAGTTGGAAACAGCGGTGATGGGACATGTGGTAGATGGGTTAATCGCCCGAATTTGCATTGGCTTGCCTGTCGCCTGTGCGTCGCTGGATGATGATGCCGCAACTCAGCTGTATCCTTTGTTGGTGGCAGTACATGGGGCGATCGGGTTAATTCAGCAAGCCGACATCCTGGAGATGTGGCAACAAGTGCTTGCCAAACTGGCAGACCAGCAGGGCTTACATGGATTAATCGCTGGACGCTGTGGTCGGTTGCTGTTTGAAGCAGGTGTCTTTCAATCAGACGATATGGCGCGGCGGTTGGGGGTCGCGCTTTCGACTGTCAGTGAACCGACTCAAGCGGCGGCTTGGTTGGAGGGCTTTCTCTCTGGCAGCGGGCTGTTGCTGTTGCACAATCCGGCACTCTGGCAAGTGCTAGACGATTGGGTGATGCAACTTGCCCCAGAGACTTTTACGGCAATCGTGCCCCTATTGCGGCGCACGTTTTCGACCTTTCCTGCACCAGAGCGGCGTCAGATGGGAGAGCGGGTAAGGCTGCAAGGGCAAACGGCAAGCGGCAAACAGTCGTGGCAGGCTGGCGGCGAATTTGATCGCGATCGAGCAGATGCCATTCTGCCCTTGCTGGCTCAATTACTGGGAGTTTCCACCTAATGGCACAGGCAGCGTTTGGAGCAGAAAGTCATGGCAGATTTTGAATGGGAAAGTCTTTTGAGGCAATTCAGCCAAAAGCTGATTGCAGAGTTGAACGATCGCAACCGTGAACAGATTCCGCCCGCCACGATCGCGGCTGGCTGGCTGGGGTATCCCGGTGCCTCCGAAGCCCAAATCGTCCAGGCAGAAACCCGGTTGGGCACCCAATTTCCTCCCTCCTACCGAGAATTCTTACAGGTGTCCAATGGTTGGATAAATGCCGATTGGACGACGCTCCAACTGTGGTCAACCGAAGAAGTTACCTGGTTCCGTAACAGTAAACCCGACTGGATTTGGCCTCCCTACACCAATGCAAGACCCTCAGTCCCCGATGAAAAATATTTTATTTATGGAGAAAGCCAAGACCCGGTGCACCTGCGTGCTGAGTATTTAGACACTGCATTGGAGATTAGCAGCGATAGTGGCGATGGTGATATCTACTTACTGATCCCTGCTGTTATCGATCGCCGAGGAGAATGGGAAGCCTGGCATTTTGGCAGTAAGCTACCGGGTGCGTACCGCTATCGCTCTTTCTATGAATTAATGCAAAAAGCCCTTGAATGGGGCAAATTTGTGAATTGAAATTGGCAAATAATTCCCCGTGTTTACTTATGACTCATCCAGTTACCCCAAACGCTCAACTTCCAACTTCTACAGAACGATTGCGCCGCTGGCGACTGATCTTGGGTGGCGGTGCGGCGGACGGAATTTGTGTTCAAGGGCAGGAAACTGGGCAGGGAACCGAAATGACAGCGGGGTTGAATCTCAATACGACGGATCAGGCGATCGATCAAGCGCTGACAGCTCTTTACGATCGCGAACGATCGGCAGGGTTGGGAGCCTCTTCGCCCAAGGTCGCGCGATGGTTAGGGGACATCCGCACCTATTTCCCAACTTCTGTCGTCAAGGTGATGCAGCAAGATGCGTTAGAGCGATTAAATTTGCGGCAAATGTTGCTAGAACCAGAAATGCTCGAAGCGGTGGAACCTGATGTTCATTTGGTGTCAAACCTCTTGTCCCTGAGTCAGGTGATGCCTGGTAAAACCAAAGAAACTGCGCGAATTGTGGTACGGCGCGTGGTCGAGGATCTCCTCCGTAAACTCGAAAACCCAACGCGGCAAGCGATTCTCGGTAGCCTAAACCGGGCAACTCGCAATCGTCGTCCTCGCCATCACGAAATTGATTGGCATCGCACGATTCGGGCAAACTTAAAACACTACCAACCCGACTACCACTCCATCATTCCAGAAACACGCATTGGATATGGACGAAAACGTTCTGCTCTACGAGAAATCATTCTATGTGTCGATCAGAGTGGTTCAATGGCAGCTTCAGTCGTCTATGCTGGCATCTTCAGTGCCGTTCTAGCATCATTGCCTGCCATAAAAACTCAGTTGGTCGTATTTGATACGGCAGTGGTCGATTTGACTGAGATGCTACAAGATCCGGTAGACGTGTTATTCGGCACCCAATTAGGCGGTGGAACCGATATCAACCAAGCACTTGCCTATTGTCAGGCATTGGTTCGTCATCCGCAAGAGACGATTCTCGTGCTCATTAGTGATTTATACGAGGGTGGGAATCAAACCGAAATGCGAAAGCGGATTCACTCACTGGTGGCGTCGGGTATTCAATTCATCACGCTGCTGGCGTTGAATGATCAAGGTGCCCCCTGCTATGACCACGACAATACTCATTTTCTGGCATCTTTAGGAGTTCCTGCTTTTGCTTGTACGCCGGATCTTTTTCCTGACTTGATGGCAGCCGCGATTAATCGTCAAGATCTCAAGCAATGGGCAGCGACTCAGGAAATTGCGATCGCGCGTTAACCATTACAGCCATCCCCAATGGCAGGCGCTATAGACGATCGCAGAAGGCTTGATCTTGTCCCACCAGAACCCTACTCTTCAGAAATTAGCAACTCTAGATACGTGCTTCCCAGGGGAAATTTTACGTTTTCCAGCCAGGGTTCTTTCAATCGCTTCTTTGTACATATCCGCAATTTCCCACCACCTGAATAAAATCTCCTTGCTTTTCAAGATGCCTGCATTTAAATCATGGAGAAGCGTCTGTTCCATCTGACTCAAATAGGTTTGACGGGGGAGATTGCGAAAGAACTGGCAATAGCTCTCCACTCGATTGTCTACAACAAAGCCATAACGTTCGTGATCCAGCAAATCGTCCATTCTTTCACAGCGAATGGAGAGAACAAGTCTGCCACAGGATAAATATTCGGGAATTTTGAGACTGGCGCAGGTGAATTGATCATCCAGGTAGAGATATTTATTGTAGGGGGCAACACAAAGATTTGCGGCTCCAATATACAAAGCGGCGACTGATTGCGGTTGCCTGCCAGTAAACACGACTGGCGCTTGATATTGCCGCGCCAGATCTTCCAACTCTGATTGCTTCCTGCCATCCCCGACCATATAAAGCACTACATTGGCAGGGCGCTCTCGCCCGAGGGCTTCAATCATCGCTCCGGGTTCTTGAATAAAGCGATTGAGAGAGCCGACATAGGTCAAGACCAAATCATCTACCTTGATGCCCAGTTGTTGCCGACATTGGTTGCGATCGCGTACCTTAAAAATCTCAGAATCGACTCCGTAGGGAATGGGAAATATTGGTTGTTGAGGTGTGACTTGACCATGAGCTTGTAGCATTTTTTGCATTTGCCTGGTCTCCACAACAATGCTATCAACTGCTTGGCTCCAGTGTTTTCTCAAAGCCAAACGAAATGGCTGAATCCCTATACTAGTAAGTTGTTTTAGCCATCCTGCTTGTTGTATTTTTTGATATTTGTAGAATGCTTCAATCAGGATTAAAGTGGGAATTTGGTAAGGGTGAAATGCCTGGGCAAACATGCCCAACCATGCCCATTCCTTTTCAAAAATCAGGTCAAAATCGGTGGCATGTTTCTGGGCAAATTGAGCGATCGTCTGCCGATATTTCCAAAATGCAATGTAGTTGGGCAGCGCAAAATACTCCTGTGTGCTTTGTTGCTCTTTTGAGGATAGCTGCGTGGGGTCAAGTATGGTTAGATAGCGATGCTCCGGGTGGTCATACGGCTGCGGATCAAGCATTTTTCGATAGACTAATGTAATCTCAAAATCTTCTGCCAGGTAGGGGAGCATTGGCAGAGTACTGCGGATATAGGGAGAGTGGGCAGTATAGTGAATTCCTGGCAAGGCGAAACAGATACGGGGTTTCTTAGCGATGATTTTCATAAGAATCACGACGATCGCTTGAATTTTTGGTATTGACCAGTAAACCGTTGCACCCCTTGTTATTCGGCCTTTTTGAGGACTCCTGGAAATTAAAAACTGATGAGTAGATTGACTTTCATCTCAGAAGATGGTTTAAAAGCTAAAAAAATCGCTCTTCAAATCCAGATAGGATTGCGATAAAATAATTCGATCAAGATTACATAAAAGCATTCTGCAGCACCTTTTCCACAAAATTTTTCATTTCACCAATGATTTAGGGATGCTGTGTAGATGAGGTGGCTAGCTTGGATCGTTCAAGATGATAACCAATCCGCTGCTCAGTTTGCGTTCTCTGGATTTACTCATCAGGTCATACTGGTGTCTTGATCCATTCACCGCACTCATTCATTATGACAAATTCCTAAATTTTCAAAGATTTCAGGAAAAGACTTTAAAATTCCATATAGGTTCTAAAAGAGATCCGTAGATCTTGCTTAAAAAAATGCTGTGAACCTGGCTTTTGCCTGTTGGAAACAGAGGTCGTAGAGATTGACGATGTGTCCGAAATCATGATCGCTGGACATTTGCTGAATCATATGAAACGCGCAAATGATTAAGCTTTATCGAAAAATATAAAAAACTAAATGATCGCCCTCTCCATTGGATTCGGAGAAAAGACTGATAGGGGTTTAGAAGGCTTAATCACAACGAGTGACCTGAGCAGTTTGTAGCACAATCTGATCAATCGCTTGAACCAGGACATCGCCCGATTGTTCAGACTGGTTCACCACAATACTAAAGGCGATCGTGCCATAGTTGGGGGCTTCCAGATAACCAGAAAGTGCTCTCACCCCATTCAAGGTTCCAGTCTTGGCATGAACCTTGCCTTCGACTGGCGTTTTGCGGAAGCGATTTCGTAATGTGCCACTGACGCCTGCAACTGGCAAAGAGCTATAAAACACCCCATTTTCGTCAGCGGTATACATGCCTTTGAGCAACTGCACAAAAGTCGATGGTTTGACTCGGTTTTTGCGAGAAAGTCCGGAACCATCAAACTGGGTGTAACTTGCGGGATTGACCCCTAAGGAGGTCAATACACGCCGCACAGCATTTTGCCCCCCAATGTGCCGCAGGAGTGCATCCGCAGAGGCATTATCACTTTCTCGATTGACAATCTGAATCCACTTTTCCAGGGTTGCAAACGTTTTCGGAGTGCGATCGTCAACCATTCGCAATGCAGCGGCTGTGGTTAATAACTTGACGTTGGATGCGGGAATGAGCAATGCATCTGGATTGTACCGATAGAGGGTGGCTGGCTCTGCCAGTGGTTCGATCAAAATCCCCCACTGTGCGGTTTCGAATTTAGGACTGCGGACGATCGAGGTAATCGCCAATGCCAAATCACCCGGGCAAAACTGAGAAGTACTCCGTAACGCTTTTGGCTGAACCAGTGGACTGGGGGGGGCAATCTTCTGGGTCGTCTGAGCAAAAACACCTTCATGACCGTTGAAGTTTCCGATACTGACTGCAACGATCGTTGCAGTCACTGTGGTGGTGATGCCACATAGCCAGCCCAAAGGTTGTGTTTTCAATCCCACAATCTTGCCTCATCCTGCGTTGAACTAAAGTTTCTTACACCCAATCCTGGAGTGCTCCGGAGAACTATATCATGATAATGATTATCGTTTTTTGTATTGACGATTACCCTGCTGCCAATCCTGCTCGATCGATTTTGGCGAGAGGTGCCCCGCAAAAAGCGTTGGCTGAGCTTGCCACAGGGTGAGAATTTTGATGCCCTATTCAGGATGATGGATTTGCCTGACTCAAAAAGTATGGCTTCCTACGCTTTGTTGCAGAGTTTTTCCGCGATCGGGGCATCATGCTTGGGCATCTTTTCTGTCTGTCCAGTGTTGAATGGCGTTTGCCAGTTGCTTGAGCCTGACGGGTTTCGTTAAATAATCATTGGCTCCTGCTTCCAGACATTTTTCTCGATCGCCCGTCATGGCTAATGCGGTCAGAGCAATGATGGGAATCTCAGTCAAGGCTGGATCGAGACGAATCTGACGGGTGGCTTCTAGACCATCCATTCCCGGCATCTGGATATCCATCAAAATCAAGTCCGGTTGGTGTGCTTTGGCAAGGTCGATCGCTGCCTGCCCATCGGATGCGAGGAGAATACGATAACCTTTGGCTTCGAGGTAGTCAGAAACTGTACTGATATTGGCTACGTTATCTTCGACTAACAAAATCCGGGGAGCATCGCTGGCAACTTCGTCAATCGGGGAGAAGTCCGGTTCTAGTGGGAGGGCTAACGGATTTGGGGTTGTCCCTTCTGGGGTAAGAAGAACACCGGGAGTACAGGGAAGATCGATCGTGAAGCAACTGCCCACCCCTAAGTCGCTGGTGACTCCCACCCTGCCACCATGGAGTTCAACAATCCGCTTGACAAGCGACAGTCCTAAGCCAGTGCCCGTATATTGACGATTGAGGGCGCTATCGATTTGGACAAAGGGTTGAAACAATTTTTTGATATTTTCGGGAGTAATGCCGATGCCAGTGTCAGTGACCGAAAACCGAACCCAGCAGACAGAATCTGCTCTATCTTGTGGTGTCGGACGTTGAACTTGCAGGGTAATCTGTCCCCCTTCGGGTGTGAATTTGACCGCGTTATTGAGTAGGTTAATGAGCACCTGGCGGGTGCGCCGTTCATCAACCACGAGGTTAGGGAGATGGGTTGGTAGCTTGACCTGAACCTGGATGTTTTTTTGGAGCGCTTGCTGTTTGATAAATGCCAGACTAGATTGACAAAGATGATGGATAGAGGTTGAAGTGTAGGTCAGTTCAATCTGTCCGGCTTCAATTTTTGCTACGTCCAAAATATCGTTGATCAGTTCCAGGAGATGGGTGCCACTGGACTCAATGGTTTGTAGCGCTTTTAGCTGTCGCTCATTTATATTTCCAAAGACTTGTTCTTGTAAGCCTTCTGTCATGCCTAAGATGGCGTTGAGGGGTGTGCGCAGCTCGTGGCTCATATTTGCTAGAAACTCATCTTTCAGTCGAGTGGCACGGGCGAGTTCTTCATTGGTTTGTTGCAGTTGCGCTTCTGATTGTTTGCGATCGGTGATATCTCGAACGAAAAAGACCACTTCGTCATTGCCGCAAGGGGCAACGCGTACTTCTTCGTAGCACACTTTGCCCTCAATCCAAATTTGCTGTTCATAACTCTGTACTGTTTGAGTCTCCAGCACTTGCTGAAGGGCAAAATATTGACTTTCAGCATGCACGGTCGAAATATTTGGCAGTAGTGCTTCGTGAAAACGTTTGCCAATCACCTGCTGGGGGTCTACCAAATTGCTAACCAAAGGTGAGGTTAAGAAATCGACATATCGACCGTCGCGATTGACCCGAAAAACCAGATCGGGCATTGCCAAAAGTGTGGCACGAGCACGTTCTTCGCTGCGTTGGAGGGCTTCTTGGATGGCTTTGCGTTCACGCAGTGCAGCTTGCTGTTCGCTAATATCCATGGCAATACCAAACAAGCGAGTGACCTGTCCGGCTGCATTTTGAGTAATTTCTGCTTTGGCGAAAATATAACCTGACGAGCCATCCGCTCGGATAATCTGTAGGTCCGTTGTGTAAGGTTCCCCAGTCTGAATGGCTCGCTCGATGAGTTGGTTAAAGCGAACCCGCTCATCGGGTGGAAAGTATTGCAGTAGTTCTTCATAAGAGGGTTCTGGGTTGGTGGGGGCGAGTCCAAAGATTCTAAAAATCTCAGCCGACCAGGTAATTTTTCGAGTTTGTACGTCCAATTCCCAACTGCCGAGATGGGCGACCTGTTGTGCTTCGCGTAAACTGGCTTCACTTTGCTGTAAGGCAGCAGTGCGTTGTGCTACCCGGTCTTCTAATTCTCGGTTCAATTGTTCCAGCGCTTGAGTGGCGTATTCTCGCTCGATCGCAATTTTGGTAACGTTGACTACTAAAGCGATGACTTCTAGCTCTCGTGCTTGCGGGCTGTGGATGGTTCGGTGATAAACGGCAAAGGTTGCCAAAACGGAACCATCGCTTGCAATAACGGGGACGGACCAGCATGATCGCAAGTCATAGGACAACGCCAAGTCTTTATAGTTCTGCCAGAGTGGATCGGTGGCAATATCGGAAACAATCACTGGCGCTCGACGAAACGCAGCCGTTCCACAAGAACCCACTCCCTCGCCAATGGAGAGATCTTCAAGCGCTTGATTGTAGGCTGCGGGCAAATGGGGAGCCGCACCATAGTGCAATTTACCTTCGCGATCGCAAAGCAAAATAGAGCAGAGTGCCCCTTCCAGTTGCTCCTCTGATGTCCGTGCTAGCTGATCGAGAATCTCTAACAGGGGTTCCGCTTTCGCTATTCGCTCTAGAATTGAATTTTGAAAGGCTAACCGCAACTCAGCTTGTTTGCGATCGTTGATATCAAGATGGGTTCCCGTCATCCGTAAGGGATTGCCTGCCGCATCCCATTCCACCACCTTGCCTCGTGCCAGCACCCAAACCCACATGCCCGATCGATGATGCATCCGCAGTTCGCATTCGTAGACCTGGGTTGCTCTGCAAAAGTGTTGCTCCAGCGCCAGAGTTGCTTTCTGTAAATCTTCGGGATGGATGTAATGTCGCCAGGTTTCGATACTAATCGGTTCCAGGGCTGGCAGGGTATAGCCAATGATCTCTGCCCAGCGATCGTTTAAGGTCAAGGCTCCTGTTGGAATCGACCAATCCCATAGCCCAATTCCCGAACCTTCTAGCGCAAGTTGCAGCCGCTCTTTGGTTTGATCCAGGATGATCTGAGAATGGTGGCGTTCTATCCGAATCTTGGCTTCCCGAATCTCTCGCCGCACTGCTTCTGGCAATCGAGTCAGGTTCTCCTTCATCAGGTAATCATGAGCACCCGCTTTCATCAGTTCCACGGCAGAGGTTTCGCCGACAGTGCCTGACACTACGATAAAAGGAAGATTCGGCTGGATCTGCTGCACGATTTTGAGTGCGGTTGGGGCATTGAATCCGGGTAAGTTGTAGTCGGAGATCAGCACATCCCACATTCGACTGTGCAGCGCGGTTTGGAGTGTTGCTGCTGTTTCCACCCGTTCCCAGACGATGTTAAATCCGTTGCGCCGCAATTCTCGAAGGATCAAGAGTGTGTCATCCTCCGAATCTTCCACGATCAGCACATTGAGCAGATCACTCATGGGTTATAGTCCTTGTGGCAAAGGTTGATTAATCACCGCCCAGAACAGACCCAGTTGGCATACCGCATCTGTGAACTGCTCAAACTCAACTGGCTTGCGGACATAGCTATTTGCCCCCAGGCTATAGCTCTCAACAATATCGCGATCTTCACTTGAAGAGGTAAGTACTACCACAGGTAACAAGCGAGTGCGTTCATTTGCCCGAATCTGTCGTAACACTTCCAATCCATCAATTTTAGGGAGCTTTAGATCCAGTAAAACAACACAGGGAAGTGGATCAAGATTAAATAGAGTTGTCAATGCTTCTTCTCCGTTTCTGGCAACCAAAATTTCGTTGCCAATCTTGCCTCGCCGCAAAGCTCGAAGCGTCAATTTTTCATCATCGGGATTATCTTCGACCAGCAAAATGGCACGTAAAGCGGTCATGGCTTAAGCTCCTGCCTGGGTAGGTGTATGGGGCACGGTGAAGTAAATGGTGGCACCTTTTTCTAAGGCGGCTTCTGCCCAAACTTTTCCGCCATGACGATGGATCGCCCGTTGAACTGTGGCTAACCCAATCCCTGTGCCCGGAAATTCGTAGGTGTTGTGTAAGCGTTGGAAGACGCGAAAGAGCATTTTGGCATAAGCCATATCAAAACCTGCACCGTCGTCGCGCACAAAATAGATAGGATGCGCTTCTGTTTGTATTACACCAAATTCAATCCGGGCTGTGTTATGGTGACTAGTAAATTTCCAGGCATTCTGCAACAAATTGTTGATGACAACGCGCATCAGAGTAGCATCGGCGGAGACAACTACACCAGGTGCAATCACCACTGTAACCTGCCGTTCTGGTTCTGCGATTTGTAAATCATGGATCTGTTCTTGTACTAATGTACTGAGGTTCACCACATCGTATTGCATATCTGTGCGGGACACGCGAGACAGGCGTAGTAAGTCATCAATTAGCATTCCCATGCGGCTCACATTGTTCCGAATCCGATCGAAATAATCTTTGCCATCCTCATCAAATTGGTCGCCATAGTCTTCCAGCAAAGCTTTGCTGAAACCGTCGATCGCCCGCAACGGTGAGCGCAGATCGTGAGAAACTGAGTAGGCAAACGCTTCCAATTCGCGATTGGAGGCTTCTAGTTGGGCACTTGTTTGCAAGAGTTGAGTTTCCGCCCGCTTATTCTCGGTGATATCAAAGTTAATCCCGATCATGTGCTGAGGCATGCCCTGTTCGTTGCGCTGCACGAGTGCATAAGCTTTGATAAAACGAATGGTGCCATCGGGATGGATCACTCGAAATTCGGGATCGTAGTCTTTTGTGCCTTCTAGTGCTTGCTGAATTGCTGCTTCGGCGAGGGGGCGATCGTCTGGATGTAAACTGTTTGCCCAGGCATCATAGACACTGGCGAACTGATCGGGCGTGATGCCGTAGAGTTCATACATGCGATCGTCCCAGGTCAGGATATTTTGAACGACATTCCAATCCCAAATGCCGAGTGCGGCTGACTTCACAGCCAGGGTCAGGCGAGCGGAAAGATTGCGGAGTTCTTCCTCAGTCCGTTTACGATCGGTAATGTCGAGCACTGTGCCGATCAGTTGAATCAACTGACCCGTCGCATCGACGATGGGTTCTCCGCGTGCTTGTATATACCCAAAAGAGCCATCGGGATGACAGATTCGACATTCAATCTCGTAGGATTGTCGAGTTTCGATCGCCATTTGTACCACTTGCTCATGATGGCTGCGATCGTCTATGTGGAACAGTTGTTGAAGTTCGTGAAAACTTGGGGGGGCTGTGCCAGGATC
This sequence comes from Scytolyngbya sp. HA4215-MV1, assembly GCA_019359045.1. Classification (GTDB taxonomy): domain Bacteria; phylum Cyanobacteriota; class Cyanobacteriia; order Leptolyngbyales; family Leptolyngbyaceae; genus Scytolyngbya. The sequence continues at coordinate 415,126 of JAHHIA010000005.1, forward strand.
TCGTCCAAAAATGCGAAAGACTTCTTCTGACCAGGTAATTTGCTCGGTTGACAAATCAAATTCCCAACTGCCTAATTTGCCAATCCGCTGAGCAGTTTTCAGATGGGCATCGCTTTTTCGTAATTGTTCTTCCACTTGCTTACTGCCAGTAATGTCTCGATGCGTGCCAATCATTCGCAAAGGATTCCCTTGCGAATCTCGACTGACTGCTTTGCCGTAGTTGGCAATCCAACGGTATTCGCCCGTTTTGCTCTGAACTCGGTAGTCAAATTTGTAGGGAATCGTTGCATCCTGGAAGTGCGCATTGAGCCGTTCCATCACCCAAGGTTTGTCATCAGAGTGAACTAATTGCTCCCATACACTGACATTGGCTGGTAACTCATCAGGCTCAAAACCCAACATTTCTAACCACCGAGGGCTGAGATACAAATCGCCAGTGGCGACATTCCAGTCCCATAAGCCATCCCCCGCAGCTTCGAGTGCCAGGTGCAGGCGTTCTTCACTGATGCGTAGGGCTGCTTCGGCTTGCTTGCGATCGCGGGCATCGAATAGGGTAGAACGGCTGTAAAGGTAAGTGCCCTCAGCATTCTTGACGGCAATCGCACTCAAAAATACCGGGAAAATGCTGCTATCTTGACAAATTAAATCAAGTTCGAGATCTTGAATCTGTCCTTGGCGCTTAAACTCAGGATAGGCTTTTTCAAATGTCAGCAAACTCGCTGCTGTCAGGAGATTCGCAAAGGATTTACCGAGGATTTCTGTACGGGTATAGCCTAACCATTGCAATGCAGTATCGTTAATCGCGACGATTTGACCTTCACTATCAAGAGAGTGATAACCACAGGGTGCATGATTATAGAGATCTTCGACTTCGCGCGTATATTGGGCGACGGCTTGTTCTGATTGCTTGCGATCGGTAATGTCAATGTGGCAACCAATCATCCGGATAGGACTACCCGTCTGATTCCATTCGATCACCTGCCCCGAACAGAGCACCCAAACCGTAGAGCCATCCTTATGGCGATACCGAACTTCGTTAGAGTAAGGAATTTCTCCATGACTTTGGACATGGCGATCGAAACTTTCCAGCACAATGGGTAAATCTTCGGGAAAGATCAGATGTTGCCAAGTCTCTGGCAAGTTGGGCAATTCTTCATCTCGATAGCCAAACATGCGCTTGAAACCAGGACTCAAGTATTCTTGATCGTTTTGCAGATCCCAATCCCAATAGCCTGCCAGAATAATGTCCAGAATGTTCTCCAGCAGTTTAAATTCTCGGCGGACTTGCTCTGCCTGGATCTTCTCCGCTTCAGCCTTTTTGAGATCGGTGATATCCCGCGCGATCGTCGAAAAATGGCCAACCTGACCATTCTGCTGACGATGTGCCACAATGACCTGCCAGACGGGAAATTCACTGCCATCACGGCGGCGAAATCGTGTTTCTCCTGCCCAAAAACCTCGCTCTACACACTGGGGGAGAGCTTCCTGTAGGATTAGGTTTGCCATCTGGGGCGAATGGTAATCGGAGATCTGGGTATTTAAAATGTCCTCGTTGGGGGAAATGCCCAATAGGGTCTGACCTGCCTGATTGAGATACAACACCTGCCCGGTGCTATTGGCAGAGGCGATGATGTCTCGCGCTGCTTCTAGAATATCCAGACGACTCTGTGCCTGTTCTTCTGCCAGTTTACGATCGCTGATATCTGTAACCGTACCGACATAGCCGACAATGTTACCTGCTGCGTCTTGCTCTGCAACCGCTTGGCCAAAAGCCCAGGTGATTTGCCCGGCTGAATTTTGAAATCGATACTCCAGCCGAAATGGACGGTTTACCTGAGCTGCGGCATACCATTCTGTGGAGACCAATTCGCGATCGTCGGGATGAATGCCATTGACCCAGCCAAAGCCCGCTGCCTCTTCGGGACTGAGTCCGGCTATCTGGCACCAGCGCTCATTGACATAAAGGCAATGTCCTACTGCATCGGTCTGAAAAATTCCCACAGGAGCTGTTTCAGTCAGCGTTGCGTAGCGCTGCTCGCTGGCACGTAGCGTTGCTTCGATGCGCTGTCGCTTTGCCAGTTCAGCTTGTGCTTGTTGGTAGGCGGTGGCTTGCTGAATGGCGATCGCAATCTGCCCTACCAGTTGATCCAATAAGTCCAACTCAAGGGTTTGCCATCGACGAGGACCAGAACACTGGTGAACTACTAATAAACCCCATAGCCCATCTCTGAGTAAAATTGGCGCAACGAGATTGGCTTTTACTTCAAATTGTTCGAGTAATTGCACATGGCATGGGGTGAGATCTGCTTGATAGATATCGTCGATCGCTCGTTTTCTAACAGTTGAATAGTTGCCTTTGGCATTTTGCTGAAAGCAAGTGTCTTGAATCTGGTTGCCCAATGCTACCGTCCAACCGGACAACACCGACTCTGTGAGGATGGTGCCGCTCATATCGGGCTGAAATTGGTAGATCAGCACCCGGTCTGCGTGGAGAAATTGCTGCACCTCGGTGACGGTCGTTTCTAGAATCTCCTCTAACTGAAGCGATTGTCGGATACACAGGGCAATTTTGGTAACTAGCTGCTCTCGCTTTGCCTGTGCTTTAATTTCGGCTGTTCGTTGCTCAACCTGCTGCTCCAATTCAGCGGTATAGGTTTCCAGCAGTCTGACTTTTTCTGCTTCGAGCTGAGATACTTTTTGTTCCAGGATTTCCGTTAAATTGTATAGCTCCAGGGGGTTCAACACTTTCAAGAGACTGGTTTGGGTAATGATGCCCACCAGTTCTCCTTGACTCCCTGTCACAACTAAGCGTCGGATCAGTCGCTGCGCCATCATCTGCTGCACTGCCCACAAAGACTCGTCAGGCGCGATCGTAAACACGGGAGCACTCATGACAGACTCTGCCTGAACGCTTGCTAAGTTGAGGCTCAGTGATTGGAATTGAACAATATCGCGCTCCGTGAGGATGCCCAGCGGAATTCGTAAGGGCTGATTTGGCTCGGTGGAATCGGGTGTTTCTGAGTTGCGCACCGCCTCGCGTATCAGCAAAATCGACCCCACGCGATGGGTTGCCATTAATTGCGCGATCGTCAGCATGGAAACTTGAGGATTGGCACAAATGACCTCCGCTGTCATCACTTCTGACACCAGGCGCAGCCGCAACAAGTCCGCAGGACGCGACAGTTGTCGCAAACTCTCGTGGGTCAGCAAGCCCACAATGCGATCCTGCTCATCCAGCAAGGGCAGATGGCGAATCCGTTGCTGCTGGATGAAGTTGGTGGCTGAGAAAATGTCGGTGAAGCCAGACTCGCGCATACTCAGGACGGGAGATGCCATCACTTCATGGATAAGGAGGCTTTCTAAAGAACGCTGTTGGGCGCTCAGACGGACAATATCCCGCTCGGTCAAAATTCCCAGAAGTCTCTCATTTTCGACCACTAATACACAACTCGATCGAGCTTCGAGGTGGAGATCAGACAAGGAGTGATCGGTTTGGGGGGCAGACGCACACATTGAACGCAATCTGCTCATTTGGACGATCGCATCCATGACCGTCGCATTCGGCGAAATCAGCAGAGGATCGCGAACGATCGCAGACTGGAGATCCATTGGGGTGAGCAAGATTGCAGCAGTTCTCATAAATCCCTCGACTGGCGGGCTAAAAGGGTTTGTATTGTTTGGTTGAGGTCTTTCAGTCGCACAGGTTTGGCGAGATATTCCGTGGCTCCAGCAGCCAAACATTTTTGGCGATCGCCCTGCATTGCCAATGCGGTCAGCGCAATGATCGGGATCTGCGCCAATTGGGGATCTTGGTGAATTGTTTGAATGGCTTCTAAGCCATCCATTTCGGGCATTTGGATATCCATCAAAATTAGGTCAGGCTGGTGAGTTTGAGTCAAGCGGATTGCTTCCCGTCCGTTTTTTGCCACCAGGATACGATAGCCTTTTGCGCTCAGATAGTCGGAGAAGGTGCTGATATTGGCTGCGTTGTCTTCTGCTAGGAGGATGAGGGGCTGAGGGGCGATCGTCGATTCAGCGGGGAGTTCAGATGCGGCGATCGCCGTTGGGATGAATGTTTGAGGTGCAAGATGGACGAGAGATGCGGCTGGCTGGTTCGCAATCTGACACCTAGCAGGTAACCGCACCGTAAAGCAGCTTCCCTGTCCTAGTTTACTGTGTAGATTAATTTCTCCCCCATGCAGTTCGACGATGCGCTTGAGCAGGGCTAACCCCAATCCGGTTCCTTCATATTGACGGTTGAGTTTGCTGTCAATTTGGATAAAGGGTTGAAAGAGTTTGGCTTGATCGGCAGCGGCAATGCCAATGCCTGTATCAGTTACAGCAATACAGAAATAATAATCTTCTAGTGGATCACAGGCTGCTTGCGGATCATCTTGGAACAATTGCGCTGTATGTGAACGGAATAGCGAAATGCGCTCAGCTAAGTTCACCTCAATGGGTTCAAGATAAACTTCTAAACTGATCTGACCGCCCGAGGGAGTAAACTTCACGGCATTGGTCAATAAATTAATTAACACCTGCCGCATCCGGCGCTCATCTAGCGCAATTTCTCTGGGTTCTGGTGGCAAGGTTACTTTCAGTTGAATCTGTTTTTTGAATGCCTGTTGTTTGACAAAGTCCAGACTGGATCGACAAAGTTGAGCGACTGAAGTGCTTGTAATGTTCAGTTCTAGCTTTCCAGCTTCAATTTTGGAAAGTTCGAGAATGTCGTTAATCAATCCCAGCAAATGCTGCCCACTGCGTTCGATCGTGGCGATCGCTTTCTGTTGCCGATCGTTCAAACCTCCAAATGTGTTTTCCTGCAAGCCCTCCGACATACCTAGAATGGCATTGAGTGGAGTGCGGAGTTCGTGGCTCATGTTGGCGAGAAATTCATCTTTGAGGCGAGTGGCGCGGAGCAATTCGGCATTGGTTCGCTCAAGCTGCTGTTCATAGGCTTTGTGAACTCGCCGATCGCGGGCAATCGTGGAAATAAATTCGACTTCTCCTCGAGGGGATTTATGGACAAGGATGAGTTGAGACAGGGGAATTTCTTGCCCTTCTGCATCCAGCAAGGCGGTTTCGCTAATCCAGCTTCCGTGCGCGATCGCAGTGGGTAATCCCTGTTGCAGAATCAGATCGGTTGCCCATTGGGGATGGTAATCGATGATATGGCGTTGCCTCACGGCTGCCTCACTCTCTAAGCCACAAATCTGCCTGAGTGCCGTATTGTTCCAGATAATATTGCCTGCCAGGTCTGACATACTAATGTAGTCGGTCGAAGCTTCCAGGATGGCAATGAGGCGATTTTGTTCCTGTTCCAGGCGTTTGCGCTCGGTGATGTCTTGAGCAGCCCCAATAGTTTGCTTGGCTTGTCCTCTGGCATCGCGGCTGAAGACAGAATCGCGACTATAGAGCCAACGCCATTCGCCATTCGCATGTCTCATGCGATATTCAAATTCAAAGATTTCGCCATCTTGAGCGGCGTAGATCTGAGCCTGATAACGGGACAATCGGTCTAAATCATCAGGGTGGATCAAATTTTGGAACAGATTTGATCCCATGGCTCGAATCTCTGCCGGTGTGTAGCCAAGCGTGGTTGCGATCTCCCGGTTGCTGTAAACATTGCGCTGTTCTTGTATATCATATAGATAGAGAATATTGGGTGAGGCTTCAGAAATTTGTTGAATAAAGCGCTGACTTTCTTGGAGGGCAAGTTCGGTTTGTTTGCGATCGGTAATATCGGTTAAGGTGCCAATGTAGCCAATCACTTGACCCGTCGCATCTATTTCCTTGGCCACTTGGATGTAATACCAGTTAATGCTGCCATCGGGACGCAGATGTCTGCCCTCGCCATGGTTGAGGATTTGTTGGCTCGAATCGCATTGTGCATAGTTTTCAGTCCATTGGGCAAGCATGCGATCGCGATCGTCGGGATGCAGGGCTTCGACCCACCCCCTGCCCAGAGCAGATTCTTTGGGTCTACCTGTCATTTCGCTCCAGCGATCGTTGACATAAGTACAATTCAGCGGTTCATCAAATTGAAAAATGGCAACTGGAGCGACGGTGGCTAGCGTCGCATAGCGACGTTCGCTGTCCCGTAGGGCCGTTTCTGCCAGTTTGCGCTGAGTGATTTCGGTTTCTGAGCCGCTCATGCGAATGACTTGTCCTGATTCATCATGCAATGCCTGCGCCCGATCGAGCACCCACATGTAGCTGCCATCTTTGCGTTGAGTGCGATATTCGACTTCAAAGAACTCCGTTTTACCCGAAAAGTGATCGTCCACCGCAGCCATGACGCGATCGTAGTCCTCAGGATGCATTCGGCTTAAGCACTCATCGGGCGAATCTCCAATTTCGTCATCGGTAAAGCCGCGCATCTGCTTCCACCGACTGGAAAAGAAGATTTTATTGTTGGTGAGATCCCAATCCCAGATGCCATCATTAGTTCCCTTCAACGCCAACTGCCAGCGTTCTTCGCTGGTTCGCAGAGCCGCAGTCCGTTCGGCTACCTGGTTTTCTAATTCTTCATTCAACCGCTCCAGCGCTCGTATGGCTCGTTCGCGCTCCAATTCTGCCGCCGCGCGCGCGGCAAAGACACGCAACAGGTTTTCTGCCCATTCTGGATCGGAGATCGGCTGCTGATTGAGAATACACAGATTGCCAATCGGGTTGCCCTGCGTATCGTACAAGGCGATGCCCAGATAGCTTTCTGCACCCATGTTAACCAAGTCGAGATCGTCGGGAAACTGCTGTTGAACTAAGGCTTCGCAATAAAATTTGCCATTCTGCAAGGTTCGTTCGCAAGGGGTTTTCGCAGGATGGTAGAAAAAAGTCGGTTGCAAGGCACCGTTTGCCCAAAATGCTAGTGCATGCAGTGTATCGTCAACCTGTTCGGTCACCAGGGCATAGGAAACCTGCAAAGCCTCAGCAATGTGACTGACTAAAGCAGGGAAAAAGTTTTCTCCGGTAGTAGCGGCGGTTCCTTCGATCAGATTTTGCAGGGCATTTTCAGCCCGTTTGCGTTCAGCCTCGATCTGCACCCGTCTGCTGATATCCCGGATGAGCCAGCGCAAACTCGTGCCGTTACCCGAATTGTCAGGCATAGGTACAACTGTTACCTCGGCAGGAAATGTATTGCCCTGTTGAGGTTGGAACGTGATGTCCCAGGTCTGTTTTTGGTTTTGGTGCGCCAATTGATTCAACTGGGTATAAAACCCTGAACGGTGGGATCGGGCGATGAAGAGCGCCAGGGGTTTACCTACTAAAAAGGGCTGTGAAACTGCAAACTGAACTGCGATCGCCCGGTTCGCTGACTGAATGATCCCTCGTGTATTCGTGACCAAATAGCCATCGGGGGCAAAGTCGAATAAATCCAGATATTTCAACCGTTCTTCTGCCAGTTGGAGATTCTGCCCTCTCAGCTCTTCTTCGGCAACCTGTAATTCTTCCAGCGTTCGCTGCAATTTCTCATGGGTCTGCTCAAGGTCATTATCATCATCTTCAGCGGCGACCTCTTTGGCTGAGCGGGATTGCCCTTCTTGTGGTAGTTCTGCCAGCCTGGTTTGGGTTGGCTGCTTGGCTTTAAGACGCGCTTGCATTAAGCGCTCGACGATACCGTAGATTGCCATCGGATTGAGCTGATTGAGCACCAGCGGTTGCGTCACAATGCCCACCAAGCAACCGTTGTCGTCGGTCATCACCACTTGAGTTGTCTGCTGCGTTTGCATCAACTGTTGTATGTCCCACAAGGAACAGCCTGACGCCATCGCCACAATGGGCGCATTCATTACGGTTTCAACCTGAATCGTTGCAAAATTTAATTCTAGGGATAGCCACTGAACGACATCTCGATCGGTCACAATGCCAACGGGCATGGGATTGGGGGCTTCAGGGTTTTGCAGGGGCTGGTCCTGACTCCTGGTTTCCACAATCACCACAGAATGCACGCCATGGGCTGCCATAATCTGGGTCAGTTCGGCGAGGGTGGCGGTGGATGCTGCCTGGATCACAGTCTGCGCCATCACTTCTGCCGCAGGGGTCAGATGTAACAGGTCAAGCGAGGGAAAGAGTGGTTGTAGGCTGTCGTGGGTGAGCAATCCCACGATGGTTCCTGCATCGTCCACTACGGGCAAGTGGTGAATCTGGTGTCGCTGCAACAGACCGAGGGGAACAAATACATCGGTAAAATCTGTGAGGTTAAGGATGCATACAGGCGCGGACATGATATTTGCGATCGCTTGCTCTACCGGATTTTGCCCCGCAGCGCTCAGGCGCACCAGATCAAGCGCTGTGACCATTCCCACTAGCCGATCGTCCTCCAGCACCAATTCACAGGTTGTGCCGTCAAGGAACATCTGCGCGATCGCATCGCTTCCATTGGCGGTGGGTGTGAGGTTGAGGGGATGACGGGCGATTGCAGTCGCCAGTTCAACGGGGAACAATACGGTAGCTGGGTCGATCATCCTTGAAGCACTCCCACTTCAACCAATTATTCGTCTTTCCTTAATGTTCCCCGATTGTTTTTGGAATTGTCTAAAAACATTTCTTTACAGTTCTTTATAACCTGATGGCAAGCCTGGAAATTAGCACATCGAGAGCCGCATAACACACCAAGACTACAGCAAATTCAGTGTCGCCATCAGGTTGTCATTGCCAACCCGATGGATCAAGGCTACCGGGTTTGGAGATGTCTAGGTCGATTGCGCCAGAGTTTGTAATAGAGAATCGGAACAGCCGATCGCGACAGCAACAAAGATGCGACTTCTCCTGCCATTAAGGAGATAGCTAAGCCCTGAAAGATGGGGTCCGCTAAGATGATGGCTGACCCCACCACCACTGCTGCCGCCGTCAGGAGCATCGGACGAAATCGCACGGCTCCGGCATCAATGACAGCTTCTTCTAGGGGCATTCCTTCCTTCAGGCGCAGTTCAATAAAGTCCACCAGAATAATCGAGTTCCGCACGACAATTCCGGCTCCGGCGATGAAGCCAATCATGGAGGTGGCGGTGAAGAATGATCCCATGAACCAGTGTGCGGGCATAATGCCGATTAGCGAGAAGGGAATGGCTGCCATAATGACCAGTGGCGTGGTAAACGATTGGAACCAGCCCACGACCAGCGCATAAATCAACACCAGCACAACCGCAAAAGCCATCCCCAGATCGCGAAAGACCTCATAGGTAACTTGCCATTCACCATCCCACTTGATTCCATAAGTTTCGGTGATGGGGGGTTGTTCAGTCAGGTAGGTTTGGACTTTGCTTCCAGTCGCCGGAACCAATTGGTCAATTTTCGGTTGCAGGTTGAGCATGGCGTAGACGGCGCTCTCGACTCTGCCGGAAACATCTCCCAAAACATAGACAACCGGTTGGAGATTTTTGTGGTAAATGCTGGTATCGGCGATCGTCGTTTCTGTGTTCACTAGCGTACTCAGGGGGACTCGGTTACCATTGCTTCCCTGGAGGTTGAGAGATTGTAGATCATCTAGACTGGTGCGATTTGCCTGACTTAAGCGCAAGTAAACTGCAACATCCTCGCGCGCATTGTCATCGTGGAGTAGTCCCACGGTTTGTCCCGTAAGTGCCATTTGCAAAACTTGAGAAATCTGGCTGGGGCTGATGCCATTCAGTGCGGCTTTTTCGCGATCGATGACGAATCGATAATTGGTTTGCGGCGTTTCCACATACCAATCCACATCCACGACGCCTGCACTGGATTGATATAACTGGCGAATTTGGGTGGCGAGGTCAATCTGTCCCGGGTAATCGGGACCGTATACTTCGGTTACCAGCGTTTGCAGCACTGGGGGACCCGGGGGAATTTCGGCGACCTGAAGGCGGGCACGGTAGCGATCGGCAATTTCCTTGAGCTGGGGGCGAATCGCTTTGGCAATGGTGTGACTTTGGCGGTGACGATCGCCTTTGGGCAAAAAGTTCACCTGAATATCGGCAACATTGGCACCCGATCGTAAAAAATAATGCCGCACCAATCCATTGAAGTTGTAGGGAGAAGCGGTGCCCACATAGCTTTGATAGTTCAGCACTTCCGGCACCGTAGCCAGATATTGCCCCATTTCTCGCGTCACTCTAGCGGTTTGCTCTAGCGTGGTGCCTTCTGGCAGATTCAACACTATCTGCAACTCACTTTTGTTGTCGAAAGGTAGCATTTTCAAAATCACCAACCGGAATCCTGCCAGTCCGCCCACAATGCAGACCAATGCCAACACGGTTGCGACTAAAAAAGTGGTGCCTCGTTGGGGGAAATGCACCAGTGGGTACATCCAGCGACGATACAGTTGACTCAGGGCATCCTCGCTATGATTCTGGACAGTGTGACTGGCACGGCTAAACACTCGCAGGGTTGTCCAGGGCACTACGACAAACGCCACCAGAGCCGAGAAGATCATGGCTGCCGATGCCCCCAGCGGAATTGGGCGCATATAAGGTCCCATCAACCCACCGACAAATGCCATGGGTAAGATGGCAGCAATCACTGCCAGCGTCGCCAAAATTGTCGGATTGCCCACTTCATCCACTGCTTCCAAAACAATCTGTTGCAGAGTGCGACGACGATTGGTAGCGTGTTGTAAACGAGTTTTGTTTTCTGGCAATTGCAGATGTCGCCCGACATTTTCTACCACCACGATCGCATCATCCACCAGAATCCCGATAGAAAAAATCAATGCAAAAAATGTGACCCGATTCAACGTGAAGCCATAAAAAACAAAACTGGCGAGGGTTAACGCCAATGTGACAGGAATTGAGACTGCAACGACGATCGCCTCTTTTTTGCCCATCACCCATCCCATCAACAGCGTGACTGAACCCACTGCAATGAGCATATGAAAAAGCAATTCGTTAGAGCGCTCAGCTGCGGTCTCGCCATAGTCCCGTGTAACGGTGAGATAGACATTGTTGGGAAGATAGTTGCGCTGAATTTGCGCTAGTTTTTCTAAAACATGATGAGAGACTTGAATCGCATTGGCACCCGATCGTTTGGCAATCGCGATCGTGACCGCTTCAGTTTCTGCAATGGCTTTAGCTGGCTCCCGCGAGGCTTTTGGGGGTTGATTTCCCTGCCCGAAAAAAACGTAACTTGCGGGTTCTTCGGCACCATCCGTAATTGTCGCGACATCCCGCAAATAAACGGGCTGGTTGTTAGCAACCGCAATTACTAATCCTTGGGCATCTTCTGGCGATCGAATAAAACTCTGGGTTCTGACTAAAAAGGATTGATTATTTTGATTGAAATTGCCACTGGCAAGCTCAGCGTTTTGAGCCTGAAATGCCTGTGAAATTTCCAGCGGGGTTAACCCGAACGCATTCAGCCTTGCCGGATCAAGGTCTACCCGAAGTTGGCGTTTTTGCCCACCAATGATCGTGGTTTCTGAAACATTGGGAACTTGTTTGATTTGTTCGTCTAATTGAGCCGCAATTTGGCGTAATTCTGCGCCCGTACTCTGCTCTCCCCAGAGTGTTAGCGCCAAAATGGGGACATCATCGATGGATCTCGATTTAATCAGGGGCTGCGACACCCCCGGAGGGATTTTGTCAAAGTTGGCATAGAGCTTGTTGTAAAGCTGAACGATCGCATTTTCCGGATTTTGACCGACCAAAAATCGCACGATGACCAGCGATGAACCGGGACGGGACGTAGAGTAAACATATTCCACACCGGGCAGCTCTTTAATTAACTTCTCCATCGGTGCAGTAACGCGCTGCTCAACATCTTTTGTCGATGCGCCTGGCATCTGGACAAAGACATCCGCCATGGGCACCGTAATTTGGGGCTCTTCTTCCCGTGGCAAAATTAAGGTCGCACCAATCCCCAAGAGCAGTGCCACCAAAATAATCAGTGGTGTGAGCTTAGAATCGATAAACTGTTTTGCTAACTGACCCACAAAACCCAATTTGTGGAGGGGAAGAGAATTTTGTTCAGCCTGTGGACGATCGTTCATGGCGCTCTCATTCCCCCTTTCATCATGGCAGGCATCCCCTGTTGGATAAATTGGGTCACCTCCTCGGCGTGTTCGCAAATCGCTGCAACCAGATCCGGATCGCTCGATGTTTCCGTGATTTCAATCCCTTGGGCAGTGAGGCGCAGTTGGCGTTGATATTGATTGGCTGATCGAATCAGGATCGGCAGGGTTGAACTCATGGCAATCATGGGGATGGGTTGCCCCCGGTTCACGCGATCGTACATCTCAGAAACATGGGCTTGAATCAGCGCTGCAACTTCAGGATGGTGGGATTCTGTGACTGTACGAATCCCCTTGGGAATAGCTGTGACTGTACGCTCAATCAAATTGTGATTGGCAAAAAGCTGATGAATGGTTTGCGTGTCGCCCGGGTATCCCATGCCTGGATTTACGATCGTCACCGCAGGTGATGCGACGGGATATCGACCCATGGGTGCATGGGCGACTCGGAAAAGGAGGAAAACTCCAATCAGAATCAATGCAAAAACCCAGACTAGAGATTGACGCTGCATGGAAACCTCCTGCGAAAAGTTAGGGTTGTGTAATGACAGGTTGTCCTTCACTGAGCTGAGGAATGTGATTGGTAATCAGCCGATCTCCTGTCGTGAGTCCCGACACAATTTCTATCTGCCCACTTTGCACTTTGCCTGTTTTTACCCAACGCAATACAGCCCTGGGTTGAGCGGCGGTTGCTTCTACCACGTAAACCCCTTGCAACTGCCCACGTTGAATGAAGGCATCCCTGGGAATCAGAATTGTTTCTTGGGGTTCACCGAAGGGTAAGGTAACCCGTCCAAACATCCCAGAAATTAAACGACCAGAATTATGGAGTGGAATTTTGACCAGGAAACTGCGGGAGGTTGTGTCAGCCGATGGCACGATTTGCCGAATTGTGGAGCGATCGGTTTGATTAGCAGCATCCACCCTCACCTGTACAGACTGTCCTACTCGAACCCAGCGCAGTTTCTCTTCGGGAACAGAGAGTTCTAGTTGGAGGCGATGGGGGTTTTCTACCTTCAATAAAGCGGTGCCGGGGGCTGTCATCTCGCCTTCATAGGCAAGTTTTTGGACAACTACTCCGTCAAAAGGAGCCACGATCGTACCGTAGCGCTCGCTGGCGCTGGCTGAGTCAACCCCCGATTTTGCCTGGTTAACTGCTGCACGGGATTGGGCGATCGCGGCTTGGGATTGTTGCACTCCGGCTACAACCTGTGCCAATCGGGCTTTTGCTTCCTCAAAGCGGGTATTTGCCTCATCCAACTGTGATTGAGAAACGGCTCCTTCGGCTTGCAATTGTGCCATGCGACGCTGATTGATCTGGGCTAATCGGAGCGATGCTTGGGCTTCTACCTGTTGAGCTTGCAACTGGTGGAAGGTTGCCTGAGACCGCACAACTTCTGCTTGCGCTTGTGCCACGCCCGATTGTGCCTGATTGGTTTGAGCAACCATGTCCATCACATCGATTTGGGCAAGAATCTCGCCTTTTTGGAAGCGATCGCCGGACTCTAGCGATAGCTGAGTAATCCGTCCCATGACACGGGTCGAAAGGGTTGCCTGCTCTAACGGTCGGATCGTTCCCGATAGATCTAACGTGGCAGGTCGGGACTGGGGACGAATGGTGAGAGTGGTGACTGCGATCGCGGGCACAGATACCACTTGTTCAGAATGCGGCGATCGAGTCCATTGCACAATGCTCCAGATCCCTCCTGCCAAAATTAGTGCACCCCCTAACAACCATCCCCATTTTTGAACCGATAAAGTTGGGAAGTGGGAATGCTTTGGCTTCAGGGGTTCATCAAACGATTGCTTGGAAGTGGTCATGGTCTACTTCTCCGCTATCCCCCGATTGCTCCTGGACGATATCCCCGTTGCACAGGGTAACCGCAACCTTGCCATGCTAAAACGCCCCCTTGCAGGTTGTAGACCTGTCGGTATCCCTGAGTGACTAGCCACTGAGCCATCAGCGCACTCCGATATCCTGACAGGCAGGTGAGGGCGATCGGCTGATCTTTGGGAATGCTTTTTAGAATCTGGCTTCTACTGAGTCTTCGTGCTCCTGGAACATGTCCCAGCCAATATTCCAACCAGCCTCGTACATCAATGATCAACAACTGATTTTTTTGTGATTTGAGTTGAGTAGAAGTAAGTAGAATTGGATTGGTCAATCCTTTATTTTTTGATTTCAATTTCATTTTCTATTCCTTTGCTAATCTTGATAATCTACGTAATTTTAATAGCCCCTCAAACTCGACTCATCACTGCAAATGATTTGATAAAAGGACCAGCCATGCGAGGATCTTTGATCATGGCAGTATAGTCTCCTACCCGAAATTGCAACTTCCGACTCATATACGCCATACTCAATCCCATCATGTTTAAACCCTTGGTTTGCCATTGCTGCCAATGTTCACGATCGGCACGCAAATCCCAATTCAACTTTTGCCCTGTGTAGGGTTCCGCAGCCACCACCCAACCTTCTTCAACAGTCAGCACACCCGTAGGATTATTGCGATCGGCAAAACCATACCCAATTACGGAATTGAAATGAATTTTGGCAAGGGCGTCCGCTAATTCGGGTTCTGCGTTCCATTGCGTACCAAACGCTTGCATCCATTCCAGTGAAAACAACTCTGCCATTGAAATGCTCCAAATTGATTCTTTATCGAACATACTTGATTGAAGATTGATGAACATGAGCACATAAAGCGAGTAACTCGATATCAATCACTCGGTAATATCGCCAAACACCTTCACGACGACACGTGACTGCACCTGCATCTTTCATCAATCGCAAATGTTTAGATACATTGCCCTGCTGGAGTCCGGTGCAATCGCAAATTTCTTGTACGCTTCGTTCTTGATTACAGAGCGCCGCCAGAATTTGTAGTCTGGCGGGTTCAGCTAAAAGCTTGAAGCGGTTGGCGAGTGCCTCGAGTTCATTGGGAGTTAACACCATCTCCATCAGCTTTCTCCTCCTCCAAATGCGCCACAGCGAACAGATGACAATGCTCAATTACGATGGCGATGGCGATCTCCTGGGCAAAATTGGTTTTGTCACGTGATCTGCGCTCCAACCCGATATTGGCTAAACCCACCCTGGCAAAAAGAACAGTCTGGCTGTTCAAAGAATCGGATGGCTTATGTGAAGGCTGGAGTCAGCCGATAAAGGTTCCACCAATGGCAATCCGATCGCGCGCAAGCCAGCCCGTTCAAACCAAGGCATCGTCCAACCCACTCGCATTTTGTCCATAAAGTATTTTTCAAATGCAGTTTTGGCCCACGATACCCAAATCCCCTTTGTGGTAAAGGCTCGGTGTCGATGTCCTTGCTGATCTGGCAACAACGGATCTGCTAGAAATAGCGCTCCCGTATCGCCAAAGTCGGCAAAGCAAATTGCCTGCAAGGTTGGTTTGATCGGCTGCCCAGAAATGACACCCAAGTCAAGAGCAATATTGTGGGCAACGGTCATTACCATTTCTTCGGTCATTTGTCCCACTTTCGGAACACCAATAGGGATAGGAGTTGGCTCCACGGGTCGAAGTTGGGTGACAACTCCGACGGAGTAAACAGAGTCAAAGTTAGGATGACGATAGGTGGGAAGTACCGGAATAAACCCTTTGGCATCGGTTAATCCAGGGGCTTCACGCAGAAATCGCGGACCTCGGAAAGGTGGCAAAATCATGGCATATTGAAAGGGCAAACTGCGTCCGTCTGCCAGATACATTGTGTTTGGTTCAATGTGAGAAATTGCCGTGTTGTCCATTACATCAATCTGGCGATCGGCTAGCATTGCCCGAATTAACCAGCGCGAGTTCGCCATGCCACCAATGCCCAAATGTCCGGCATAGGGTTCGGCAGTCACAAAGGTGATAGGGATGTCTTGGCGCTGTCCTTTTTGGCGCAGCGTATGGTGAGCCAGTAGCGCAAATTCATAGGCAGGTCCAAAACAGCTGGCTCCTGGTGCCGCCCCCACCACGATCGGTCCAGGGTTTTGCAAGAATTTTGTCCATGCTTCGCGTGCCAATAAAGCATGGTGAGGATTACACACCGATTGAGTATAGCCGCCCTCTGGACCCAAGCCTGGTAAGGCATCTAGTGCCAACTCAGGTCCAGTTGCAATCACCACGTAATCGTAATCCAGTGTTTGATCTTTTAATGTAATTTGTTTTAATTTGGGGTCGATCGCAGTCACTGCATCATAAATCAACTCAATACCGTGCTGCGGAACGATTTTGGCGAGTTCTAGTTGGATGCGATCGAGGGATTTCAATCCCAACCCAATCCAGGGAAGCGAGGGAACAAAGGTAAATTTGGGTTGATTGGAAATCAGCGTTACTTGATGGGAATGAGGTAATCTGTGTCTCAGTTCGTAAGCAGCAGGAAGCCCTCCTAATCCTGCTCCAATCACCACAACACGAGCCATAAGCGTGACTCCTAAATGTCAGTTTTAATACTTTGAATCATCAAAATGAGAGGGATTGGGACAAAAGAGTGAGTCATTGTATCTACCCGATTGCCTGGTTATCCTTCCCCAACCCTGACTTTTGCCGTAAATCTGTTAGCGGGAAACAGAAAACAACTAGCAAGGATTGATAAGGCTACTGTACTACTATACAGTTATATAGTCAATAATTTTATACTTTAAACTTCTATAAGCGATCGGGTCGGGTTCTTTACCAGGACAGTCCACCCGATTCACATCCAAAGCACACCCACGTTCAACCAGCGCATGATGCTGATGGTTGAACGTGGGTAACCCCGTTTTTGGTAGACGACTCGTCTAGGCTTGGCTAATGATTCAACGAGACAGATGCTTCCACTGGCAACTTGTCTTTTGGGTTGTCTCTGGAATGGATGTCTTGTGGATGAGTCTCTTGGAAACTGTTCATTTCTAATTCGGTAGCCAGTTCCCGAATGCGTTTTGCAGAGAGGCGTTGTTCCGGGTCAATCCCCTCAAATGTGGGCGGTAGCCAAACGCGAACCACTAGAAGAACGGACAAAATGAACAAAAACGCACAAGCTGAAAGCACCTGACTCCAGGGGGTTTCCAAAACGCCCCGGACGATCACTTCTCGCAAAATTGATACGATCGAGACCTCAACTGCAACCCCAATTGAAACCCGTTGTTCTTGTAGATAAATAATTAGCAGCCGAAACAACTCGACCAAAATGAGCAGAAACAAGATATCGGCAGTGACAGCAGAAAAATCGAGTGGGGGCCAGAGTGCTAAAAACATCTCTCGCAGTTGCATCACCATAAAGCTAAATAGCCCAATGCAGAGTGAAATGACAATTAAATCTTGAATGATTTCCAAAATGCGAACAATTCGATACCGCTTGATTCGTTCATAACGATTGATAGGGGGGGAAATCACAGAGTTCTGCATCCGATGCTCCTTGAAACTGCGGGGTCATTTTCACCTTTCTCTCAGTTGACGAAACTAGCAAGGAGCGATCGCTCCTGCCAAAGAACGCCGTGAGCGAAGAAGTGCTCAGATGGGTTTAGCTTAGCTTCAATTGAGCTTATATTTGAAGTGGCTTTATATCAGAATAAATAATGATTTCTATTACACCGATTCCCCTCATTGCATACTTTCTTGCACCTTTGGCAGGAATAATGAATTCAAACGTATGAGTTCCTGTGAGTTCCTGGTCACAAGTATCTAATGCTGATTGACTGACAAAACTCCTCAAATCCTGATTCTTGCGTAGGTTGGGTTAGCATGAGCGTAACCCAACGCAACCGCTGTTGGTGTTGGGTTTCACGTTGTTCAACCCAACCTACAAAAAAGATTTGTCAGTCAATCAGGTATCTAATGTCTGATACACGGATGATTAATTTAGGTTGGGATCGAGCTATTTTTTAGCAACGCGATCGGGCAATTCCACAATTTCAAACCAGTAAGTACCCAACATTTTCATGATTTGTACCATTGACTCAAAAACCACAGGTTTCGCAATGAAAGAACTAACCCCCAAATCATAGGTTCGTAGAATGTCTTCTTCGGCTTTGGAGGTTGTGAGGACAACGATCGGAATCTGCCGTAAATCTGGATTGGCTTTGATCTCTTTGAGCGCCTCTCGTCCATCCTTGCGAGGCATGTTCAGGTCCAGCAGAATGAGGCTGGGACGGGGGGAAGATTGAGGCTGGCTGTATTCGCCTCGATGATGCAAGTAATCCATTAATGCTTCACCATCTTCAACAAAATGTAAATCGTTAGCCAACCGATTTTCTTCTAGCGCTTCTTGCATTAAGAAGCGATCGTCTGCATCATCTTCAGCCACCAAAATCGTAATCGTTACACTTTTCTTAGCCATGGAAATCGTCTCTATGATGACACGGAATGTTGAAAATAAAGGTTGCACCTTTGCCAGGCTCACTCTCAGCCGTTAATGTTCCACCATGGCGCTCAGCGATTTTACGGCAGATTGCTAGACCAATGCCAGTACCTTCATAGGTACCTCGTCCATGGAGCCGTTGAAAGATTTGAAAGATACGATCGGTATATTTCTGTTCAAATCCAATGCCATTGTCGATGACTCGAATTTCACACCAGTCTTGACCCTGATGTTGGTATTGCTGAGATCGTACCTGGACAACAGGAACAACATCTTCCTGCTTAAATTTGAGCGCATTGCTAAGCAGATTTTGTAGAATTTGCCGCATTTGCAGGGCATCGGCTTCTACTTTGGGCAAAGGATCGATCTCAACGGTTGCTTTTGTCTGTTCAATCCGTATTTCCAGATCAGACAGCACTCCCTCCAGAATTTCAGTTAAATCAACCGATTCAAACGGTTGGGCTTTGGTGGTGACCCGAGAAAATGCCAGTAGATCATTGATCAAAATCTGCGCTCGACCTGCTGCATTGAGCATTCGTTCCAGATAATCTAGCCCCTTGTCATTGAGAGAATCTTTGCAAGTGGCTTTCAATCGATCGCCAAACGCCTGAATTTTCCGCAGAGGTTCTTGCAAATCGTGGGACGACACGTAGGCAAAATCCTGCAATTCGCGGTTGCTGATTTCCAGCCGCTCAGTCAGATGTCGTAGCTCTTGTACGGCCCGTTGGCGCTCCGCTATCTCTTTCTTCAGACTGGCTTCCATTTGCTTACGAGTGGTAATTTCACTTTCGATCGCAATGAAATGAATCAGTTTTCCGTTCCCATCTAGGACAGGGTTAATTTGTAAGAGTAGCCAATAGGGATGCCCATCCTTGTGGTAGTTCAAAATCTCTCCTGAAAAGGGGAGATGCCGACATAAAGCATACCGAATCTCGGCAACGGTTTCTTGCGACGTTTTGGGTCCCTGGAGGAAACTACCGGGCTTCTGTCCGATCACCTCTTCTAAGGTATAGCCCGTAACCCGGTAAAAGCTCTCGTTGACCCACTCAATGTGTCCCTGCGGATCGGTGACGATCGCGACATTATCGGTTTGGCTGGCAATCAAAGACAACTTTTGTAACTCGAGTTCGGCAGCTTTGCGAGCCGTAATATCTGTGCGAATCGCCAAGTATTGATAGGGTTTGCCCCGTTCATCCAAAAACGGCACAATGGTGGTATCGACCCAGTAGAAAGAACCATCTTTTGCCCGGTTCTTAATCTCAGCCCGCCAGGTTTGTCCACTGGCGATCGTTTTCCACATCTCGGTAAAAAACTCGTGGGTATGATATCCCGAATTGAGAAGGCGATGATTTTGCCCAATCAGTTCTGCTCGGCTGTATTTAGAGATTTCACAGAACTTATCGTTTACTGAGGTAATCGTGCCCTTGGGATCGGTAATGGCAACGATCGCGGTTTGGTCGATCGCATATTTGGCATCCCGTAGCTCCCGCTCAGTATGTTTTTGCTCCGTAATATTTTTCGCAATTCCTAAGAAACCTGTAATCTTACCTTCGGCAGTACGAATTGTCGTAATTGACAACAGAATTGGGATTCGGGAGCCATCTTTGCAGATATAAGTCCACTCTTGCTCTGCAACTTGTCCTAGCTTTGCTTTGGCGACAAAGACTTCAAACCCTGGTTCAATCGTGCAGTGTAGCTCCTCAGATAACTTCTGAGCCTGTGCTACAACTTCCTTCGGATCATGGATCAGCGCTGGGGTGGTTTTACCCACAACCTCTGCCGCTGTATACCCCAACATTGCTTCCGCACTGGCGTTGAAAGTTTGAATCGTACCTTGTAAGTCTGTTGAAATGATAGAAAAATTAGCACTATCCAAAATAGCTTGTTGGAGCATCGATAGTCCAGCCAACTTTTCCTCAGTCGTCTTACGTGAGGTGATGTCTGAACGAATTGCAAGATATTGATAGGGCTTGCCCTGTTCATTCAAGAAGGGAACGATCGTCGTGTCTACCCAATAAAATGAGCCATCCTTGGCACGATTTTTAATTTCAGAGCGCCAAGTTTGACCGTTCGCGATCGTCTTCCACATCGCCTTAAAAAATTCATGGGGATGATGCCCAGAGTTGAGAATGCGATGGTTTTGCCCAATTAACTCCTCACGGCTATATTTTGAGATTTCACAGAACTTATCATTGACAAAGGTGATAGTTCCTTGCACATCTGTAATGGCTAGAATAGCTGACTGGTCAAGGGCATATTTAATGTCTTTTAACTCTTTGACAGACTCACTCAAGGAATCTCCAGATTCACTCAAGGAATTTTCAGAAGGGACTGTGGCAGCCATTGAATTTTCCTTGGAATTTTTCACCACAGTACGTCTGCATATCATTAGGACTCTACCTCAATGGTTTCTGTTTATCGGTACAGGTATATTTATAAGTACCCAGTTTAGTCCTTAAAAACAACCACTGAGATAGGCATCTCAGCATGAATCACACGAAGCATCAGGTTGATTGCAGCTAGGAGCGCATAAACCTGAATAGCTAGGAATTTAACTCTTTTTACAAAAGAAATTTATTTAAAAGTGTATAAGCCGGCTTATACACTTCTAACAATATGTAGATATATATAGCAGTCCTAAATCAGTTATGAGATTAAGGGACTTTGTAAGAAAGGATTCCAGCGGAATCCTTTCTTACGATCCAGATAGGATCGCTATATATCAATCTATTGTTACCTAACTGCAGCCTCTACTGAACTTTAATTTAAGTTAAACCATTAACATGAAAAACTTGGGAAGAAATGCCTTAGGCAAAAATACGGTGGTGCTGAATCGCAGTATAAATTGGAACGAAGTTTCAATTCATAACAACTCCAAATTCATACTCAGAATCAGCAACGCCAAAAACACTGAGCCAGATCGACTAATCACGATTAGGCTCAGTACTTTCACTCAGGACCTACCTATTACAACAAATCGATTTGGATTGGCTAAGAGGAGCAAGGCAACCTTGATGTCGGTTAAATCAGCGGTAATTTAACAGTTACGGTTGTTTCCTGGCATGGAATACTGCGAATACTGATGTTTCCATCATGCAATTCAACGATGCGCTTCACGATGGCGAGTCCTAACCCAGCTCCCTGTTGCTCATAGATGGCACGATCAAATTGGGCACAGGCTCCAACATTAGCAACTTGATCGAGAGTCATGCCTCTACCTTGATCAGTGATTTGCAGCGTTAGCCACTCCTGATCTACTTGACAAGAGACTTGAACCACAGTTTCAGGTTCAGAAAACTTCAAGGCATTATCAACCAATTCCCTGACGATCGTGACCAATAAAGAATCAGTGATTTGGACGACAGCCTCTCCAAGCTCGGTTTTTAGATCAATTTCGAGATCTCGCGCTCGCTGAGATTCTGCTGCACATTTTTGGGTAGTATTCAGTACGGTCTGATCGACAGGATCTTGAGTGATAGAAGCCTTGAGAGATTGTTGGCGATCGAGATCGGAATGAATTGTTTCAAGCTGAGCGTAAAGCAAAAAATTCTTGACCAGATGATTTAATCTCTGAGCAGATTTTCTCATCATCTCCAAAATTTCTCGCACCTCCTGAGGGTCAAGTTCTTCTAAGCTTTCCTGTAAGAATCCTAATGAAAGCATGATTCCATTCAAGGGAGTATTAAATTCATGGGGCAGAGCAGTAATAATCTGATCTTTCAAAGAATCCAATTTTTGTTTTTGTTGGTTTTGCAGTTGTTCCAATAGAGTCTTCTTCTCAATCTGTGTAGAGATAGATTTTAAAATTTCTGACTCTGAAAAAGGTTTGATCAGATAATCATCTGCTCCCAGTTCCATCCCTAATCGTACGTCTTTGCGATCGCTCCTTCCTGTCATAAAAATGAATGGAATCAAGGAAAGTTCGGTTTCTTGACGAAGCATCGAAAGAATACTAAATCCGTCAAGCCCCGGCATATCGATATCACAAATTACAAGATCTGGTGGTTTCCGCAAAAGCTGCTCTAGCCCGCGAATTCCATTTTCAGCGATGGTTACTTGAAAATTGTTCATTTCTAGAATTTGCTGAAGAATGATTAATAGATCAATATCATCTTCAATAATTAAGATTTGGTTCATAAGAAGTAGTGAGAAAGAATTGCTGGTGAACTGATGACACTGAAGACGGGAGAAGAGGTTTTAAAGATTTCTCAATTTGATCCAAATTCGGTATTGATGGAAATTGCTAGTAATTACTACTTCATTACCCTTTACAGCTAATTTTTTTGCGATTTCAAAAGCCTGACTTCGTTCGTTTTTGGTCAAGGTCTTATAGTGGCGGAATAGCCCACGTCCGAGCCTGATTCCATCCTGGATCTGCTCATCCCAGAACTTAAAAGGTACTGCTAAAGAATCCACAACTAATACAGGATCTGACATGATAGGGGCTTTACTGACAAGACATTTTGGTTAAATCATTGTGGGAAAAGCGGTAAATTGATGCACTAATCACGAGTCAAATGATGACAAAACTCAACTCAATACACCTCAATTTATTTTTTGAGTAGCACCAATCAAGTGAAGGGGGGTGCGTCCCTAAACACTTGTCTTAAAATTCATTAGAGCTATCTACTTATTTCAAAGGTAAGTAGAAAACATGAAAAACTTGGGAAGATTTTTAGAGAGTCACGATTGAGAATGCATGAACTGGTTAATAGATAATCGCTTCCGTAAAAATGATGAGAGGCCACTGAAAATTCATGAAGTAGACCTGTCTCATCCAATAGTACAGTTCATC
This sequence comes from Scytolyngbya sp. HA4215-MV1, assembly GCA_019359045.1. Taxonomy (GTDB): domain Bacteria; phylum Cyanobacteriota; class Cyanobacteriia; order Leptolyngbyales; family Leptolyngbyaceae; genus Scytolyngbya. Next base: position 438,240 of record JAHHIA010000005.1, read on the forward strand.
GTCAGCGGGAAATCGTAATTTTTAGTTTCTCAAATCTCTCCTGGTAGCGATTTATGAGTAAAGATAGATTTAGAGAACTTTTTTAGCAATCTTTGGATCAACGGCTCTTTCCATCTCACCTCCCATGGCTACATCATGAGAATCTTACTCGTAGAAGATACTGAAGAACTCGCTATTCTATTTAAAGCAATTCTCAACTCTGAGAATTATGTCGTTGATATTGCTGAAGATGGTCAGATTGGGTGGGAATTCTTTGAGGATCAGAATTACGACTTAGTGATTCTGGATATCATGCTGCCGAAATTGGATGGCATTAGCCTTTGTCGCAAGATTCGATCCCACGGTAGTCAAATTCCGATTCTTATGCTGACGGCAAGAGGGACTCATGATGATAAAGTGTCAGCTTTAGATTCTGGCGCAGACGATTACCTAATCAAACCTCCCGATCTCAAGGAGTTTACAGCTAGAATACGTGCACTCTTGCGCCGGGGGCATACGAGTACTGCTCCAACGTTGGAATGGGGATTATTACGACTTGATCCTAATCAACGAGTGGTTTCCTATGGAGACCATCCTCTACACTTCACTCCGAAAGAATATGCCATTTTAGAATTGTTTTTACGGAACTCCCATCGGGTATACAGCCGCAGTCAGTTGTTAGAGCAACTCTGGTCGTTTGATGATGAATTGCCTGGTGAAGAAACAATCCGAGCACATATCAAGGGTTTACGGCAAAAATTGAAACCGGTGGGAGCCGAAAATCTCATGGAAACTGTTTATGGGGTTGGATATCGGCTCAATCCTGCTTATGCCCAAGTGAAATCTCTTATAGCAAAACCAGAATTATCGAACTCGCAAGCGGCTTCTCTAGAAAGAAACACCCTAACTCAAATTTGGAAACGCAGCCGAACTAGGATTTTGGAGCGCATTCGCGGTTTAGAAAATGCCTTAAGCGATCGCTCTCAACTGGATCAATCTACCCGAGAGCAGGTGATTCAGGAAGCCCATAAACTGATCGGTTCATTGGGGGCGTTTGATTTGGCAGAAGGTTGCCGTATTGCCAGGGAGATTGAAACACTAGCCCAAAGTCCATCTCCTCCGGGCAAAGTAACCAAAGCACTCTATCAATTAGTCAAGCAATTGCTCCTGATCGTTGAAACCGCAACCCCTCAAATTCAAGAAAATCGAAGTCATGCTTGGAATCCACAAATTCTAGAATCTCAAGAGATCGGTGGACGACGGTTGCTAATTGTGGACGATGACCCGGAACTCACTGATTTATTAGTCGTGGAAGCAGCTACTCGCGATATTCAGGTTATGGTTGCATCTAGCGCTGAAACTGCCCGTGGTATACTCCGCAATACTTCAGTAGATCTCGTACTTTTAGATCTTGACCTGAGTCAAACTCCGGGCGAAGGGATTGCCCTCATGGCTGATCTCGCGCAACAATTGCCCCACTTGCCGATCGTGGTTTTTACGGCGAGCAATACCCTAGCCCAACGCATGGCAGTGGTCGATCTCAAAGCAAAAGGCTTTCTCCAAAAGCCTAAACTTCCAGCACAGGTTTTGGACGAGATTATCCAAATTCTGGATTCAAGCCAGCCCGTGGAGGCAAAAGTTTTGGTGGTAGACGATGACACCCTTGTGTTGAAGACTCTTCAGAACCTCCTGCGTAAATGGGGTATCCAGGTTACGAGCTTGTCTGATCCACAAAATTTTTGGCAGGTTTTAGAAGAGAGCCAGCCTGATTTGCTGATCCTGGATGTACAGATGCCCGACATTAATGGTACTCAGATTTGTCAAATTATTCGCAATGATTTGAAATGGAACTGGTTACCCGTGATGTTTCTAACTAGTTGTACAGATGCTGAGACTATTCATCAAATCTTTGCTGTGGGTGCAGACGATTACTTTAATAAACCCATTGTTGCACCGGAGTTGATTACCCGCATCTTCAATCGGTTGGAACGCACCCGCCTACTACGCAGTCAAAGTGAGAGAGATGGTTTAACAGATTTATTCAATCGTAAGCGAGGCTCCCAAGATTTAAATCAATTATTGCAACTGGCTCATAGTGCCCAGCAAACGGTTTCCCTGGCAGTCTTGAAGCTGGATCACTTGCAACAAATTAATCAGCAATACGATTATGGGAAAGGAGATCTGGTCTTGCGCCACGTGGGAAAGCTCCTGAAACAAGAACTCCGCAAAGAAGATATTGTTGTCCGTTGGAGTGGTGCAGAATTTGTCGCTGGCATGTATGGCATTGGTCGGAGTGAAGGGATTGAGTGGCTTGCCAGTATTCTGGAAATTTTGCAAGAATATCCTTTGAAGAGTCTTGATCAGCAATGGCTGCCTGTCTCGTTTTCGGCAGGAGTTGCTCAATTTCCTGACGATGGTAAGACCCTGATTGCACTTCAGCAGAGTGCTAGATCTGCTTTAGAACAAGCACAACAAGCGGGGGGCGATCGAGTCTATCCAGCTACCTGGCAGATCCCTCCCCAACAGAAAATTTCAACGGTTGATGTTGCCATTGTCCACCCCAATCCAAACCTGACAAAACGTCTGAGTGATGCCCTAGAAAGGAGGGGGTATCGCAGTCAAATCCTGTGCAACGGAGCTTCAGCCCTGGAACAATTCAGTGGAAAGAAACCAAAACTTTGTGCTAGCAAAATCCTAATAGCCAAACACCTGCATGATATGGATGGGATTGCGTTATTGCAGCAATTGGAACGCAAGAAAGTGACTCGAAACACTCGCATTATTCTTCTCTTAGACCGAGCCGAAGATATCGCAGCAATGAATGAGGTTGGCTACTCTGACTATATCTTGACTTCGTGTAGTCTATCAGTGATTATGCAACATCTGCGTCAAGCCTTGTAAACACAAGATCGCAGCTAAATCGATACTTCACCTGCGTTGTTAGCCACAGTCGGAGATCGGGAATCCTGTAGTCATAAGCAGTCTCAGCTGCTGTCAAGCTGTGTTAGATCGGGGACTGGCTTTCAGTACTCTGCTTAATTCAACCATTAAACAATCAACATATACATATTTCCCATATTTCCCAATACTAAATACCCAATGTGAGCTTTCTATGGAAATTTGATAACCCTGATCAGCATCAAATTTAGTGAACCGAAGTTAACAAATTTGTGAAGATTGGTTTATTTTAACGAGTGGATATTCTACCCATACCTTCTGTAACACTTTCTAAAATCAATATGGATCTCAATTCAGCCAGCCATCATGTAGCCAAACCAGTCAATCCTGGACTGTCTTCCATAGGGACTCGGCTTTTTGTAGCGGTGATGATGGCTGCCTCCATTGGGCTTGGTGGTTTAGGGACTTTGTTCTATCGTGAGTTGCAGTCTGTTAGGCTGCTCCAGTTAACTGCAGAGACGGATATTAAGGTCAGGGAGCTGGATTCTGAACTTCGTAGTAGTGAAAGTTTTTTAAAGAGCCTGGTGGCGGCTACCAGCTTTTTGCACGACAGTAGTGTGCGATCGCCAAAAGCTTATGAACAATTGGTGCTGTCATTTATGTCGGCTCGCCCTCGCCTGATTACAGGGTTTGGCGTAATGCAGCTACCTCATGGTTTAATCGATCGACAGTGGTTTGGTCCGTATATTGAAGAATCACAACCGAATCGAGGTATCCCAATCGCCAGTCATTCCAGGTTCAGCTTGGTGGAACTCTGGCAGGTCGAGCAATATCCGAAATTGCAATATTACACAAATACAATTCAGGCAAATCAATACTCGTGGTCAGAGCCTTACCTTAATACAAGTTTTCCGATTCCATTAATGACATTTGCAGGTCCCATTCGCGATCGCAAAGGACACTTAATTGGCGTTATGAATGGCGACATTAATATTAAAGATTTGAATCAAGTCCACAAGAGTGTTTTATCGAATGGAACGTATTATGTATTAGTGACTCAAAAGGGCACTCTATTAAGTTATTCTCCCGATCCGATAAGGTCATCCAAGCTAGAAAATATTACCTCGATTCCAGCCTTGAAGCCAGTTTGGAATCAAATCCAACATGAATTCGTTCAAAGAAAATCGCAGGGATTTTTAAAATCTAATTCAACGAAAAGTTATTGGGTTTATCAGAAAGTACCGAGCAGTCAATGGGTGATGTTGCAAGCGATTCCCTATTCAGCTGTGATCCAGCCAGCTTTACGGGGAGCGATTAGTGCAACTCTGATTGCAGGAATTATTTTGGCTTTAGTTGTTTTCTGGTTTATCCGATTTCTCAACCGTCGCTTACAGCCTATTTTAGATGTTTGCGATGCAGATCTGACTCACGAAAAGGGAGTGATTAGACCTAAAGACGAAATTAGCCGTTTATCGGATGCTTTTTTTAGTATGGTCGATCGACACAATGCACTGTTGCAGCAGTTGCAACTCGCAAATTCGGATCTCATGAGATCGAATCGTTTGAAAGATAGTTTTCTGGCGAATATGAGCCATGAATTGCGTACCCCCCTCAATGTTATTCTCGGCATGACGGAAGGCTTACAAGAACAAGTTTTCGGTACGCTGAATGAGCGGCAGCTCAAAGTCTTGCAAACGGTTGAGCGCAGTGGAAGCCATCTGTTGGAATTGATCAACGACATTCTCGATTTGGCAAAAATTGAGTCCGGGCATGTTCAGCTAGATTATGCCCCCATATCAATTAGCCATCTCTGCCAAGAGAGTCTGGGATTTATTAAACAGCAAGCGTTTAATAAACAGATTCAACTCAATGTCTACGTGCCTCCCCATTTACCTCATTTACTTGTCGATGAACGGCGTATTCGCCAGGTTCTAATTAATTTGCTCAGCAATGCGGTCAAATTTACTCCCAAGGGTGGCGAGGTGAGTCTGGTAGTCAGTGTGGAGGCAATAACGAAAGATCAGGATCATACAGTCGCGTCTTCTTTCGCGTCTTCTGTCTCTACCCTGCTTTGCTTCTCGGTTACTGACACGGGAATTGGGATCGCTCCCGAAGATATTAAGAAGTTATTTCAATCGTTTGTTCAAATTGATAGTTCTCTGAATCGTCAATATATGGGAACAGGGTTAGGATTGGCGTTAGTGAAGCAAATTGTTGAACTTCATGGCGGCAAAGTCAGCATAACCAGTGAACTGGGCGTAGGTAGTTGCTTTACGATCGAGCTTCCCTATCGCGTTCCTGTAGTGCTCCATTCTGCACCAACCAGCCTGACGACGTCCCCTTCAATTGGGCTGGATTCTCCACCGCTCGATGGCACTCAAGCGCACACGCTCCTGATTTTGATCGCTGAAGATAATGAAGCCAACATGCAGACAGTTTCGAGCTATCTGGAAGCAAAGGGTTATCACCTGCTGCTTGCTAGAGATGCTCAAGCCGCGATCGACCTTGCCAAAATGCACCAACCCGACTTGATTTTGATGGATATCCAGATGCCTGATATGGATGGGCTGGAAGCAACCCGCCGGATGCGCCTCGATCCGGCTCTGGTCAATACACCGATCGTTGCTCTGACGGCACTTGCGATGGCAGACGATCGAGAAAAGTGTTTAGCGGCAGGAGCGAATGATTATCTGTCTAAACCCGTTAAACTCAAGCAGTTGTTAACGGTGATTCAGCACCTTTTAACTGCACGAAATTCGATAAATCATTAACAGCAACCCAAGATTGCTACGGGCTTAGTCGTTAACAACGCAGTCGATTCTTGGGATAATGTCGTTTGTACCCAAGATTTTCATATTTCTTCTTTAAGCTGTAACTATTCAGACATGAAAGCCTTGATCGATCCAAAAGAATCTCGTTGTTTTTTCACTTGCCATAGATTCTCCTGATTCTGACAGATTTTGTGTTGGATCTCTGAAATCCTTTAAGGGCTTAGCATTCGGGCAATATTCTTTGCAAGGCCGCATCGATTTTTAGCCAAATGCTTAAGCCCCTACGCCAGGTCAACACAAACTGAGGTAGAACCAGAGACTCTCAACTGATCTCCTAGTCTGTAGTCCGTTTTTAGTGCTTCGTCTTTAGCCCATCTGTTCGTTATGTTTAAGATAGCCATTGGTCACAGCAACGATCCTGATTCCAACGAAGCTGTTGAGGAAATTTTGGAGCAATGCCTAAATTCCTTGGTTGGAGCCACTCCACAAGCAGGGCTACTATTTTCTGCACTCAATTTCGATCATTCTTGGATTCTTCAACGCATTAACGAGGTTTTTCCAGGACTAGAATTAATTGGTGGCACAACGGATGGTGAACTTTCCTCAGTTTTAGAATTTCAGCAAGATTCTCTGACCCTGATCTTGTTTTGTTCAGACAACATAGAAATTCGGGCAGCTGTCGGACGGAATGTATCTCAAAATCCAACAGCGATCGCGCAACAGACAGCTGAAGCTGCCAAAAGGCAACTCTCCTATCCCCCCAAATTTTGTATTACGATACCTGAAAGTCTTACCACCAGTACGGTCGCGATTTTGCAAGGGTTAATGCTAGGGTTAGAGAATATTCCGATTTTTGGCGGAGCCACTGCCGACCAATGGCAATATCAACAAACCTATCAGTTTTATAAAACAGAGGTTTTAAGTGATGCAGTGCCCCTACTCCTGTTTTCAGGGCAAATCTTGTTCTCTCATGGCATTGCAGGAGGATGGTATCCGATCGGCAAACAGCGTCTGATCACCAAGGTGGATCAAAACATCATCTATGAAATTGACGGGAAACCTGCTCTAGATTTTTATCACTATTACCTCAATGATTCAGATCCGGACGCGGTTTATCCTTTAGCCGTCTTTCCACCCCAAGAAGAAAATTTCTTCTTGCGCGGTGCTCTTGGCTACGACTCGGCTATTGGTAGCATTACTGTTTCAGGTGATGTTCCTGAGCATTCTGTAGTTCAAATTACTGATGCATCCCTTGAAGATATCGTGATCGCCTCTCAAGTCGCTTTTACTGATGCATTAAAGAACTATCCAGGACAAGATCCCCAAGTCGCCTTATTCTTCTCTTGTGCCTGGCGACGACAAATTTTGGGCACCCGTGCAAATGAAGAATATCAGGCGATCGCTCGTTGTTGGAAACGACCTATTACCAGTTGTGGCTTTTACACCTATGGAGAGATTGCCCCATTACGAGAGAATGGGCAAACGTTTTTTCACAACACTACTTTCGTTGCCTTGCTAATCGGCAATCAATAATGCGCCATGCAACCTAGAGACTTGAATGCTGAAATTAAACAATTGCAGAAAGAGATCCGGATTCTAGCAAGGAAACTGGAGCGTTCGGAAACCGATCGTGCCCGGTTGGAGATTACAAATCGCAATAAAGAATCTCTGCTAAAACGGGTGATTGGTGAATTACAAACCTCACAAGTCATTTTAGAAAAAAAAGGTGCCGATTTAGAGCAAGCTTTTAATGAATTAAGCTTGATGCAAACCAAACTAGTTGAGGTTGAGACCATGGCTGCATTGGGCAGTTTGGTGGCAGGTGTTGCTCATGAAATCAGTACCCCTGTGGGTACTAGTATTACCCTTGCCTCTACTCTGATGGATGAAACGCAATTACTTCTAGCTGGATTAAAGTCTGGGCAATTGAGACGATCGCTTTTAAACAACTACATTGAAATTGCTCAAGAAAGCGCCAGTTTAATTTTGAGTAATCTCAATCGCGCCGGAGCGTTGGTGCAAAGTTTTAAACAAGTCGCTGTGGATCAATCGAGTTTGGAGAAACGCACCTTTAGAGTAAAACCCTATTTAGAAGAAGTTATGATCAGTCTTTCTCCTCAATTCAAACAAACGCTTCATACAATTGCGGTCAAAGGAGATGACGCGATCGAGATCGATAGCTATCCGGGAGCATTAGCCCAGATTGCAACTAACTTAGTAACCAATTCATTGCTCCATGCTTATTTACCCAATGAACAAGGAATATTGTGGTTCGAAGTGATTCAACAAAATGAGTATATCCTCATTCAATACAGTGACGATGGCATGGGGATTCCCGAAAATATTTTAAGTAAAGTCTTTGAACCATTCTTTACTACGGCTCGGGAGAAGGGAGGAACCGGTTTAGGATTACATATTGCTTATAACTTGGTAACACAAAAATTGCAGGGCAGGATGGATCTTGAGAGCGAAGTCGGGAAGGGGACTCAGTTCAATATTCGACTTCCTCAATCTATCCATGTGTAATCCTTTTAATCGCAAAAAATAATGTAAATCATGATTCCTCCCAATCAACCATCAAAATCTATTCCTGAAGAGAACAATGACGACTTCATTATTTTACTAGATGAGCCACTTGACTTGAGTGATGAAGCGGCAACTCTGCCGTCAGATTTATTGGCGAATGCATGGAAAATCATTATTGTCGATGACGAACCGGACGTACATCGAGCAACTCAACTTGCACTCAAGAATTTGCACTTTGAAGGAAAACCTTTAATGTTTTTCTCTGCCTATTCAGCAGAAGCGGGCAAACAATTAATTACGGTTGAGCATCCAGATGCAGCATTGATTTTGTTAGATGTTGTGATGGAAACCAATGATGCTGGACTCAAAGTCATACAATATATTCGAGAAGAGCTAAAAAATCAACAGGTTCGAATTATTTTACGAACGGGGCATCCTGGTGAGGCTCCCGAAGAGGCTGTCATCCTCACTTACGATATAAATGACTATAAGCTCAAAGTTGAATTGACTCGGCAAAAACTTTTAACCAGTGTAATTTCGGCTCTGCGGTCTTATCGCGACATCATTACCATAGACCAACAACGTCTTGAACTGGCGCATGCTTTAGTACAGTTAAGACAAACCCAACTTCAGCTGGAAGAATATACGCACACTCTTGAAAAAAAGGTAGCAGAGCGGACGTCGGATTTGGCAGCAGCTAACCGAGAATTGTATCGTTTGGTGGCATTGGACAGCCTGACGCTAATTGCCAATCGCCGTCATTTTGATGAATATTGGCAGCAACAATGGCAGCTTTTAACGCAGCAGCGTCATCCATTGTCGTTACTGTTGATCGATGTGGATCACTTTAAGTTCTATAACGATTACTATGGGCATCAAGCAGGAGATGAGTGTTTGCGAGCCGTTGCTCAAGGTATTCAGCGGGTCTTGAATCGCCCCACAGATCTCGTCGCCCGCTACGGGGGAGAAGAGTTTGTAGTGGTGTTACCTTACACTTCCTTGAAGGGAGCAACCAAACTTGCTGATGCCATTATGACGGAGATCTACAGACTTAATTTAGTCCATTTGAAATCGCCGGTGAGCGATCGCATTACCCTCAGCATGGGAATTTTTTGTGTGACTCCTCAAGCAAGCATGACATCGGACGCTCCGATTGCACAGGCGGATAAAGCGCTGTATCAAGCAAAGCAAGCAGGACGAAATCGTTATTTTATCTGTGACTTGATCGATATCATCTGCCCTTCCCAGTGGAGTTAGAGAGCTAACTCACTTAAGCTCGACCTAAGTCGAGCTCCCATGCATGACCAACACAAATTGAGTTAGAACCAGCAAAATCCTAGTTCAAGTGAGACAAAATTATGTTTCACTCTATTTCTGCTTTCCATTCCCTTCTCGCTTCCGCAACAAGATAGCAATATTCGATGATCTTGTGCCCTTTTGCAGGGCAATTGAGTCCCCTTTTCTAGCAAATTTTGGAGCAAATGATGCTAACTGAGGAAACAACGACCGCACTTGACCCGATCGCTGACTCAAAGTCTGATCCGGCTCCCAATCCTTCACACATTCTGGAAGTGGGCTTTGGCTTTTGGAGTTCTAAGGTTCTGCTGACTGCGGTTAAGTTAGGCGTTTTTACTACCCTGGGCGATCGCGCGATGACGGGTAAAGAATTGGGTCAAGCATTGGAAATTCATCCACGCGGCATTTTCGACTTTTTTGATGCCTTGGTGGCGCTAGGGTTCCTATACCGACAAGGGAATGGGACTGAAGGACAATATCGCAACACGGAAGCCACTGCCCAATACTTGAATCAGCATCAACCAGGTTACATTGGAGGCATTCTGGAAATGGCGAACGATCGCCTGTTCAAATTTTGGAGTGACCTTGGGCCTGCACTCAAAACTGGTAAACCCCAGAACGAAATTAAGCATAGCCAGAAGTCGATGTTTGAGACGCTGTATGCAGACATTCCGCAACTAGAACAGTTTATGGGGGCGATGACGGGCATTTCACGGGGTAACTTTCAAGCCTTTGCTGCCAAGTTTGACTTTTCTCCTTACCAAACTCTATGTGATGTGGGAGGAGCAGCGGGATTGCTGTCTCAGTTGGTTGCCAAACAACACTCACACTTGCGTTGCCTATCGTTTGATTTGCCTGCGGTAGAATCCATTGCCCAAAAATCGATTGAGCAAGCAGGACTCTCCGATCGTATTCAAGTGATCTCTGGCGATTTCTTTACTGATGCCTTACCCAAGGCAGATGTGATTACCATGGGGATGATTTTGCATGATTGGAATCTAGAAAAGAAGAAACACCTGATCCGTTTGGCTTATGATGCCTTGCCTGAGAACGGAGCTTTTGTCGCGATCGAAAATTTGATTGATGACGATCGGCGAGAAAATGCGTTTGGTTTAATGATGTCACTCAATATGCTGATTGAGTTTGGCGATGCATTTGATTTTACCGGAGCAGATTTTTGGAATTGGTGCCAGGAAGCTGGATTTCGACGCTATGAAGTGCTGCATCTGGCAGGACCCTGTAGTGCAGCGATCGCTTACAAATAGGGAATCCCCTTTAGCGAATATTCTGACGTTGCTTAACAACGGGATGATAACGATGCGAGATGATTTGGAACGAAGTTTCAAATCATCTCGCTTTTCAGCAACGCCAATATTCTTTCCATATGCATCCATTGAGCACAAAATCTCCAGAATCGTTAAGATTTGGAGATTTTGTGGACTTGATCAAGTTTTTGTCTACCAAACTGTCGAGTCTGGAGCAACGCTATCGCCTAAACTAAAACCGTCTGCATTAAGTGGGTCTCTTCGGGCAATTTGCCGGTGCATAACCAGGATTCCATTTCTGCTGGGGCTTGAGCGCGATTGAGTTGTGCGCGCAATGCATCCCCCTCCAAAACTTCTTTGTCCAGCAATGCACGAGCAGTTTCTTCCAACAACTCACGGTTTTTATCCAAAATTGCCAGCGCAATGTGGTGAGCATTATCGACGATTTCTTTGACTTCGCGATCGATCTGCTCAGTCACTTTGGGGCTAACTGTGCGTCGAGGCGAACTATAGCCATCTAAAAACTGTTGTTGTGCTTTCTCAAAGGCAACCGGACCCAGGGTATCGCTCATGCCATAGAGGGTAACAGAGCGTTCTGCTAGGTCGGTGGCTTTTTGGATATCGTCGCTGGCTCCCGTGGAAACTTTGTTGAAGATGATTTCTTCTGCCGATCGTCCCCCTAAAAGTGTGGCAATTCGTCCTCGAATTTCGTCTTCTGCCATCAAAAAGCGGTCTTCTTCAGGCAGTTGTAGGGTATAGCCCAGTGCCCCCACCCCCCGCGGCACGATGGAGATTTTCTCAACCTTGCCAGCTCCGGGCATCAGTGCTCCCACGATCGCGTGACCCACTTCGTGGTTGGCAACAATCTTTTTCTCCATTTCGTTGAGTACGCGTGACTTTTTCTCCAGCCCCGCAATGACGCGCTCGATCGCTTCGTTGAAGTCTGCCATTTGCACAGCGGGACGGTTTCCTCGCGCTGCCAACAATGCGGCTTCGTTGACCAGATTTGCCAGATCGGCTCCAACAAAGCCAGGGGTGCGGATGGCGATCAATCCCAAGTTGACATCATCCGCCAGTTTGACGTTGCGAGCGTGTACTTTGAGGATTGCCTCGCGCCCAATCTTGTCGGGACGATCCACCACGACCTGACGATCGAACCGTCCGGGACGGCGCAATGCCGGATCAAGCACTTCTGGGCGGTTAGTTGCTGCCAACAAAATCACGCCCGTGTTCGCCTCAAAGCCATCCATTTCGGTCAACAATTGGTTGAGGGTTTGCTCTCGCTCATCATTGCCACCCAGCATATTGTTGCCCGCGCGAGACTTACCCAACGCATCCAACTCATCAATGAACACAATACAGGGAGCCTGTTGCTTTGCCTGCTCGAACAGGTCACGCACCCGTGAAGCACCGACCCCAACAAACAGCTCAATAAACTCCGAACCAGAAATGCTGAAAAAAGGCACCCCTGCTTCACCTGCCACGGCTTTGGCAAGCAAGGTTTTACCTGTTCCTGGCGACCCCACTAGCAAAACTCCCTTGGGAATTTTGGCGCCCAGACGGGTGTACTTATCGGCGTTTTTGAGGAAATCGACAATCTCTTGCAATTCAGCTTTGGCTTCATCCACACCTGCCACATCACCAAACTTCACTCCGGTGGTGCCCTCGGAGTAGATACGGGCTTTGCTCTTGCCCACAGTCAGCGATGCGGGTCCACCGCCTTGCCGATTGAGTATCCATCCCCAAATCCCAAAAAAGATCAAAGGCGGCACCACCCAACTCAATAAGGTACCAATCCAACCGTTACTGCTGGGTTGAGGAGCTGCAAACTCAACGTTGTGATCACGCAAGATCTTGGGTAAATCCAGATCCAGTGCCACAGGAGTGGTTTTGAAAACTTTGGCAGTTGCGGGCTGATCCTGTGAGTCTTGCGTGTTGGGCTTGACTGAAAACTCGATCTGTTCTTGACCAATAATGGCCCGATCGACCTGGTTGGCTTCGACTTTCGCCACAAAATCGCTGTAGGGCACTTGCGGCAAGCGGGGACCAAACCCAGGCAGAATAAAATTCAACACTAACAAAACGGTAAATAGAACTAACAACCCCCCACCCAGTTGTCTAGGTTTTGGTGTTTTGATCGGAGGTTTATTATGGGTTTCAACGGGCATAGTCAAAGCTCCTGGAGTAAACGGGCGATCGCCAAGTCGTGTACTGTTTGCAGTTAGCAACGAGCAAATCGCAAATGCTTTTCTGAAATTCATTCTAAAGAATTTTTAGCGATCGCTCAGATTCGGTTATCTCGACTGGATAGGCGTGTTACCGCACTGATGGGTACCTCTCAGATTGGGGAAAGAGGCAAGATGGATATGGGGCGGGGGAGACGCAGGGACGCGGCGAGTGGGGCAGTTGGTTTTTAGGTACATTTGTCTTATAATACACTTGCTCTTGTTACGATCAATCTGCTCTGGCTGCGGGGAGATGGCTGCGGGAGACATTCCAGCAATCACGTTTTTCTATCAAGACGCGCTCAAATACTTGATGCACCCTCGATGATTAAACTGCTGCACCTGTCCGATATCCATATGGGAAGTGGCTTTTCCCATGGACAGACTAATCCCGACACTGGATTGAATACCCGATTGGAAGATTTTGTCCGAACCTTATCGCAGTGTATCGATCGCGCTATTGCAGAACCTGTTGATCTGGTGTTGTTTAGTGGCGATGCGTTTCCAGATGCTACGCCATCCCCGATCGTGCAACAGGCATTTGCCCAACAGTTTCGCCGACTCGCCGATGCTGAGATTCCCACTGTTTTACTGGTGGGCAATCACGATCAGCACGCGCAGGGGATGGGGGGTGCCAGTTTGTGTATTTACCGAACGCTAGGGGTGCCCGGCTTTGTGGTAGGCGATCGACTCGAAACCCACTGCATTGCTACGCGCCATGGAGATGTGCAGGTGGTCACACTTCCCTGGTTAACTCGCTCTACATTGTTGACCCGTCCCGAAACGGAAGGATTATCTTTAGCTGAGGTCGATCGCCTGTTACTCGATCGTCTACGGGTTGCTCTGGAAGGCGAAATTCGTAGCTTAGATCCAGACCTGCCCACAATTCTGTTGGCACATCTAATGGTTGATGCTGCCACCTACGGTGCAGAGCGATTTCTTGCAGTAGGCAAAGGGTTTACCATTCCACTGGCGTTGCTCACCCGTCCCTGTTTCGATTACGTAGCGTTGGGGCATGTGCATCGCCACCAAATTCTATGTGACAATCCTCCCGTGGTTTACCCCGGCAGCATTGAACGAGTGGATTTTAGTGAAGAAAAAGAGGAAAAAGGTTATGTGATGGTTGCACTGGAACGGGGACGAGCGCAGGTCACGTTTTGTCCCCTGACAGTACGCGCCTTTCGGACTTTGGAAGTGGATTTATCTACAGCAGAAAATCCCCAAGCTGCCTTACTGAAGGCCATTCAATCTGAAGTCATTCAAGATGCTGTAGTTCGGTTGACTTATCATCTTCGTGCTGACCAAATGGATCTGATTGAGAATGCGTCTCTGCACGAGGCATTGAGTCCAGCTCATCGCTATACCATCCAGTCACAGTTAGTCAGTCAACTGGCGCGCCCTCGTCTGCCCGAATTGGGGGTCGGTAGCCACATTGATCCGATCGAAGCGCTACAAACCTATTTGAGCGATCGTCAGGATTTGCAAGATATTGCCCACAACATGGTCAAAGTTGCCCAAAGCCTGCTATTAGAAGCAGAAGATGGAGGAATTTGGGTGGCTGAATCTGGAATACAATCGTCAAATTCGCCCGATCATGCTTTGGAAGACAATCGTAATACCCAACTGCGGTTGCTTTAAGAGGGGGATTCGCTTTTCATTAATCGCTGGACTTCTTGTAACAGTTTCGGATCGTTTTGCACAATCGCCAGAATTTGATTAAACCGTTGTAAATCCATGCTTTCTGATTTTAGCAACGTCGCAATCTGGGTTTGAGCGGCTTGCTGAATCTGATGAATTTGAGCGATCGCTTGGTCGTAACGGGTTTTTTCTTGGGCAGAAAGCGGCTTTGCAGGCTGCACTGTAGAATCAGACTGTGCCTGGTAAATTTCGTCAAATTGCTGTTCGGTAAATCCGGCTTTTTGAATTGTCTGAATAATTTGAGTCTTAACAGCTTCGGTCATCACTAAAATTTGTTTGGTAATCCTGGAAAACTTTCGGAGTTCTTCAGGACTAATTTCTGTTTTCGGTGTGCTTGGGAATGGCGTGATTTGAGGAGGAGCTGGTTGAGCTGTAGGTGGCGTAGCAACAGGGGTCTGGGCTTGGACGATCGCAGGACTGAAAAAGGTCGAAATCAGAATGAAGCCACTGACCAGAATGAATTTGATCATCTTGAATCTCTCCAATCAATAAATTGCTCCCTATAGCTTCGGATCTGAAAGATAGGGCGTGTCTCCTCGCTCATAACGACGACGATAGAGCAGTTCAAGTTGCCCCCCATATTCCTGAATCAATGCAATTTGCCGAATATATAACCCCCGAAATGTATTGGCAAATAGGAGGGTAATAATTGCCACCACCAGACCAGAGGCAGTGGAAACCAGCGCTTCACTGATGCCGGCAGTTACCCCTGAGGCATTGCTACCGCTAAGATTGCCAACTTTGAGCGAGGCAAAAGAAGCGATTAAACCTAGGACGGTGCCAAGCAACCCCAAAAGGGGGGAAACACTGATGATCGTGTCAAAAATATTATTAAACCGTTTGAGTAATGGGATTTCTGCCTGGGCAGCGCTTTCGAGTGCTAGACGAAATTCTTCTGGGTTGGGTTGGTCGAGTTCCAGAGCAGCGAGAAAAATCCGGGCGATCGGTAAGTCTCCATGCTGTTCAAGTTTCAGGAATGCCGATCGGGGACTTCGTCGATAGAGTACCAAGATTTCTCGCACAATTCGATCTTGACGATTGGCAATCCGCACCCAAAATAAAAGTCGCTCCAAAACTAGTGCGACTGCCAAAATAGAAAACCCTAACAGTGGCCACATCACTACGCCACCTGAAGAGAACAAGTTGCTGAATGGCATGTTCAGTTTCTACCAGGAACAAGAAGAACATCCAACAGCTTATACCAAATTATGAAAACGATTACTTTTTGCAACGGTTCAGCTTTTCCCTTAAGGATTTTCTCGAAAATTTCTATTTCGCCAAAATCCTCATGTCCCTAACCAAAAGTTGAGCCATTCCAACCCCACATGGCACCTTTGGCATCGGCAAACTCAATGTAAATTCGATTGGCAGGAACCGCTAACGTCTGACTCAATTGATGACAGAAATCCTGACTCATCGCTTTTGTCTGCGCCGAACTCATGCCACCGACACTTTTAATTTCCACATAACACACGGGATCGACAGTGCCAGCAAATGTCATCGCAACATCTGGCTCAAACGCAGTCATCACATAAGACTCTGGCTTACTCAAGTGCTTCGCTAAACTGGCAGAAAGGCTTTTGAGTAAGGCTTCGACCTCAGACGGATCTGGGGCGGCAAGGGAGGTTTGAACTTTGATCAGAGGCATACTAACAGGGGAATTTGTAAGTAAGGAGGAAAATTTTAGCCGCCGTATTGCCAACCCGTGCTTTCGAGTAGCAAGGGGGCACCTTCGCGATGCACACCCGCAGCGATGACTTCACCGACAAAAACGGTATGGTCACCTTTTTCTACTGCACCAACCACCTGACATTCAACGTAACCCAGCGTGTCGGAAATGATGGGACAACCTGTTTCACCTAAGTAAAAATCGACATCTTCAAATTTGTTGCCGACGCGGCGTTGTGGTTTAAAGAATTTTTGTGCCAATTCTTTTTGCTCGGCTGCCAAAATACTCAGGGCAAATACACCACTGGCTTTGATCATGGCGTGAGATTTAGAATCCTGTTTTACACAGTTCACCACAAGCGGTGGTTGGAAAGAAGCTTGCATCACCCAACTGGCAGTAAAGCCGTTGACTTCTTCATTCTCTTTGACACCACAAATGTAAAGGCCGTGAGGAATTTTGCGGAGAATCGTCTTTTTAGCTTGTTCGTCTAACACCGGATCGATCGCTCCATGAAAGTACGTTATTCAGTTTAGCGGATTATCTCTAACTCAGAAGGAGAGGAAATTGCTGTGAGGTTCATGAGATTTTAGAACTTGGAAACGCAAAGATGCAGAGGATATCACTGCTGACATTAAATTTTCTGACTAAAGGGGTTTTATTTTTCTTTAGACTTGACGATATCATCAGGATGAAATTGGCAAGCATTACCATTTGGGTCTTGAGCTTCTGTGATCAATCCTGTACACCCCAAACTCCCCCCTCCAATGATTCGGGAAGGCAGTAACCAAGCGTTGAGTCTGGAGTCGAATCTGGGCGAATTGCGCCTTTATCAGTTTCAGGCAGATCTTAGTTGTCTGGGGATTGAGGTGGCGCAGGTATTTGAGCACCATGCTGGAGTGCCGGGGGTTGTGTTGGCGGATCAGGGAAAGTTTGTGGGGATGGTCTCCCGCCATCGATTGTTAGAATGCTTGATTCGCCCGCATGGGATGGAATTATTTTTGCAAAAGCCGTTGCGAGTGCTTCAGAGCTATGCTCGGCGTGAGTGGTTAATTTTGCCGATCGCCACTTCGATCTTGACCGCGGCGCAGGTTGCTCTGCGACGATCACCTGAACAACGGGGTGAGCCGATCGTCGTCCAGGTCGATGCCGACACCTATCTACTCCTCGACTTTCACGAATTGAATGTCGCTTCCTGGCAACTCCGAGGCATAGAAACCCAGGTACGCTATGAACGTGCTCAAGTTCAAATGATTCAGAGTGACAAGATGGGCAGTCTGGGACGGTTAGTCGATGGTTTGGCACACGAAATTCTCGACCCGGTAAGTTTTATCTGGGGCAATTTAAGCCATGTTTCGGCTTATAGTGACAGTTTGATCCAGTTGCTCAATGCGTACGAAGCGCTTTTGCCAGAACCCGCTCAAGCAATTGCCGATTTGAAAACCGCAATCGAGTTTGATTTTCTCCGACAAGATATGCCAGAAGCGATCGCCAGCATCCAACTGGGAGCAGAACGGCTGAAAAAACTGGCGACCAGTCTGCAAACCTTTTGTCATATCGATGCGGTGCATCCCAAACCAGCTGATCTGCATGAGTGCCTGGACAGTATTTTGCGCTTGCTCAAAAGTCGTCTCAGCAGTGAAATTGAAATCATCCGACGCTATGCCCCGCTGCCGCCGGTCACTTGCTATATTGGGCAGCTGAGTCAAGTATTTATGAACATTTTGAGCAACGCAGTGGATGCCTTGCTCAATCAGTCAGTTAGTCAGCAAATTGCGTCCGAGTTCCCCGCTAAACCTGGCATGGCTCCCGCTCTGTCGGCTTCTAGCAAGCCCCGGATTGAAATTACGACGCGCATTTTTTCCCAATCTGCTGCCGATGCTTCGGGTGTGGATTCGCGCTGGGTCTCGATTTGTATTGCCGATAATGGACCCGGTCTATCCCCCGCAGTCCAGCAGCAAATTTTGGAGTCGTTTTCGATCGAAAAACGCGCTATGAAAGAGACCAGCCTCGCAGTCAGCTACCAGATTGTGACTGCCAAACATGGAGGACAGTTGCAGTTGCGATCTCATCCCGGCATTGGCACTGAATTTGAGATTTGGCTGCCGTTGGCGTAGCGATTGTCTCGACTTTCAATTGAAGCCTACATTGTTCACTTTAAGTGTCACACTCAAATGTTGAGCGCTGAGAGGCTTACTTGACAAGGAATACACAGATTTTAGCTCAAGCGAATGTCAAGCTGTGATTGAGCATGAGTCTGGCTGATTGAATATAGTCTCCGTTCAGATTATTTGCGAATCCTATTGTCTTGTTGAAATATCCAATGTGTCAGTTGGAAGTACGCAATATGGTCTCGAACTCTCACATGAGAATTCGAGACTATATAATAGACTTATTTTGAGTCTTAAACACTCGTTTTGAGTCCCAATTGAAATTAAAAGACTATTCGTTAGACTTTTTATGAGACTCAGATGCTTGGATTGAGTCTCATAAAGGAATAGTAAGCCTTTTTGTGAGTCTTATTAAGAGTCTCGAGTTGCTTTATTGAGTCTTGAAAATAGATAATAAGACTTTATATAAGACTCTTCAAGAGTCTTATATGAGACGTTTTAGATCGACTTTTTCCAAGGTGAGATTCAAACCTAATCCCCCTGGGAAGGTGAAGTTTTTCAGATTCCTTTTAGGAATTATCAATATGAAACCTTAATGACAAGGGTTTGCAGTTGTGGCAATGTGAGTTATCTTGAAGGAGTGAGCTTATTGAAGATATATCTCAATAGTCAAAGTCCCGATGATTCTCAGAAGGCTGCCTCTGCTGAAGCGAAAGGTTATCACTGCAGGATCGAGATGATTCAATCTAAGGTTTGGGTATTCTTAGTGAAACTGAATTTTTACAGCGGATGGCAAACTTGGAGCGAAAATCGTTTGTTTCTCTAACCTCTTCACTTAAGAATCTATTGCATTAATAATTTCGATGAATCAGCCGATAATGAATCAGTCAAACTTTGAGCTCCCAGTCAAGCAGGTCATTGAAATTTCCCGGTGCGATCGCTGGCAAGCTTGCCAACGGTTAGAAGAATTGGGTATCGCCTGTCATTGTCGGGAAGATGGCAGATTGTATGCAGAATTAAATAGTCCAACAACTGCGCTGCAAGTGAGGAGTGTAGTCTGGCAGCTTACTGCCCCTCGGCAAAAATTAATTCAATGGTTGGAGCAATGCTGGCGGGTAGATAGTTGACCCGCAATTTTTAAGCAAATTTTTCCAAGGAATCATCATGGGTAAGCATAAATCGCAAGACTGCCAAATCTCATCATTTCAGTTGGAAGGGCGCTTTCTACGGCTGGATCTCGAAGATGGCTATAAGCTGAAATGGCTCTGGTTGGCAACAGCTGAAGGAGAGTATTGCATTAAGCTGTCGAAAGAAGCGCGGGCTTCGGTGGGGCGCGTGCTGGTTCCTGGCGAATGGCTGGAGATTTCTGGAGAGAAGAAGGTCGATCGGATGACGGGTGAGGTGAAGTGGAGGGCGACTTTCATTCGTACCTCTATGCCACGCCCACTTGATGAGAGCGTAGTTGCTAAGCCCCCATCGGTGAAGCCCAAGGCAAGTATTTTAGTTTGTCAGAAGTCGGACTGTATGAAGCGTGGGGGACGAGCAGTCTGTCGGGCGCTAGAAACTGCGTTGAGCGATCGTGGGTTAACCGATCAAGTGGTGGTTAAAGGGACAGGCTGTATGAAACATTGCAAAGCAGGTCCTAATGTTGTGGTGATGCCAGATAAGACACGCTATAGCCAGATTGGAGCAGAGGCGATTCCAGCGCTGATTGATCAGCATTTT
Organism: Scytolyngbya sp. HA4215-MV1; assembly: GCA_019359045.1. Lineage (GTDB taxonomy): Bacteria > Cyanobacteriota > Cyanobacteriia > Leptolyngbyales > Leptolyngbyaceae > Scytolyngbya. The sequence continues at coordinate 458,400 of JAHHIA010000005.1, forward strand.
TCCCAAAAGGCGATCGTACACCCGATCGAGAGACCGATGGAACCACTCAGGCGTTAACTGATGACTTCTCGCTCGACTCAATGGTCTAAAAATAATCTAAAAATAAAAAGAGAGATGGGGCTTCCGCATCTCTCTTTTTATTAAATTGGGCTGGCTTGGGTTAAATTCTGAGGTAATTGCATTTCCGTAAAAATTAGTTTTTAGGAAAAGTTTTACCAACAATTTGATCTTTGAAAGAGGTGACTTCGTCAGCCAACTCTTGACGGTTGCTAGCACGAAGCAAATAGCGATAAATAAACCAGGCGGTATACCCCAGCCCAACTAACTCAAATGTAGGTGACAGGAGAGGAATCTCATTGATGGCACCTAAAAGTGCCAGAGTGAGTTTAACGGAGATCACTGCACCAAAGATTAACCCCAGCGTAATGATAGGTCTGCGATAGGTGGCAAAGAAGTCGGAGATATAGTCGGGCAACTGGGAAAGAATTGTATATGCTTTCTCACCAAAATGCCGCCACTGCTCTTGCGCATCTGAAGCGGATAACTTAGTCAAAACGGCTCCTTTTTCGGGGTTAATGTCTACTTCAACAATGGGACTGTCAACTCCGCTGGCGAAGGTGGAGGAGCCAACATCGGGGGATTCGGATGATTGAACTTCAGGTTCCATATCGATACCTTGAGATTAATAACACGGCAGTGATTACTAGAGGCGCTGATCGTAGTCCAGCCGTAACTGAATTAAAAGAGATGTTTGGCTATTGCCAAACATACTAATGGTGGATCTAGCGTTTGTCGATTGCAAACTAGATAATCTCCTGAATGACCAAATTCTGTAAACTGCCTTTTAGGAAAAAGACAGATGTCTGATTGGAGACATGAATTGGGCTAGAAATCGATCAGGAGTTCCCAATCGCCAATCTGACAAGGCTTTCAAAAGAAAGACCGTTGGGAACTTTTCGAGATTTGCTGGAATTGTATTACTCATCCAAAACTTTTGACGTTCTCTTAACAGATTTTTCAATGGGTACGGATTTCCGGGTCGAGACCGAATTGACTTTCTGATAAAAAGTGCCTGACTGCTGAAAGAGGGGCTTTGGACTGGTACTCTGGGGCGTAAGTCAGGCAATCTGAGGGAGTTAGGATCCAGGAGTTAGGATCCAGGAGTTAGGATCCAGAGTCAGAATGGTAGGCAGATTTCTGTCAAGTTTTACTAGCAGCATGGGCTGCTAGTAGATTTTGTGATTTCTGGCAGAGTAGTTGTGGGCAAAGCAAATACTCAAATTCGATCTAAAGCAGCAAAATCATTAGTGAGCAATCTTTTCAAAGCATTTAGATAAATACGAGAAATGGACTGGACTAGATTTGGACTATTTTTTTCGTCCTCCTTACACGCAATTTGTCAAAAATGAATTGGGAGAATATTCTGTTGTAGCCTTTATACCCTGATCGCTGCATCCTGCCAAATTTATTTCAGAGGGGGTAACAGTGCAAACCTTTTTTATCCTCCCTTCAGCCCCAGACCGCTCTGGAGTGCCATCTCTATCGTCTCAAATTAGACTCATATTTAGTCTAATAAAAAGTCTCAAACAAGACTGAGAAGACAAGATTTTAAATTGGCTGCCGCAAACTGAGAATCTCTTTTGCCGCTCGATCGCAAACGCCAGGTTCACCCAATGCCTTTTTCATGCTTTGGTAACCAGTGAGCATCGCTTGGCGTTGCTGGGGGTTGGTCAGAAGATCGATCGCAGCACGAGCGACATTTTCTGGCGTGACCTGGTGTTGCAGAAACTCTGGCACGATCGGCTGCATCTCCACCAAATTAGGGGGTGACATAAAAGGAATGGAAAACTTGATAATGTGCTTTGCAATCCAATAAGTGAGCGGACTGACTCGATAGACCACCACTTGTGGCACATCCATCAATGCAATTTCTAGATTCACCGTTCCCGATTTTGTAATCGCCAGATCTGCCGCTGCAATTACGGCTTGCGTTTGCCCGGATACGATCGTGGCATTCAATCCCCAGCGCCGAATTTCCTCCTCGATCGCCCCGCGATAGCGTTCCAGCGATAACGGCACCCAAAACCTGACATCCGGTAATTGTGCCTGAATTCGCTGTGCTGCTTCAAACATGATTGGCATCAAATACTTCACCTCCTGTTGCCGAGAAGCTGGCAACAGCGCGATGATTCGTTCTTCTGACCCGATCCCTAACTGCTGTCGAGCAAACTGGCGCTGGGGTGCATCTTGCATGCGATCGATTAAGGGATGGCCCACCCAGGTTACCTGCGCTCCATTCGCGCGATAATAGCGAGCCTCTTCTGGAAAAATTGCTAGCAGTCGGCGAGTAATCTTCACAATCAGACGGGTATTTTGGGCATTGAGCGACCAAACCCATTCCTGAGGGGCAATGTAATAGATCAAAGGAATCTGCGGTAGATGGCGATGCAGATAGCTACCCAATGTCAGATTAGGACCCAGGTAATCGATCAAAATAATCAAATCAGGCGGATATTGGCGTAAGTATTGCTTTGCCCGCCGCTGAATTTGCAGAGTAGGCAACACAAAAGGCAACGCTTCAAAGATCCCGATCGAACCAATTGTGTTGGTGACACCCAATAGTTTGGCTCCGGCAGCCGCCATGCGATCGCCCCCCAGTGCCAACACCTCTAACTTCAGATCGATCGCCGCCGCCTGCCGCTGGAGCGCCTCAATCAACAATGCCCCTTGCAAATCACCAGACACCTCACCCGTGCTGATAAAAAGACGAAGGGTTTGAGAAGAACGCGAACTTTGAGTAACCGAGTTAGCTTCACCATCCAACTTCCGGGTCACTGCATCATTCATCACTCTTTCTCTCGTCCCTGATAAGGCGTCGTCCAGGAGTCGAGCCACGACGTCCCGTTCCCGTCACATGCGAAAGCTGCAAAAATCGCTGTAGATGCTGCAAATGTTCGTTATCTGGCAATAAATCAAGCTTTTCTAGCGCTTGGTTCAGAGAAAGTCCAGACCGATAGAGAATACGAAACGCTTTTTTCAGGACTTGCAGCGTCCTTTCCTCATCGGTTGCCAAACCTGCCCGTTGCAGCCCCACTTGGTTCAGCGACCTAACCCGCAGAGGGTAGCCCTCTGCCAGCATATAAGGAGGGACATCGCGAATCACACGGCTCATGCCTGCAACCATTGCCAATCGACCAATTTGCACAAATTGGTGAACACCGGCGACCCCCCCAATTCGAGCCTGGGACTCAATCCGAACATGCCCACCGAGAGAGACTGAATTGGTAATAATCACCTGGTCTCCAATCACACAATTGTGACCCACATGGGCATAAGCCATCAGCAAATTGCCATTGCCAAGAATTGTCGCTTCGCCTTCCCCAGTTGCTCGGTTAATAGTGACATATTCGCGAATTCGGTTATCGTCCCCAATTTTAACCAAGCTGTCCGCGCCGTTGTATTTCAGATCTTGAGGTTCTAATCCGATCGCAGCGCCCGGGAAAATATAGTTGCGTTCACCAATTTCTGTCCAGCCTTCTAAAACCACATGAGGACCGATCGTCGTTCCAGCACCGATCTTTACTTTTGCCCCAATGACAGCATAAGCCCCCACCTGAACAGTGGCGTGCAACTCTGCCCGAGGATGAACCATAGCCGTTGGATGAATCAGGGTAGTCAAGCAAACACTCCTACACAGTAGAAAGCAAAACGTAAAAAGTGATCCACTCTTCTACCTTTCAACTTTTAACTTTCATTATTCCACGATTGAAAACATGAGTTCGCCTTCAGTCACCAATAGCCCATCAACCTCAGCGCGACCTTGCATTTTCCCAAACCGACGACGTTTCACACTGAGCAGTTCCACGGTTAGAATCAGTTGATCCCCGGGGATGACAGGACGACGAAACCGCACTTTATCAATTCCGGCAAACAAAAAAAGCCCAACCGGAACCCCCGGAATTTGAGTCAGCACAATGCCTCCCACTTGAGCCATTGCCTCCACAATCAAAACCCCAGGCATGATGGGTCGATCTGGAAAGTGTCCTTGAAAATGAGGCTCATTAAACGTGACATTTTTGATGCCAACTGCCCGCTCTCCTGGCACATACTCAATAATGCGATCAACCAGGGCAAAAGGATAGCGATGGGGTAGCAGCTTTTGGATTTCTTCGATCGTTAAAACCGCTCGCTTGGAAACCGCAGCATTCCCATCTTTGGATTCGACATGATTGGGAACAGAATCCGGCGTGTTGACATCAACGAGTATGGACATGAGCAAATATCGGAAGAGTGAGGTGTGCAGGTACTTTGCTTGAGAAGCAAACGATCTTGCTAGGGATCAGAAATGAATCTTAAGAAGATGTGAGATCGAACCAAGAATCAGTCACCCAATTCTTTATCCTCTTTCCATCTTTCCATGGTTCATCCTCTGGACTAGCAAACGAACCATTTGACTATGCAAGTGATGACTGGCTTTGTATGCCAAAAAGTGTGCCAGGGGAAAAGATCCCAACAAACTTAAGTCTCCTACTAAGTCTAAAAGTTTATGACGCACTGGTTCATTTGAAAATCTCAAGGGTGGATTGATCCATCCCTCCGATCCACAGACCAAGGCATTCTCCAGGCTTCCCCCTTTGATCAAACCTTGCGCTTTCAATTGGTCAATCTGGTGTGCCAGCCCAAACGTCCGAGCCGGGGCAATTTCTGTTGCGAAACTCTCATCATTTGCTACTGACCAGCTATGCCACTGGTTGCCGATCGCAGGTAAATCAAAATCAATGCCGTAGGTAAAGCGGGTTTCTGGGGCTGGCAAAGCTGCTACAAACGCATCCCCGTGATGAATCCATAGCGGTTCAGCCAACTGCCAGATGGCTTGAGGCAGCGACTGAGCGATCAGCCCAACTTGTGCGATCGCCCTCACCCATGGCTGTGCTGATCCATCCAACAACGGCAGCTCTGCTCCATCGACTTCAATGCGAACATTATCTACTCCCATGCCAGCCAGAGCTGCCAGTAAATGTTCCACTGTCCGCACCTGAGCCAGTTGCCCCGGTGAATTCTCTGCGGTTAGTTCGGTTGAAAGTACCGTTTGGCTGACCGACTCCACCGTTGCTGCAATTTCGGGTGCATTGGGCAAGTCAACGCGCACAAAATAGCGTCCCCGCCCCACATCAGCCGGGAGCAGCCGCACCGAGGTACTAAGTCCTGTGTGCAGCCCCACCCCCGACAAAACCACTTCTTCTTTCAGCGTTTGCTGTGACTTGAGTAATGGGTTGCTTTCTGGCTGATAAACGATCGCTGCGTGACCCTGGATCACTGATTGCATTAGAATCGTTCTCCAATTCCAAAGTGCAAGCGGCTATCGCCCTGATCGTTAAAGCCATAGTCAATCCGAATGGGACCTAGAGGAGATTGTACCCGAACGCCAACACCATAGCCAAAACCACTACCTGGCTTACCTCGCACCCCAGCTGGGTTACCCGGCACTTGGTCAGCAGACCCTAAATCCGTTGCAGCATCAAAAAACAATGCGCCCGAAATGACTGAGAATAGAGGGAAGCGATACTCAACACTTGCCAGAGCAAAACTCCGACCACTCCCCAACTCTCCCTCATCGTAACCCCGCACTGAGTTACTGCCTCCTAGAGAAAATGCTTCGTAAGGTGGCAAATCACCGACAACTGTGCCTGCTTGAACGTTAAACGCGAACGCTTGGGGACAATCAGAAGCGGTAATTTTTGTAGCACGGCACCCCTTGGTAAACCGGAGCAACTGGGTCGGCATGTAATAGCTATAGCTGGCTCGCAGACGGTTGAAGAAAATACTGCCGATCCCAATTGGAACCGATTGTTCCGTTCCCAATCGCAACAGAGAGCCTTTGATCGGGCGTAGAGGGTTATCTCGTAAATCCTGTACAACACCCAGTTGCACAGTGAACAAATCATCTTTGCCTTCTCCACTGAAGCTCAGGTTATTCCCCAATTCATCTTTAGGAGATAAATTACCATCAGAGTCCCGAATCGAGACTCGCTGATATTGCAAACCCAGCGAAGCTGTCCATTGCGATCTCACAAACGGATTTCTTGCCAGCGGACGTACAAAACTCAATCCACTACCAATCCGATTGACCCGAGGGCGATCGCCATTCGGCAACTTGACTTCATCATCTCCCCCATCAAAAATCAGCGAAATCGTTCGCCGTCTGAAAGCATTCACCGTATAGGAAGTTCGGTAAGGATCACCTGCAATCCAGGGATCAGAGAAGCTTAAATCAAATAGCAACTCACGAATCCCAAGTTGCACCTCTGCCCCCAATTTTTGATTATTGCCGCCAAAGTTTTGTTCTTGATAACTCAATGTCCCGAACAAACCACTGGCAGAACTAATCCCCGCACCTGCGGCAACCGAGCCAGTATTTCGCTCTGTCACATCCACCGACACAATTACTTTACGGGGGTCTTGACCTGGCTTAAAGGACAACTTCACATCTTCAAAGATGTTCAGACCAAACACCCGCTGCAAGTCTCGTTGCACCTTATTGCGGTTAAAAACCTCGCCGGGTTTTAGTTCAAATTCACGCGTCACAATGAAAGGGCGTGTGCGTCCTCGCACCCGTACTGGGTTGCCTTCCTTATCCGTAACCGGGTTGCCTTCTTTATCCTCGACAAACTCTTGCCCTTCCTTATTCAAGAAGCGCACCTGGATATCTTCCACAACCCCTTCGGCAACATCCAAAATCACTTTGCCATCTTCAGAAACCTTAGGAGCATCCGTGATTTGTGCCAAAACAAAGCCATTGTCTTGGTACCACTTATTGATTTTTTTGATACCGTTTTGCAGCTCTACCAGGTTCAAAATTTTGCCATAGAGTGGGCTGAAGGCTTTATCTACCTCAGCTTGAGGCAACACCGAACTACCCCGCACTTCGACCACTGCCAGCACCGGGTTGGGCTGTACATCAAACGTCACCCGTACCCCCAGGGGGGTATCTTCTGGGACAGCTCGCACATTCAAGAAAAAGCCGGTTGCGAAAATGGCGTTAATGTCTTCCTGCAACTGAGAGCGGGTTGTCGTCTGCCCTGGCTGCGTCCGAATCGTTCCATAAATGGCATCCAGGAGCTTGGCTTCCTCCGGATTACCGGATACACCACTCACCGCAACCTCGGATACCAGCACTCTTGGTTCTGGTTCACCAGTAGGAGTTGGCTCGGCTGTAGGGGCTGTAGTCGGGGTTGGGGTTGGTACAGGTGCCGGTTGTGCCTCTGCTGGAGCGGATGGCGTTTCTGGCTGAATTTGGGGGGTGCCTGTAGGAGCAGGAGTTGTATTGATCTGGATGCGATCGGGCGTATCTTGCTGAGGCGATCCATCAGTAGCAGGAGCGGGAGTAGCCTGCCCTGGTGCTGTCGTAGGGGATACTGGCGTCGCAGGAGCTTGAGTTAACCGTTCTGGTGGTGCAATCCCTTGCAGCGGGATGATTCGATCGCGAGAGGGTGCTTTTTGCTCAGCTGTAGATTTCCCCTCCCCGGTTGCCGCCAACCCGATCGTGGGAGCTTGTCCCAATTGACCTGTCACCCCTTCTAACCCAACAGAAGCAGCATCCAAAGAAACCACATTCGGGGTTTCCCCTTTTGCAGCATTCGATAATCCGAGCGTTGCTGAGGCAGCAAGAACCGCTACCAAGACTGGAGAAAAGCGCATTTTGTTCAAACCACTTGACACGTCCACACACCACACACTGCGCGAGGCAGTTCAAGAAAATAAACAAGCCGAAAGACTACATGAGCTAAACTGAAGAATTCTACCGCATCAGTGATACGAATGCAGCGCTAATTCGGTTACACCGAATTAGCAAATCTGTCTTTAAGCCTGAGTGGAAAGGTTGAAGCCCTTCCCAAGTATCCTTTATAAGACATCCTAGTCATCCGTTAAAAATTGACCGATGCCGAGTACCCTTTCCAGCACACGCTGATAAGCAGCTTCCACATGCCCCAAATCTTGGCGAAATCGATCCTTATCCATCACCCGTCGTTGGGGGTCAGTTTCTGCCTGATCCCAAAGACGGCAAGTATCCGGGCTGATTTCATCTGCCAGCAGGAGACGCTGTTGATGATCCAACCCAAACTCTAATTTGAAATCAACCAGCGTAATGCCACACTGCCCAAAAAAAGCAGAAAGGATCTGGTTGATTTTTAACGCCAGCGATCGCATTTGCGCCACCTGTTCTGTTGTTGCCAGATCCAGCAGCGACAAACGATCGGGTGTCAACAGTGGATCACCCAACGCATCATTCTTGTAGAAAAATTCCACCAGCGGTTGCTTCAAAATAGTGCCCAATTGCAGTCCAGTTTGTTGACAGAGACTACCCGCTGCAATGTTCCTGACCACCACCTCCAACGGCACAATTTTTACCGCCTTAACCCGCATCTGATCAGGAGCTAGACGATCGACAAAATGGGTTGGAACCCCCGCTGCTTCTAGCACCTGAAACAAATGGCTAGAAATGGCACAGTTGATCTCCCCCTTCCCTGCAATACTGCCCCGCTTTTGGGCATTAAACGCCGTTGCATCATCCTTAAAATACGACAACAAAATATCTGGATCTTCTGTCGTATAGAGAATTTTTGCCTTACCTTCGTACAGCTTTTGTTGAGCAGCCATGGAGTGAGAAATTTTGAAATTTGAGTTTCGAGTGACAGAAGTTTGCCCCTCCGAGAATAGTGTAGCGGGTGGGGAGAGGGGAAATGTGGAGAGGGGGATAGGTTGAATTTATTCTCATGTCTCCTACCGCCTGCCTCCCGACTCCCGACTCCCGTCCCCCCCTTACTCCCGCTTCATCCCACCCCCTAACATCCCCTGCACTGCCTTATTCAGATACCCAATTTGGCTATAAGCATAGACCAGATTCTCGAACCGCACGGCTGGATCATTCAGGTAGCGGCAGGACTTATACAGTCCGCGAATCAGGCGTTCTCCACCACTGCGTAATTGTCCCATACCCGCAGTGCCCGACAGTTGCTCGCGATAGCAATCGCTAATGCCCTGCCACCAACCCCGATTGAGAAACCAGGCACGCTGCACTCGTTCTGGAGCAACATTGTGCGCCACCAGTGCTTCTGGCAAATACGCCACCTGCCAGCCCAGCGAGAGCGCCAATTCCGTCATATGGAGCTCTTCGTTGGACAACAGATTTTTGCCAACTCGTCCCAAATTCGGGTCAAAACCCCCAATTTGTTCCAAAAAACTGCGTCGAATGGAATAGTTAAGACCTCTGGGAGTCAGCCCGGGACGATCGATATACACCATCGCATTGCCCAGGTCATACAGTCCCAAATTACTAGCCAGCGTATCCGACAGCCAGTTTGGTGGTGCCATGCCCTCTGCCCAGAGCAACGTCACCTTGCCCCCTGCGATCGCCAACTTCTCATTAGTCGCATATGCAGTGTGCAATACCGATAACCAGTGCGGTGTTGCCACTGCATCATCGTCCAAATAGGCTAAGATTTCTCCCTTCGCCGTTTTTGCCCCCGTGTTGCGGGCAACTGATAACCCTGTGACTGCTTCATAGACATAATGCAACCGGGGATGCGGCATTCGAGCATCCACCACCTCGCGGGTGCGATCGCTGGATGCATTGTCTACCACTACCACTTCAAAATCCGGGAAATCCTGGGCAAGCAAACTGTCGATCGCCGCCCCCAGATAACCCTCCCGATTGTGTGTACAGATAATTGCCGAAACCTGTGGATCAGGCATAAGGAAAATATAGATAAGAGAGCCAGAGCGCTATTTCTTGTTTACACCACATTTTCAGCAGACCCATCAAAGCGCCATCAATTTTTGATGAAGAATCTTTTCCCCACCGCACTCGCTATGTTGCACAATCATTAAGGAGTATGCTGAAATACTGTCTCTCCTCCTTAGAGGGTGTTTGAAAAGGTGCTCGCTGTGATGTTGAGCACTCAGAGATCCCCCCTAGACCCCGTACTAACGCACCGCTGCCTCAAAGTCCCCCTTTTTAAGGGGAATTTTGGGGGATCGTGTCTGTTGCGACTACGAAAGGACTTTTAAAACATCCTCTTAGGAGACACCTGTTCCAGACCTGCTGTTGCTGGGTTTGGTAACTTTACCAAACGCTCAATAGCATATTTGCAACCCTACCCGTGAAATCATGCCTGTTCTGAGTAGTCCCACTACGACAACCTTTCCGTTGACCGCTGTCGTGGGTCAAGAAGCCATTAAGCTAGCGTTGTTGCTTGCAGCCATCGATCCGGGCTTGGGAGGCGTAGTGATTGCTGGACGACGGGGAACGGCAAAGTCTGTCATGGCAAGAGCACTCCACGCACTCCTTCCTCCAATCGAAGTTGTCAAAGGCTCGCTCAGCAACTGTGACCCTAACGCTCCTGAAGATTGGGACGACGAGCTTTTGGACAGGATGAAGGCTAATGGCAACCGTGAGTTTGATCCTGCATCGCTTCCCACGGAAATTATCCCCGCTCCTTTCATTCAAATTCCACTCGGTATCACCGAAGATCGACTGCTTGGCTCGGTGGATGTTACCCAATCCATTAAACAGGGAAAAACTGTTTTTCAAGCTGGACTTTTAGCAGAATCGAATCGGGGGGTCCTTTACGTTGATGAAGTCAATCTATTAGATGATCAGATTGCCAACTTGTTGCTGACATCGCTGACCGAAGGACGCAACCAAATTGAACGAGAAGGCATCAGCTTTCAGCATCCCTGTAAACCCCTGCTGATTGCCACGTATAATCCCGAAGAAGGCGATTTACGCAACCATTTGCTCGATCGCATCGCCATCGCCTTGTCAGCGGATGAAGTATTGGGACTAGACGATCGCGTCCAGGCAGTAGAACAAGCTACCCACTACGCCGATTCTCCTCAAGAATTTCTCCAGCAATATGCCGAAGACATCGACAATTTGAAAACTCAGGTGATTTTGGCGCGAGAATGGCTGAAAGACGTGCAGTTGCAGCCCGACCAAATTGCCTATTTAGTCGAAGAAGCCATTCGAGGGGGCGTGCAGGGACATCGGGCAGAACTGTTTGCCTTGCGAGTGGCTAAAGCCCATGCGGCACTGGAAGGGCGTACCGAAGTCAGCGCCGATGACCTGCGCCGCGCTGTGGAACTGGTGATTGTGCCCCGATCGATCTTCATTGAGCCACCCCCCCCGGACGAGGCACCCCCGCCGCCCCCGCCCCCCCCCGAACCCCCTGAAGATTCAGAACAAGAGCAGGAAGAAAAAGAAGAAGATGATACACCCGACGAACCCGACCAAGAACCGCCCAGCATCCCCGAAGAATTTGTCTTTGATGCAGAAGGGGTGATCTTAGATCCCTCGGTTCTCTACTTTGCTCAGATGTCGCAACGGCGTGGCAAATCGGGAAAGCGATCGCTGATCTTCTCCGAAGACCGGGGACGCTACATCAAACCCTTCTTACCCAAAGGCAAAGTCCGCCGCATTGCCGTTGACGCCACCTTAAGAGCCGCCGCTCCTTACCAAAAATCTCGCAGACAGCGAGCAGATAGTCAGTCATCAGCAATCAACCATCCAGCCTCAGCCCCAACCTTTTCCCGCAAGCGTGTCTTTGTAGAAGAAAGCGACATTCGTGCCAAGCGTCTTGCCCGCAAAGCCGGATCGCTGGTGGTCTTTGTGGTGGATGCCTCAGGCTCTATGGCGCTGAATCGGATGCAGTCTGCCAAAGGTGCAGTGTTGCGTCTGTTGACCGAGGCATATCAAAACCGAGATCAGATCTCCCTGATCCCCTTTCGGGGAGAGCGAGCTGATGTGCTGTTGCCTCCAACCCGATCGATCGAAGCGGCAAAACGCCGCCTCGATCGCATGCCCTGTGGCGGAGGATCACCCCTCGCCCATGGACTGACTCAAGCAGTCCGCGTCGGCACTAACGCCCAACAATCAGGTGACATCGGGCAAGTGGTGATTGTTGCCATTACCGATGGGCGCGGCAATATTCCCCTGGCGAAATCGCTGGGCGAGTCCATTCCCGAAGGTGAAAAGCCTGACATCAAAGCCGAACTACTGGAAATCGCCACTCGCATCCGTGCGCTTGGCATTCAATTGCTTGTGATTGATACTGAGAACAAATTCATTTCAACCGGCTTTGCCAAAGAACTGGCGAAACAGGCAGGCGGCAAGTACTATCACCTACCCAAAGCCACCGATCAGGCGATCGCCAATATGGCACGTGGCGCGATCGCAGATATGAAATCTCGCTAGCACAATTCATCACTCCTGATCCTTTGAGGAGAAGACTTTGGGATGGGCTTTGAGATATATTGCTCTACGAAATCCCCAAACTCCCCAAAATTTGCGGGAACTGATGGACTAATTTTTCTTAAGAGGCACTATGGCAAAATATCGTTCTATCTTGGCAATCCTGTTGGCATTTGTGACCACGCTGCTCGTTAGTTGCAGCAGCCCTGCTAAAGCCAAACCTCCCACCTACACCAGCGCTCAGCTAGAACAAATTCAGATATATCAGTCAGATATTAACGCGATGCAACAGCGCTTGCCAGAGTTGGCAACCCTCATCCAAAAGCGTGAATGGACAAACGTCAGAAACTTCATCCATGGTCCCCTCGGTGAACTGCGCAGCCAAACCAGCCGACTCATTCGTAACTTGCTGCCCAATGCTCAGCCAGAAGCAGAAAAACTCGCGAAAAATATTTTTGGTCGCTTGATCAAAATTGACTTTGCTGCAGAATCAACCAACTACGACCTGGCAATTCGCAGCTACGGCGAATTGCGCAGAGATTTAGATGCCTTTTTCCAGCTGCTTCCTCAGGCATAAGAAGATTTCTAGACAATCGATTTCTGTCATGTGTCTAAGTAGCTGAGCTAAATTAAATTGAAGATGTTTTTGGGGGTGGAGGGGGTAACCCCCTGCCTGGGGGCGCAGCCCCCAACCCGTTTCTTACAATTAATTAGGGCTACCTACTTACTGCAGGTCAGGACATAAAGCTTCGTGCCCTATCCCCTAAAAAGACACAATGCTTGGTGCTCCTTCAGCAGGTAAACCTGGCTCAGAAATTACCGTATGGAATCGGAGAGCCATAGACGATCGTCCATGGCTCTTTCCCCTCATGACAACCCTAAACCAACCATCATGACTCAGGTGGCTATCGTCGGATGTGGCGTGATTGGAGCCATGATCGCCTACGAACTCAGCCAAATCCCCCATCTCAATATCACCGTCTTCGATCGCCAAGCTCCTGCCCAAGCCTCAACCGGAGCCGCTCTTGGTGTCTTGATGGGAGCCATCAGCCAGAAGCAAAAGGGCGATCGTCTACACATGCGCCTTGCCAGCATCCAGCGATACAACACCCTCATTCCCGAACTTCAAGCCAAAACCGGACACGCCATTCCCTTCAACCAACAAGGCATTTTACGGCTTTGCTTCGCCGAAGACGACCTCACCAGCTGGCAAAAATTGATCGCACTACGACAAACCCAGGGCTGGCATCTAGAAATTCTGGATCAAACACAATTGCAAGCAACCTATCCCCACATCCAAAACGAGCGGGTGCTTGCTGCCATCCATTCACGCGACGATCGTCAAGTTGATCCCGTTGCACTCACCCTCGCCCTCATCACTGCTGCCCAACAACAAGGCGTCATCTTTCAGTTCAACACGAAGGTCGAGCAGTTAACCTCTTCTCCCCAAACTGAGCACCCATCGCTCCAAACTTGCCAGCAACTCCACACCTCATCCGGTAGCTTCTCCGTCGATTGGGTCATTGTGGCAGCAGGGCTAGGCTCCACCCCTCTCACCGCCAGCCTGCATTCCCCGATCGACCTGCGCCCCGTCCTGGGGCAAGCACTACACATCCAACTGCCCCAGCCATTACAACTCACTGCTGAACCTGTCATCACTGGCGAAGACATCCACATTGTGCCTTTGGGACAGGGCAGCTATTGGATTGGGGCAACCGTCGAATTTCTAGCGAATGAATTAGACCCGGAAAAAATTGTGCCTGATCCCGATCGCCTACAACCCCTTCTTCAGGGTGCCATCTCTTTTTGTCCGGCTCTGGCAACCGGGACGATCGGCAAAACCTGGTCGGGCTTGCGCCCCCGTCCCGAAGGTCGCCCCGCCCCGATTATTGAATGCCTTCCCGGTTACCAAAATGTTCTCCTCGCCACCGGGCACTATCGCAACGGCATCCTCCTCGCCCCTGCAACCGCTCAAAAGGTCAAAGAGATGATGAGTCTAAATGAAGCTCATTCAGGCTACCGACCTAGCTCGTTGCCTTAGCCGGAGGACAAGCAGCTTCAGACGGCTGAAAATCAAAAGGCACAATAATCACCCGATATTCCCCAGTCGCAGCAAACTTTTGCTTTGCCGTATAATCTAATGCCGCCTCATCCAACACTGCATAACCAGAAGACCACAAAACCTTGGGCTTATCGACAACCTTCCCTTCAGAATCAATCACAACACCCAATTCAGCATTACTCTTCAGCTTCGTGAGACAGGCAAGCAGAGGATAAACCCCCGTTACCTTATCTGCCTTAATGGCATCCGCCGCCAATTTGCTCTCTTTGGCAACGTCTTTAGCAAAACTAAATAATAAATCTGCACTTTCGGAATAAGCCTTGCCTGTCCTCCCAGCACCGTTATAGGTAAGTTTCTGGCGTAGCTCTTGTTGCCGCGCGATCGCCCCCGATGGAATATTTTGCGGCAAAACTGGCTGATCTGACGGTGGACGAGCGTTGTTTTGACTGGAATTATTGTTTGGGCTGGCGTTATTATTCTGGCTCGAATTGTTATTCTGGCTGGAATGAGTGCTTTGGTTAGCGTTATTGTTTTGGTTAGCGTTATTATTCTGGCTCGATTGATTGTTTTGACTGGAACTCGAAGAACGATTATTTCGAGAAGTGGTCGGCTTGTTAAATGACCCAGAAGTTGTTGTGTCGGATCGCTGTGTTCGTTGAGTAGACTTACGATTCCACAAGAATGAATCATCGCGTGTTCCCGTCTCATAATTGAGTGGGGGAGGCGGAGTCGTCATGTTGGGATACAGAGACAACGGATCAATCAGGGGAGATTGATTGGGCAACGGTGTTGTGGATAAAGGCGGAGTTTGTGTCAAATTGGGGATCGCAGGCTCAGGCTGAGAAAACTGAGGTGCCCGATTTTGTTCTTCGGGAGTCAACTGCACCAACTGCACCGTACGTTGCTTGTCTATCTCTGGAGTCTTCGAAGACAGAGGCAAAATGGGTGCCACTAGCGCAAACAACCCATGCAACCCGATCGAGGTCAAAGTTGCGATCCAGACAGGTTGACGCAGGGTGGTGGGCAACGTTTTGAAAAAAGAGGACGGAAATGAATAGGGCATAGAGATCGCCTCGACAAGGTCAGGCACAAAAGCAAATCCGATAAACAGGGAAATCATCCCGCTCAAATCTTAGCTTTAGAAGCTCAAAGATGACTGGCAAAATCTGAGTCTTAAAGTCGCTCTTCCTAAGAGAGAGGGAGGAGAATCTTATCGGGTTTGCTACCAGCAGTAGGACTTTTAAAGCACCCTTTGATCTTCAACGCTCGAACGGTTATGTTCTAGATATGTTGTTGGTATTTTTGAAAGCTTTGCTCAGCAAAGCTTTCAAAAATACCAACAACACCTTTGAAACACTACCCGCTCGAACACCAGAGACGACAGATACTTCAGAAAGTTGCCGAAAGGGGCGAATCTCAATCGCCTCGGTTTCCATCTCGCCGATTCTCTGCGATAGAGTGAGAAAGGCGAGCTTACAGAAATTTCACGCAACTTTGTATGCCTTTACCGACTGTGATTTTGCCGGGTTATCTGGCAGCCGCGATCGAATACCAGCCCCTGGAACAAGCCCTGCGATCGTTAGGATATCCCACAGTTACAGTCCCTATCCAAAAGCGCGATTGGTTCCCGACACTGGGTGGCAGATCCATGTCACCTATTCTGCAACAGCTCGATCGCACCGTCCGGCAAGTTCGGCAAGAACACAACGCCAGCCAAATCAATCTGATTGGTCATTCCGCCGGGGGGTGGATTTCGCGCATATACCTGGGCGAAAAACCCTACTGGGTGCACACCAAAGACATTGGAAAAGACCGACTTTGGCAAGCTCATCCCCACGTTCACACCCTGATCACCCTGGGCACCCCCCACACTAGTCTGGAGCGATGGACACGGTTAAACCTAGACTTTGTCAACCACTCCTACCCCGGAGCTTTCTATCCTGACGTGCGCTACATTTGCGTTGCTGGCAAAGCCATTTATGGCGAACGTCGCCTTAAAAACTGGCTTGCCTACAGCAGCTACCAAATCACCTGTGGCGAAGGCAACTGTTGGGGAGACGGCATTACCCCAATCATCGCCGCCCACCTAGAAGGCGCAACCAATTTAACCCTGGCAGGCGTGCAGCATGCCCCCCGTGCCCGTGGCATCTGGTATGGATCGCCAGAACCTTTGCAAGCCTGGGTACAGTATCTGGCGTGAAAGAAAGAGTACGCACATAAAAAAATCTCCTGACTCGTGCCTCCCGACCCCTGCCTCTTAAACCAACGTAATCACCGTTACTTCGGGGGGACAAAAAAAGCGTCCGGGGAAATAAGAACCCAAGCCTCGATTGACATACAGAAAATTGTCATTCACTCGATGTAAACCCGAAGCCCACTCCCAGTGTTGGACAACCCGGTGCTTCTTCCTTAAAAAAGGAATGCACCGACGAATGCGTTTGGGAATTTTGCGCTGCAAATTCTGGTACAGTTCTGAAGCATTGCCAACCCCCGGTAGAACAATCTGCCCACCATGGGTGTGTCCCGAAAGTTGCAAATCGACACGCCATTTTTTTAGCACCGCAGCCGTATCAGGATTATGCGATAAAACGATGCGCGGAATAGCTTGATCAATTTGAGCAATCAAAGGGGCTGGATTGAATTGTCCCGACCAGTAATCTGCCAGCCCAACCAGTGCCAGTTCTGCTCCCAGGGGATAAGCAATTTCATTCCATAACACCTGGATACCAGCATTCCCCAAGGTTTGAGAAAGAAGTTTACGAGAAACATGCAGACAATTGTCATGGTTTCCCAACACAGCAAACATCCCCGCCCGACTTTGCAACTGTTTGAGTCGTTGCGCCAGTTGATGAATTGGCGTTGGGTCGTCGGTGATCAGGTCGCCTGTAAAGACCACCAGATCGGGTTCTACAAAATTGCAAGCTGCGATCGCCTCTGCTAATAGTTTTTCTGAAAGTCGAACACCGTCGTAATGCAAATCGGAAAGTTGAACTAGTTTTGTGCCCCTCAATTTTTCAGGAAGTCCAGCGATCGGCACGGTCACTGTTTCTACCGATAATGGTCCAGTTAGGAGCCTATGCATAAATGGGGACGATCTTCTACCAATGAGCGCTTTCAGCCTAACAAAGCTGAATTGAAGTGGGTAGGGGAGAAATTACTGCTATAGAATTCTGGAGACATCTAATTCTGGAGATGCTGATTTTGGCAACCCACCTCCTCAATACGTCCTTATGCTAACGCTAACCCAAAAGCTTTCCACGGCACCCAAAGCTACTGCCAGTCTTGTGTTATCGCTAACCTCAGAAGAACGTACGCGATCGCGACATTTATTTCACACGCCCGACGGGATCTCCGTCTATTTATATTTGCCCAGAGGAACCGTACTGCAAGATGGCGACTTCCTAACCGACGAGACCGGACAACAAATTGTGCGGATCGTTGCACAGCCAGAACCCGTACTCACAGTAAAAGCTGAGCATTGGGTCGATTTGCTCAGAGCCGCCTATCATCTGGGCAACCGTCATGTCCCGTTAGAAATCACCGCAAACTCTCTGCATCTGGCAACCGATCCCGTTTTGCAATCCATGTTGCAACAATTGGGTGTACAAGTGGTCGAAGAACTGGTGCCTTTTCAACCTGAAACTGGAGCCTACAGACAAAACCATAGCCATAGTCATAGTCATAGTCACAGTAGCGCGAGTAGGTAGTGCTTCAAAGGTGTTGTTGGTATTTTTGAAAACTTTGCTGAGTAAAGCTTTCAAAAATACCAACAACATGTCCACGACCTAACCCGCTAGTAGCTGTTAGCCAATCACAGTCAATCGTGTTTCATGCCTGATCTCCACTCATCCCTTTCTCTATTGGGTTTACTACAACTCTCAAGTTCAACATTGCCCGTTGGCGCTTATAGCTACTCTGAAGGACTAGAAGCATTGGTCGAAGCTGGCAAAATTTTCCATGGAGAAAGCCTGCAACACTGGCTAGCGTGGGAATTACGCTATGGTTCCATCCAGTTAGAAGCCGCTGCCATGGTGCGAACCTATCGCGCGATCGCCACCGACGATTGTGCCGCCATTCTGTATTGGAACGCCTGGTTATCAGCTGTGCGAGAAACCGAAGAATTGCGATCGCAAAGCTGGCAAATGGGACGATCGCTCCTCCGCTTGCTGCAAGACACTCAACCCAATAGGGAACCTAACCCTGAAATGGTGACAAAACTCGCTGAAGTGCAACAAGTCTGCGGTCATCATTGCAATTTTGCGATCGCCTTTGCTCTCGCCGCGACCTATTGGCAAATTGACGAGCGATCGGCTCTCTTTGGCTATCTGTTTAGCTGGGCAAATAATCTAGTCGGTGCAGGGGTGCGCTTGATCCCACTAGGACAAACGATCGGACAGCAAATTCTTCTAAACTTGCATGAAGCGATCGAACTGGCCAGCCAAACCATCCTGACCCTATCCGACGACGACCTCGCCGCCTGCGGTTGGGGCTTGTCTCTGGCAAGCATGACCCACGAAACCCAATACTCCCGTCTATTTCGCAGCTAGAAAACCAGCGGTAGAATTGTTCTCTTTCTTATTGCCTTATTAATCGAATAGCAGCAACTATATTGATGGAGATCCAAAACCCAAAATCCAAAATCCTATGAACGCTTTTCGGATTGGCATTGCAGGTCCTGTCGGTTCAGGCAAAACCGCTTTGGTAGATGCGCTCTGCAAGATGATGCGGCAACAGTACAAAATTGCCGTCGTCACCAATGACATCTACACCCAAGAAGACGCGCAGTTTTTAGTGCGTAGCCAAGCCTTAGAGCAAGATCGCATCATTGGGGTGGAAACAGGCGGATGTCCTCATGCTGCCATTCGAGAAGATGCCTCCATGAACCTGGCAGCGATCGCTGATCTAGAACAACGCTTTACCGATTTGGACATCATCTTCGTTGAAAGTGGCGGCGACAACTTGGCAGCCACCTTTAGCCCAGAACTGGTTGATCTCACTATTTATGTTATCGATGTTGCCGGAGGTGACAAAATCCCCCGCAAAGGCGGTCCGGGGATTACTAAATCTGACCTGCTTGTGATCAACAAAACCGACTTGGCTCCCATGGTTGGTGCAGATCTTGCCGTGATGGCACGAGATTCCCAAAAAATGCGGGGTGCCAAACCCTTCGCCTTTACCAACTTGAAAACTCAAGTGGGACTCGCAACAGTTCTTGAATTCCTGCAAACTCACCTGAGACCAGCATTGGCAGTCACCCAGTAACCAGACTTTCTGCACCTTCTCTGTCTCCGCTCTCTGATTCTTCATATCGCCCCCTTTTTCACCCGCATGCCAGTATCAGCAGCGCCCCTACCTACGGTTGCGATATGTTACGAATCTTACACATCCCTACCAGTAATACAGTTTTGTATAGTCAAATACAATTTGCCTTAGAAGCTTCGCCCTAATATCTCAGAGTTATTACCGAGCCTTCATTTGTTCTCGGCATTAAATCTTAGTGGGGAGCGAGTTACTCCATGACAAGACAGTTTGGTCGTCGTGAATTTATCATCTTTACTTCCGCAGCTACCGGCACGGTTTTTTTGAAAGCCTGTACAGGGAGTGGTACGGATACTACTTCTTCGCCCAGTTCTACAGAGGCTCCAGCCTCTCCAACAGCCAGCGGTGACACGATTAAAGTAGGGATTTTGCACTCCCTCAGTGGCACCATGGCAATTAGTGAAAAGAGCGTCGTTGATGCCGAAAACTTGGCAATCGAAGAGATCAACGCAGCAGGCGGCGTACTAGGCAAGAAAATCGAAGCGATCACCGAAGATGGTGCTTCCGATTGGCCCACGTTCAATGAAAAAGCAAAGAAACTCATCGACCAGGATAAGGTCGTTACGATCTTTGGTTGCTGGACTTCTGCCAGCCGTAAAGCCGTATTGCCCACCTTTGAGTCGAAAAACCACATGCTGTGGTATCCCGTGCAATACGAAGGTCAAGAATGTTCCAAAAACATCTTTTATACAGGCGCAGCCCCTAACCAGCAAATTGAGCCTTCTGTGGAATGGTTGCTGAAAAACAAGGGCAAAGAATTCTTCCTGGTAGGTTCTGACTACGTATTTCCTCGGACAGCCAACACCATCATCAAAGCTCAATTGGAAGCCTTGGGTGGCAAAACCGTAGGTGAAGACTACATCCCCTTGGGGGGGACTGAAGTTACCCCGATTATTTCCAAAATCAAAGCCGCGTTGCCCAATGGCGGCGTCATTTACAACAGCTTGAACGGTGACAGCAACGTTGCCTTCTTCAAACAGTTGCAAGGAGCGGGTCTGGGTCCCGACAAATATCCTTCCATGTCGGTGAGTATTGCTGAAGAAGAAGTGAAAGCGATCGGGGTGGAATATCTGAAAGGTCACTACGCCGCCTGGAACTACTTCCAAACGGTCGATACCCCTGAAAGCAAGAAGTTTGTAGCAGCCTTCAAGAAGAAATATGGCGAGGAGCGAGTCGTCAACGACCCCATGGAAGCGGCTTACATCATGGTTTACCTGTGGAAGCAAGCGGTCGAAAAAGCGGGCACTGCTGACGATTTAGAAAAGGTACGGATGGCTGCTTTGGGGCAAACCTTTGATGCACCCGAAGGCAAAGTCACCCTGGAAAACAACCACCACCTGGCAAAAGTCGTCCGGATTGGCGAAGTCAGAGAGGATGGATTGTTCAACATCGTCTATGACACCAAGACCGCAGTGAAGCCAGTGCCCTGGAACCAATTTGTGAAAGATACCAAGGGCTATGCTTGCGACTGGTCTGACCCCGCCAAAGGTGGCAAGTATCAAGTTAAAAGCTAAAGCATCGGCATGACTGGGATGAGGTTTGAGTTGGCAATTTCTGCGCTCACTCAAACCTCATCATTCATCAACTCAAAACTCATCAACTCAAAACTCATACCTATTTGAGGAGAGCGTTCGTTGACACAACTTCTGGAATCCCTGTTTGGCGGATTAAGTATCGGCTCGGTTTTATTGCTATCAGCCCTGGGTTTGGCGATCGTCTTTGGCTTGATGGGTGTCATCAACATGGCTCACGGCGAATTGATGATGTTGGGAGCCTACACCACTTTTGTGGTGCAAAATGCGTTCAAAAAAACGCCATTGGAAGGGTTTTACATCTTCTTCGCGCTCATTGCCGCGTTCATCGTAACGGCGCTGCTGGGGTTATTGCTAGAACGGGGGGTGATTCGCTACCTCTACGGCAGGCCGCTAGAAACGCTCTTAGCCACCTGGGGTGTGAGTTTAATCTTGCAACAGTTTGTTCGCAGCGTCAGTTGGCAATTTATCGCTGGTTTGTTGATTTTTTGCCTCCTGTTTTTTGGGGCAATGGGGGTCTTGTCTCGTCTGGCAAACTTTGAACGAATTCGAGGCTGGGTGATCGGACTCATGCTGCCCATATCAGCAGCCATTTCCCTGACTATCTCTCATATTTTGGGGCAAACCTACAAGCTAGCCGTTACCAATCCCTGGTTTGGCACTCAGGGCGTTGATGTAACTGCACCCAAATGGTTACGAGGTGGTTTGCCGATCGTTAAAGAATATCAGCTTCCCTACACCCGACTGTTCATCATCGTATTAACAGTGGTCTGTGTGCTGGGCATTTACTGGTTTCTCAACAAAACAGCCTGGGGGCTGCGTATTCGTGCCGTCACCCAAAACCGTAATATGAGTGCTTGCCTGGGCATTCCGACCGCAACGGTCGATGCACTAACCTTCGCGATCGGTTCCGGGTTAGCAGGCATTGCCGGGTGTGCAGTCAGCCTTTTGGGATCAGTCAGCCCCAACACTGGACAGAGCTACATTGTCGATACTTTCATGGTGGTGGTTGTAGGTGGCGTTGGCAAGTTGGTGGGCAGCATTGTGGCAGCCTCCGCGATTGGTGTGATCAGTTATGTGGTGAGTTCCAATGCCTTGGGTCCTCTGGTCGGGTTCAGTGAAAGCTTAAAGGGCTTGTTTGAGTTCTTTGCTACAGCAAGCATGGCAAAAGTCATGGTATTTGCATTAATTGTGATCTTCCTTCAGTTCCGACCTGCCGGGCTGTTCCCGCAGAAGGGGCGAACGGTAGATGCTTAGAGGTTTGTCATGACAGTAAAAACTTTGGAACCTGCGACTGAACCAACCACTGGCGTAAATTCTCGTAAAAAGCAACGATCGCTCTTGATTGAAGCCGCGATCGTCATCTTTTTAGCAGTTTTACTGCTAGTCGTTATTCCCCCTTTGCTCACCGCAGCAGGACAGGGCGTTCGCATTAACCAATTGGGACGCTTCTTATCCTTGGCGATCGTCGCCCTGGGCATTGATTTAATTTGGGGCTACACCGGACTCCTGAGTTTGGGGCATGGCATCTTTTTTGCCCTGGGTGGTTATGCCTTCGCCATGTATTTGCAACTGCAACTGCCCGCAGGCCAAATTCCTGATTTCTTTAGCCTATATGGCGTAGAAACCCTTCCCTGGTTTTGGCAACCGTTTTATTCCTTCCCTTTCACCCTGATTGCAGTGGTTGCGCTGCCCACCATCGTGGCAGCCGCTCTGGGTTATCTGGTATTTCGTAACCGCATTCGGGGGGTTTATTTTTCTATCCTGACTCAGGCTGCCCTCATCGTATTTTTCAACTTTTTTAATGGTCAACAAAAATTGATCAACGGCACCAATGGCTTGAAAACCGACACCGCCACTCTGTTTGGGCAACAAGTCGGTAACAATCCCCAAATTATGGGAGCCTTCTATGCGTTGAGTGTGTTGTTCCTCGTGCTGGGTTACGCCTTCTGCCGCTGGCTCACCAGTGGACGGATTGGGCGAATGCTCGTCGCCATTCGAGATGACGAGACCCGGGTTCGTTTTTCTGGCTATGACCCCACCTGGTTTAAAGTATTTGTCTTTGCCATCTCAGCAGGGTTGGCGGGGATTGCCGGAGCACTCTACACGGTGCAATCGGGCATCATTACCCCCAAGTCCATGGATATTGCCTTTTCGATCGAGATGGTGATCTGGGTGGCAGTGGGTGGACGAGCAACCCTAGTGGGCGCAATTTTGGGGGCACTGGTGGTGAACTTTGCCAGAACCCTTCTAAGTGAACAGTACCCTGCATTCTGGCTATTTTTCCAGGGAGCGCTCTTTCTCCTGGTGGTGACTGTTCTCCCCAGTGGTTTCTTGGGTTGGTTCCGTACCGAGGGTGCCAATTTTGTGCGATCGCTCCTGGGTCGCCGCAAGCAAGTAATGACTTACCCCAGCCTTGAAGAAGATCCGGAAGTGCAATATGAGCGGGAAAATCTTAGAGATTGAAAACCTAACCGTCAGTTTTGATGGCTTCAAGGCAGTCAATGACCTCAACTTCAGCATGGATGAGGGCGAGTTGCGAGTCGTCATTGGACCCAATGGAGCCGGAAAAACCACCTTTATGGACGTGATTACGGGCAAAACCAAGCCAACTGAAGGTCGTGTCTACTTCAAAGGTAAAAACCTGCGTCCCTACTCCGAACATCAAATCGCTCGATTGGGCATTGGTCGAAAATTCCAGACCCCTCGCGTATTCCTAAAGCTCACACCGCGAGAAAACCTGGAACTCTCTTGCGCCCAAAAAAAGAATGTTCTAGGTGCCTTGTTTGGTCAATCCTCCTCTGCCGAACGGCGCACAGTCGCTGGTTTGTTGGAGACGATCGGGCTAGCGCCCAAAGCGGATATCGCCGCCGATCTGCTCTCCCATGGTGAGAAACAACGACTGGAAATTGGCATGTTGGTGGCACAATCCCCCGATCTCCTCCTAGTCGATGAACCCGTCGCTGGACTCACCGACGAAGAAACCGAAAAAGTCGGCGACCTCCTACTGGCACTTGCCGAAAGCCACTCCATCATGGTGATCGAGCATGACATGGAATTTGTCCGCCAAATTGCCCGGACTGTCACCGTGCTGCATCAAGGCTCGGTGCTCTGCGAAGGCAACATGGATGAAGTCCAAAACGATCCTCGTGTGATTGAAGTCTATCTCGGCAAGCAGGAAGAGGATGGACATCAAGCAGCGTAGAGGCAAGGAGTAACGTAGTGCACACCCGTAAAGGGAGAAAACGTTGGAGAAGTGAGCGTTTGATGGAATGCACCTATCTTTCTTGCGGCGAACACCTGTCCTCCCACTTTCTACCTCTTAAAACTTACGCCAGAATCCAAAATCCAAAATCCAAAATTCCATGACTCAAACCAACAGTACTGTTGCAATCCAACCTTCAGAACTCGGCGTCAATCCACTGCTAGAGATCACCAACCTGAATGTTTACTACGGTGAAAGCCACATCCTAAGAAATGTGGATATGGGGGTTGCTGCTGGAAAAATGGTTTGTCTGATTGGACGCAACGGAGTCGGCAAAACCACCTTGCTCAAGAGCATCATGGGTTTGCTAAAGCCCCGCCAGGGCATGATCAAGCTGATGGGCGAACCGATTTTGACTAGAACCCCGGATCAACGAGCCCGATCGGGTATTGGGTATGTGCCCCAAGGACGAGAGATTATTCCTCGGCTGACGGTCGGAGAAAACTTGTTGCTGGGTTTAGAAGCCCGACCGGGCAAAGGCAGGAAGGCAGAGATTCCAGAGGAAATTTTTGACCTATTTCCCGTCCTCAAAACCATGTTGTGGCGCATGGGGGGAGACCTCAGTGGTGGGCAGCAGCAGCAGTTAGCGATCGCCCGTGCGTTGATGGGCAAACCTCGTCTACTGGTTCTCGACGAACCCACCGAAGGCATTCAACCCTCTATCATTCTCGAAATTGAAGCGGCAGTCCGTCGCATTGTTGAAACCACAGGCATTGGTGTCCTATTGGTTGAACAGCACCTGCACTTTGTCCGGCAAGCTGACTGGTACTACGCCATGCAAAAAGGCGGGATTGTGGCCGCCGGACCCACCAGTGAACTCAGCAACGATGTGGTACAGCGATTTTTGGCAGTGTAGCCTAGTAGTCTGTCAAAACATCTCAAAAATGTTTTTTGTAGATTTGAGTGACCCCTAAAATCTATCCTGACGGACTACTAGAAGCAGACTGGTGAATTTGCCTCAGCTTTTTTCCCCATGCACCCATTGCCAAAATGGGTGGCTTTCGCCTTGCTGGTGAATGCGCTGTACCCGTTTGGCTAACCGAGCTTGATAAGCCTTGGGAAAACCAAACAAGATATTGCGGCTTTGCCAGACCAAGACGGCGATCGTCACTCCAATACAAAAAAACAAGCCCATGCTGGGTAGGGGCGTATAGATAATGCCATAGCGCAAGGCTGCCCAGGTAAAATATTCCAGCATCAAGCGAATGGGATAACGTAATTCCCAAAGACTCAGAGGAGCGAGAACCAACCAGAGCAACAGTACAAACGCCCAACGAGCGCATACATTCACCTGGTGTAACCGCTGCATGGCACGCTCGAAACGGGGATCGACCACAGAGGTTGAATCTACCGACTCAACCTCTGGAACGGACGACGACAATGGCTGGTCCGGTAAATCATTCATGATGGGTTTCAACAGGTGGCTGCTAGCCGAAGCTACCCAAGGGTATCTTCGGAGCCAACAGCAGGACTATCAGAATCACTCACCGCTACAGGAACTACCGGAAAGGCTTGTCCAGTGCGTTCTCGCCACAATGCTAATAGGGTACTGGCAATAAAGATACTGGAGTAAGCACCCATCGTGAACCCAATAATGAGCGCTAGGGCAAAGTTTTTTAAGGTTGCCCCGCCAAAGAGAAAGATCGCAAACAAGGTGAGCAGCGTGGTCATAGTGGTATTGATCGATCGCCCCATGGTTTGGTTGACCGCATCATCCACAACGTCGTCAATATGGCGGTTGGGGTTGAGCGCAATGGTCTCGCGCACCCGATCGTAAATCACCACTGTATCGTTGACTGAAAAACCGACGATCGTCAACAAAGCCACAATAAATAGACTATCCACCTCAATTTGAGCAACTAAACCCAAAATTGAGAAGATACCGACTGTAATCAAAACATCATGAAACAGCGCCACGATCGCAAACAAAGCATAGTCAAACTGGAATCGAAAACTCAGATAGATCGTAATGCCAGCAAAAGAAACCAGTAATGCTAGTAAACCCGAGGCAAACAACTGTCGCCCCAGAATGGGACCTACGGTATCAATCTGAGTTCTCTTCGTATCAAAACTCCCGATTTTCTCCGCCAAACTCGAAATCACCTGACTCCGGCGATCGGCGTTGAGCGCTGCGGTGCGAATGGACACTCCGTTTTTGTCCACCAACTGAACGCTGCTGTTACTCAGCCCTGCCGATGCCATGACTTGACTCACCGCTGCCAGATCGATCGGACGATCACAGTTACCGGGCTTGGTACAGTCTCGCTCGACCTGAATCCGAGTTCCCCCCACAAAGTCGAGGCTGGGACGCAGCGGCGCGCCAATCTGTTGCCAGGAAATCAGCATGGCAGCCATCCCTGCCAAAATGATGGCAGCCGACAGAGACCACCAGACACCTCGTTGTTTAATGATTTGCAATTTCATGGCGCGGTACCTGCCTCAGCAGAAGTAACAGCATTGGGCAGTTTGGGACAATAGAACTCTGGCTTGCGTAACTGAGGCGATCCTAGAACCGCCAGCATCAACAAAGTCCGGCTACAAGTCAATGCAGTAAACATACTCACCAATACCCCCAGCGCGAGGGTGAGTGCGAAGCCCTTAACCAAGCCAGACCCTAAAAAGAATAGTGCGGCACAAGCAATCAAGGTGGTGACGTTACTATCCAAAATGCTGGAAAAAGCTCGATAGAAGCCAGATTCGACTGAACGATACAGCGATTTGCCAGCGCGCAGTTCTTCCCGTGTGCGTTCAAAGATCAGCACATTGGCATCCACTGCCATGCCGATGCTGAGAATGAATCCGGCAATCCCTGGCAAGGTCAGCGTCACCCCAACCAGGCTAAAAGTGCCCAGCGTCAAAATCGCGTAAATAATGAGGGCAATATCGGCAATCAAGCCGGGGAGGCGATAGTAAGCCACCATAAAGATGAGAACCAGGAGCAGCCCCGCGATCCCTGCGTATACACTGCGTTGAATACTATCCCGCCCCAACGTGGGACCCACCGTCCGGTTCTCCACAATCTCGACCGGGAAAGGCAACGCGCCCCCGCGCAACTGAATTGCCAGGTCATTTGCAGTTTGCAATGAAAAATTGCCCTGAATCACCGCTTCGCCGCCTGCAATCCCAGTTTCCGCAAATCGGACATCGACTGAATAGGCAAAGTTATAGCTAATGGGACCATCATCCAGAAAGATGCCCAACGTTCGACCCGTGCCAGCGATGCTCTTAGTCAGCTCAGCAAACAGATCGCCCCCTTTGCCATCAAACTTCAAGCCGACATTCCAAACGTCGGGCATGTTGGTCCGTTCGGGATAGGCATCTTTGAGGTTTTTGCCAGTCAATTCAGTGCGTTCAAACAACGTATCAATAGACTCGTAAACGGCTTTTAGCTCTGCCTGATTTTTGGCGATCGCAGCTTCATCTTTGCTTTTTAGCAACTCATCCCGTTTTCCCAACTTATCTCGCAGTTGCTCACGTTCGATCGCCATTTGCGTCTCGGTGCCAGGTTTCTGCTTGCGGAAATCGAGTTGTGCCGTACCTCCCAGCACGCGTTCTGCTTGCTTAGAGTCACTGACTCCAGGCAACTGTACCAGCAATTGATTATTGCCAACCGTTTGGACAACTGCTTCAGATACGCCCAAAGCATTCACCCGTCCTTCCATCACTCGCTGGATAGCTTCCAAATCCTCAGGACGGATTTGCTGCCTTTCAGCAGTTGGCTTGACCTGAATGGTTAATTGCGACCCGCCTTGTAAATCTAACCCCAGCCGAATTGGAATGAAGATAATGACCAAAATGGCGGCGAATACAAGAGCCAGGATAAACGCTAGTGTCGAACGCTGTTTCCCCATACCGTAACCTGTGATGACAAAGTGTCTACAGCACTCAAATGATGCTGTAGCTTCATTAGTCTACTCTTTCGTAAAATTAACTGCAATTTAAAAAAACAGGCAGCACGCTGTTTTGGCGGACTTTGGAGATACTCACCGATCGCGCCTCTAAATCGCGCCCCTAAGCGGATGTTTTATACGAGTTCTCTAAAGTCTGTTTACAAATTCTCGTAGGGGCACAACCGTACGCCCCTACAGACGGTCATCTGGAGTGCTATCTTTTGGAACTGGTATTAAAAGTCCTTTGGCAAGGAGCCACAGACACGATCCACTCCGTTTTAAGGAGACAGGTCAAGAGCGGTTTGGCGATCGTTACCAATTCAGCCGTGACTCAGTGATGAAAACGATCGCGGGGTTGCAGAAATGCGACCAGGGCACCTGTGTCGAGCAATACTTTGTGCCGCATTACTGTCCGTAGCCTTCCATGTGTTGCGGGTTGTAGGAGAGGTCGGTGAGGTCACTGTCGAGACACCCGACAAACTCTTGGGCAGCGTCTAGAAAGGAAACAGCGGATTCTGGTTGAGCGGTGTGTATTTTTGAGTGGAGAAATTCGATAAAGTCCAAGACTTCTTGTTGCTTATCCAGCGGCAGCTCCCGCATCTTCTCCGCTGCAATTTGATCAATGGTCATAAACACCTGCCAAACTCCGCTCTAACCCTACACCTAAACTCTCTTCCCCATCTCCCCCATCTTCCCCATCACCTCATCTCCCTCACCTTCTTCCCCTCCTCCGCCAACTGATTCGCCCGCACCACCGGATCAAACCTGAGACTGGGGTCCCATTCCTTCGCCGTCTGAAAGCCCTTGATCGCTTCGTCAACTCTGCCTTTTTTAGCGAGTTCTTCACTATCGGCGACCAGGTTGGGGGCAGCAGCAAGACGACGAGCGGGGGTTTGGCAGGTGGTGAGCTTTTGTAGTTCAAACGGAGTATTGATTAAGTAAACCTCCAGCCAGTTGCAACCTTTCACTAAAAGCGTGTCGAGATCATCAATGGGCCACAGTTTGACGCTGCCATCGTATCCGCCGGTGGCCAGGGTTTTGCCATCCGCGGTCCAACTCACGCTCCTGACAATGCTTTGATTGGCGTTGAGGGTGGTAATGGGGGTGCCATCGCGGTTCCACAGTTTGACGCTGCCATCGTCTCCGCCGGTGGCCAGGGTTTTGCCATCCGCGGTCCAACTCACGCTCAAGACAATGCTTTGATTGGCGTTGAGGGTGGTAATGGGGGTGCCATCGCGGTTCCACAGTTTGACGCTGCCATCGGATCCGCCGGTGGCCAGGGTTTTGCCATCCGCGGTCCAACTCACGCTCATGACACTGCTTTGATTGGCGTTGAGGGTGGTAATGGGGGTGCCATCGCGGTTCCACAGTTTGACGCTGCCATCGTCTCCGCCGGTGGCCAGGGTTTTGCCATCCGCGGTCCAACTCACGCTCCAGACAATGCTTTGATTGGCGTTGAGGGTGGTAATGGGGGTGCCATCGCGGTTCCACAGTTTGACGCTGCCATCGTCTCCGCCGGTGGCCAGGGTTTTGCCATCCGCGGTCCAACTCACGCTCC